>NZ_JACHGW010000004.1:300000-600000 GCF_014202505.1 Armatimonas rosea | reverse complement strand
CAGGATCGCCGCCGGGAACCAGCCCGGCGACCTCTCGGATGCTCTCAAACATCTGCCCCGTGTCGTCGCAGAGGGTGTCGTCCAGATCGAAGAGAACCGCACGGATCATGCGATATTATCCACTTGGGCGTAGACATCCACCAGAGGCAGAGAGAGGTTCAGACCACCGATCAGCAAGGTCGCCTCCAGACCCTCCGCGGCTTGGTAGAGCCAGAGATCGCTCTCCCCCTGACGCTGGTAGTGCTCGATATAGGCCCGGTCCTGGGAGACCAGGACATAGTCCGTCAGCGACGGCACCTGGCGGTAGTCATGAAACTTATCCCCCCGGTCGTAGGCCGCGGTCGAGTCGGAGAGCACCTCAATGATCAGTCTCGGGTTGATCAGCGCCTGCGGTTTGGTGTCGTCAAAGACGGGCGTCCCACAGACCACGACTAAATCCGGGTAGAAGTAGCGGCCGTCTGGTGTGAGCCGCACGCGCATATCCGCCGAACCGATCCGGCACCCTCCCGACTTAAGCTGTGAGCGGATTAGGAAGACCAGGTCTGCCAGAATAAAGGTGTGGCTTGGGCTCGCCCCCGCCATCGCGACGATCTGACCGTCGCGGAACTCGTGCTTGACCTCCGAGGCCTCCTCGATGGCGATGTACTCCTCCAACGTGAACGTGCGGGCCGTGTTTGTGCTCATCTCGCGATCCTAACCCTACTTGGGCTCCAAGGTCTCCAGGCCGCCCAGGTACGGGCGAAGCGCCGCGGGGATTGTCACGCTGCCATCGGCGTTCTGGTGGGTCTCGAGGAGGGCGGCATAGACACGGGCGAGCGCGGTTCCTGAGGCGTTGAGCAGGTGCGGGAACTCGGGCTTGGCACCAGCCTCGCGGCGGAAGCGGATATTGGCGCGGCGTGCCTGGAAGTCCGTGCCATCCGAGGCCGACGACACCTCAAGCCACTTGCCCACGCCCGGTGCCCAAGCCTCGATATCAATCGTGCGGGCCATCGAGAAGCTGGTGTCTCCCGCGGCAAGAAGCAGCAGGCGGTGGGGGATCTCAAGGCCATCGAGCACGGCGCAGGCCTGCTGCACCATCTCGTCCTGGGCCGCCGCACTCGCCTCGGGGAGGGTGTACTGGAAGATCTCCACTTTGTCGAACTGGTGGA
The DNA here is from genome assembly GCF_014202505.1 of Armatimonas rosea. Lineage (NCBI taxonomy): Bacteria > Bacillati > Armatimonadota > Armatimonadia > Armatimonadales > Armatimonadaceae > Armatimonas > Armatimonas rosea. The sequence goes on along the minus strand of NZ_JACHGW010000004.1, from coordinate 598,852 downwards.
CGCGCTGGAGGCCACGGGTGTCTTTCCCTGCCGCACCCGCCTCGCGCCGCCAGCACGGGGTGTGCGCGACATACTTGAGCGGCAGGACGCCCGGCTCTAGCAGCTCGCCGCGGTGGACATTGACAAGAGCAGGCTCTGCGGTCGGGACAAAGAACTGGTCGCTCTCCGCATCGTGGTACATCTCGGGGGCGAACTTGACGATATGCCCTGATGCCGTGACGGACTCGCGGGTCAGCAGGTAGGGGACGCCCAGCTCGGTGTAGCCGTGGACGGTGGTGTGCAGGTCCAGCATGTAGTTGATCAGTGCCCGCTGGAGCCGCGCCCCGACTCCCGTGTAGAGCACAAAGCCGCTCCCGCTGAGCTTGGCACCGCGCTCCGTATCGAACAGCCCGAGGTGGGCGGCAAGGTCCCAGTGTGCCTTGGGCTCGAAGTCGAACTCCCGGAGCGGCTTGTTGGCACCACGAAGCTCCGCGTTGCACTCCTCGCCGCCCGCCGGGACATCGTCGAGCACCAGGTTGGGGAGCTTGGAGAGCAGCGCCTCTTGCTCGGGGTCGAGGGACTTCAGCTCCCCGTCGAGGCTCGCCAGGCGGGCCTTGAGCTCCCCGGAGCGCTCCAGGATCGCGGTGGCGTCCTCCCCGGCCTTCTTGGCGGCGGCGATCTGCGGCCCCAAGCGGTTCTGCTCGGCGCGGAGCCCCTCCCACTCGGTCTGCTTCTCCCGGCGTGTCTCGTCGATGGCGAGGAGCGCATCTATCTTGGCAACATCCTCGCCGCGCTTGGAGAGGTTGGCCTTAATCGTGTCCGTTTCGGTGCGAATTCGTCGAATATCCAGCATAGCGCCGCTATTGTATCGGGTACAACGATGCGATGCATCCACGCGCCCAGGAGCTGATCGAGACACTCCAGCTCACGCCCCACCCTGAGGGCGGCTACTTCCGCGAGGTCTTTCGCTCCGCCGAGACCGTCACCCCAAGCGACGGCCGCCCGACCCGCTCGGCGCTGACCACGATCTACTTTCTCTTGCCAGCGGGGGCGTACTCCCGCTGGCATCGGGTGCTCTCCGACGAGGTGTGGCACTACTACGAAGGCGCGCCCCTGGAGCTGCTCTGCGACACGGAGCGCTGGGTGCTGGGGCCGGTTGGGGAGGGCCAAGCACCGACCCATACCATCCCGGCGGGGGCGTGGCAGGCGGCGCGCTCGCTCGGGGAGTACACACTGGTGGGCTGCACGGTGGGACCGGGCTTTGATTTTGCGGATTTTTCCCTGCGCGAGGGCGACCCGTTTGCATAAACCAAATTCTGGGTGTAAACTTAACGGTGTTAAGTAATGGGAAGTACGGAGCGACGAAAACGAGAGCGGGAGAACCTCCAGCGGGCGATCCTGGATGCGGCACGCGATCTGTTCGTGGAGCAGGGCTTTGCGGCTGTCTCGCTCCGTAAGATCGCGGAGCGCATTGAGTACTCGCCTACCGCGATCTACCTCTACTTCAAAGACAAAAACGAGATCCTGGCCGCGCTGATCGTCGAGGGCTTTGAGCTGCTCTGCACCCAGATGCACCAGATTCAGATCGAGGACCCCGTCGAGCGCCTGCGCCAGGGCGCACGCTGCTACTTTGCCTTCACCCAGAACCACCCGCAGTACTACGCCCTGATGTTCGAGCTCTGCGACGAGGACTTTGAGAAGAGCTTTGGCCCGAAGCCGGAGGCAGGGCTGATGGCCTTTAACTTTATCCGCCTCGCGGTCGCGCAGGCGATGGCAAGCGGGCAGTTTCGCAACGACCAGCCCGAGATCGTGGTCTCGCACACGATCTGGGCACACATCCACGGTGCCGCCGCCCTCGCACTGGCGCGGCGGCTCACCATGCTCCCCGACGAGTACCACGCGGCGTTTTTCGAGAGTGTCGCTGAGGCAAGCCTGCGCGGCTTCCTGGCGTCCTAAATTTTTTGTGTCCTACTAAACAGTGTTAAGGAAAATCATGATGTTAAGAAATGAGCGACTTCTTGGAGCACTTGCCCTCGTGAATCTCGGGCTGGGGCTCGCCAGTGGCTGCGCGAGGAGCACCGCGCAAGCACCCCCTAGCCCGTTAGGAGGGATTCCCGTCGAGAGCATTACGGCACAATTGCAACTATCGCAAGCTAAAGTCCAGCTCAGCGGGCAAGTAGAGCCCTACCGGATCGCGACTGTCTCGTCGGAGGTGGCGGCGCGCTTGACGGCACTCCCCATCACGGTGGGGGCTCGTGTGGGAGTAGGGGGGCTTCTGGCTCAGCTCGATAGTGGTGTGGCGACCGCGACCCTGCACGAAGCCGAGGCGGGGCTACGCCAGAGCCGCGCGGCACGGAGCCAGGCCGAGGCAGAGTACGCCCGTGCCGTGGTCGAGACCGCTGCCGCCCAGCAAGCCGCCCACGCCCAGCTCGCGCAGGCGGAGGCAGGAGAGAAGGGGGCGACCGCTCAAGCGACCCAGGCAGCCGAGGGGGAGCGAAAGGCCCGCTCTGCCACCCGTGCTCAGGAGCTCCTTCAGGCCGTGGCCGCACTGGCCCAAGCCCAGGCAGACGATCGGCTGGCGACCAAGGAGCGGGACCGGGTCGCGGTCTTGCTTAGCGAGGGGGTGGTGGGGCAGCAGGCGCTGGACCGAGCCCAGGCCGCCCAGGAGGCCGCCGCCGCACGCAAGAGCGCCGCGGAGCAGGGGCTCTCCCTCGCAAGAGAGGGGGCACGGGACGAAGACATTCGCTCGGCGGCGGCAGGGGTGGCGCAGGCGAGCGCGGGCGTCGCGAGCTTCCAGGCACAAAAAGACGCCGCCCGTGCCCAGCTCCGAGTCGCCGCGACACGCCCCGCGCGGCTGGAGAGCATCCGGCGGCAGATCGAGGGGCTAAAGGCACAGGAGGCACGCGCCGCCGCCAGTGTGGAGCAGGCACGCCTCCTAGTTCTGAAACACCGGGTTGTCGCGCCCTTTGCCGGGCGCGTGCTGGCCAAGCTCACCGAGAGCGGGCAGACGCTCGCGCCCGGTTCGCCGATTGCTCGCCTCGGGGAGCTGAGCCGTGTGAAGGCAGTCTTTGCCGTCCCCGAGGCCGCACGGCTGGCGCTCCGGCCCGGTCAGAGGGTCCCCTTGACCGCCGATGCCCTGCCGGGTAAGCGCTTCACCGGGGTGATCGAGACCGTGGGCTACCAGGCCGACCCCCGGACCCGCGCCTTTGCCGTCGAGGTTCGTGTGGAGAATCCCCAGGAGGCGCTCCTGCCCAACATGGTCGTCCGCCTTGCGCTCGATGCAGCCCCCACGACCACGAAAGCCGTGTTTATACCGCTCTCCGCCGTTGCGACCGATGGGAGCAGGTCCTATGTCTTTCTCCTGAAGTCCGGGAAGGCGCAGCGCAAGGATATCGTCACTGGCCCTGTTCAGGGAGAGCGGGTGCTGGTCCAAGCCGGGCTGGTTGGGGGGGAGACCTTGGCGGCGACCCCCCAGCGCCTCACCGACGGCGTTGCGGTTGCGGCGCGCGCGGAGGTGACGAAATGACCCTGACACGCCTTGCCTTTACCTACCGCCCAGTGACTATTTTAGTCGCGTTCTTGGTGCTGGTCCTCGGCCTGACGGGCCTCTTCACGATGTCCCGTCGCGAAGACCCCGATCTCAAGGGCCGCTTTGCCCAGGTTGTTGCGCTCTATCCGGGGGCCTCGGCCTCGCAGGTCGAGCAGCTTGTCACCGAGAAGCTGGAGCGAACCCTGCGCGAGATCGACGATGTCGGGACCGTGACCAGCACATCGCGGCCCGGTCTTGCCGTGATCCAGGTGCAGGCCGCCGACCGCATGACCGACACGCTCGACAAGCTCATGGACCAGCTCCGCAAGCGCAGTGCGGACCTACGCCCCCAGCTCCCTGCGGGTGTCGTGAGTGTGGCGGTCAACGATCGGTTCGCGGATACGTCGGCGCTGATCTTTGCGGTCACCCAGCCGGGGGCGAGTGCACGCGACCGCGAGGCCCTGGCCCGCCAGCTCCGAGACCGTCTCAAGGTCCTCCCCGAGGTGGGCGAGACCCAGCTCCTAGGAGTCGAGCAGGAGGTGGTGACCGTCTCGCTCTCGTCGCAGCGGCTGGGCGCACTGGGCGGCGCGGTGACCACGGAGCGTATCGCGGCGGCGATCGCCCAGAAGAATGTCTTGCCGGAGGTAGGCGGCTCGCTGGCGGCGGGCGATGCACGCCTCACCCTTCTGCCGACCGGAAACCTCACCGACCCGGCGACCCTGGAGAGCCTAGTCGTGGGCCTCTCTGAGCAAGGCGCACCGGTCTACCTGCGGGACATCGCGACCGTCACGCGCGGCTTTGCCGATCCCCCCGCCGCCCTGCTCCGGGTCGGGGGCGAGCCCGCAGTGGGGGTCGGCCTGACCATGCGCAAGGGCGGCAATATCTCCGCGCTGGGGGCCAAGGCACAGGCGGTCGTGGCGGGGCTGAGCCTGCCGCAGGGCGCAAGCGTGACGACCGTCAACAACCTGCCGCGCTCGGTCGAGCGCCGGGTGGGGAGCTTCTTTCACGAGCTGATGCTGGCGGTGGCGATTATCTTTGTGGTCATGCTGGCCTTCATGGGCTGGCGCTCCGCACTCCTCGTGGGGGCGATGCTCCCGCTCTCGATGCTGGTGACCTTTGCCGCGATGTGGTTCACGGGCCGCGAGATCCAGCAGATGAGTATCGCCGCGCTGATTATCGCGCTGGCGCTGGTCGTGGACAACAGTATTGTCGTGCTGGATAACATCGAGGAGAAGCTCGCGGCGGGAATCCCCCGCGAGGAGGCCGCGATCTCGGGTGCCGATGAGCTTCGTGGCCCCTTTATCACCGCAAACCTGGTGGCGATTAGCTCGTTTCTCCCGCTTGCCTTCCTGCCGGGGGGCGCGGGCGACTTTGTGCGCGATCTGGGGCTGGTGACCGGCCTCTCGCTCGTGGTCTCGGTCGTGCTCAACCTGACGGTCCTACCCTTGCTCTGCTTCCGATTCCTGCGAGCGGGCCACGACGAAAAGAAAACCGTGGTGCAGCGCTGGCTAGACCGCGGTGTCGATGCCCTGCGGGAAGGGAAGGCAAACCTCGCCCAGCTCGCGTTCCGTCGGCCGGGAGTGGTGGTTGGGATCGCATCGGTCCTGCTCTTCGGGGCGGTGAGCCTGATCCCCAAGCTGGGCTTCTCGTTCTTTCCGTCGGCGGATCGCGACCAGTTCACGATCGATGTCTGGCTCCCCGAGGGCCGTGATATCCGGGCGACCGAGCGTGCGGTCCAAAAAGTGGAGAAACTGTTAGCTGGTCAGAAGGGCATTGTCTCCTACGTGAGCTATATCGGGCAGGGCGGGCCGCGCTTCTACTACAATGTCAACCCCGAGGTCCCGACCCCCAACTACGCCCAGCTCGTGGTCAACACGGAGACCCTGGACCAGACCGAGGCGCTGGTGGCCTCGCTGCAGAGCGCGGCTCGGACGGCCGTCCCGGAGGCGCGGGTGACGGCTAAGAAACTCGAACAAGGCCCGCCCGTGGGAGCTCCCGTGGCGGTGCGCGTGACCGGCGAGTCGGTCGCGGGCCTGCGGCGGGCGGCGGCAGAGCTGGAGGCGCGGCTCAATGGGATCGCGGGGACGCACAGTGTCCACAACAGCTACGGTGAGCTCCCGCTCCAGCTCGAGGTGAAGATCGACGAAGACCGGGCCGCCGCGCTCGGGCTCTCGTCGGCTGCCGTGGCACAGACCGCACGCCTGGCAGTCACGGGGCAGACCGTCTCGCTCTTCCGTGAGGGGGATAAAGAGATTCCTATCGAGCTACGGGTGGCGGCGAGCGAGCGCAGGTCCCCCGACGATGTCCTCAATCTCTACCTGCCGGGTGGGGTTACTCTGCGTCAGGTCGCCACCCTCGCGCTCACCCCCGGCGAGGGGCGCATTGTCCGCCGCAACGGCCAGCGCACCCTGACGGTCTCCGCGTTTCTGGATGGCACCCGGCTCGCCTCCGCGGTGGTGGACGACCTCAAGCTATCGCTGGCCCAGAGACCGCTTGCAGAGCCGGTGACTGTCGGGTTTGGTGGGGAGCAAGAGGAGGCCAACAAGACCTTCACGGACATGATGGTGGTCTTTGCCGTGGCTTTTGTCTTCAACTTGGTCGTGCTCATGGTCCAGTTTAACTCCGTCCCGATCGTCACTGCGATTCTCTCGTCGGTGCCGCTGGGCGTGATTGGTGCCGTGCCGGGGCTCTACTTGGCGCACCAGAACTTTGGCTTCATGGCCTTTCTGGGGATCGCCGCGCTGGGGGGGATCGTCACCAACCACACGATCTTTATCTTCCACTACGCCCAAGAAGAGCAGCGCCAGCAGCCCGTCTCGATGGCGGAGGCCTTGGTCGATGCGAGCCGCCGCCGCCTGCGCCCGATCCTGCTGACCGTCTTGCTCTCTGTGGGGGCGCTCTTGCCGCAGGCCTACGCCGGGAGCAAGCTCTGGCCGCCGCTCGACTGGGCGATTATCGCCGGGCTCTTGGTCTCGACCTTCCTCACGATGATCGTCATTCCCAGTGTCTACGCCCTCCTGGCCCGCGGCGAGGCACGACGTCTCCTAGTCCCGGCGGTCGTGGCAAGCGTGTTGATGATGGCGCTCCCGAGCCAGGCACAGAGCCTGACGGTCGATAGTGCCGTGACTCAGGCGCTCCAGAAGAGCCGCCGTGTGCAGCTTGCGGAGGCGCTGGTGCGGCGTGCGGCGGGCAAGACCGACGAGGCCCGTGCGGCGCTCAAGCCGACCGCAGGGGTGAGTGCGAACCTGGTGCGGCTCAACCGTGAGCAGCGCTTTGCGGCAGGTCCCGTGGCGATCCAGGGCGCGTACTTGGAGCAGGCGCAGTACGCCGCCAGCGCGACCCTGCCTCTGGATGTTGCGGGGCTGCTCCACACCGCACGCGATGCCGCCCAGCTCGACGAGGCCAGTGGGCTGCTGGGAGTTGAGAGCGCCCGGCAGATCGTGGCGCTGGAGGTGCGGCTCGCCTGCTACGAGCTCACCCGAGCGGTGGCGCTGGAGCGGGTGGCACGGGCGGCGCAGGAGACCGCCGCACAGCGCCTCCACGATGCGGAGGCGAGCCAGAAGGCAGGAATCGCACCGCGCTTGGATGTCCTGCGCGCCCAGACCGGGCTCGCCGACTCCCAGCAGCAGCTCCTGCAAGCCGAGAACGGGGTCAAGCTCGCGCAGGCCGCGCTGGCGACCCTGCTCGTCCTCCCGCTGGAGAGCCCACTCGTGCTGGGGGAGCGGGCGACTCCCGAGCGGCCCCTCCCCGACGAAGCCACGCTCCAGGCGAGCGCCCGCTCCCAGCGGCCCGAGCTGCTCCAGGCACGGCTGGGCGTGAAGGCGGCATCGCTGGGAGTCAAGCTCTCGCAGCGGAGCCTGGCCCCGAGTGTGGGAGTCTCGTTGGGCGGACAGTACAACCCCAACGCGGGCTCACTGGCGGTGCGGGACCTCGCCCAAGTCGCCGTGGGGGTGACCCTGCCGCTGAGCGATGGCGGGCTCGCCCGGAGCCGTCGGCAGCAGGCGCGGGCGGACCAGAGCAGTGCCGAGACCACGCTGAGCCAGCTCGAGGAGGCAGTCGCGCTGGAGGTGCGCCAGGCCGTGCTCGCGATCCGCGATGCCCAGGCCCGGCTCGGTGTGGCAGAGCAGGCCCAGGCGACCGCGGAAGAGGCGGCGCGGCTGGCGCGGATCAAGTACAACGCGGGGGTGAGCGAGGGGACGGTCTCTCCCTTGCTGGACCTGGCAGATGCCCAGGCCGCGCTGACCCAGGCACAGAGCAACGTGGTCAATGCCCGCTGTGCCTTGCTCGCGGCCTGGGCCCGCTGTGACCGTGCGGTGGGGAGTCCTACGGGCGCAGAACGACCGTCTTAGCGCGGACGGAATCGGGGAGGGTGCGGAGCTTCTCCACATCCTCCGCCGCGAGGCCCACTCCCTGAGCGCCGGCTTGCTGGGCGGTGATCCGAAGGGGATTGATCCCCACGGCCTGGACCGCCTGGAGCTCGTCGTTGGTAGCGCCGGAGCTGGTGTAGAGCGCGACATCGTTGGGGCCAAACAGCCCGATCGAGGCGCTATTGGCGAGCTGGGGAAAGCTACGGGCATCCACCAGAACTCCGGTGAAGGCACTCTGCTCCCCGGCGGGGGCGGGAGTCGGCGCTACCTGGCCGCCTACGGCGAGGCTCACGTAGACCGTCCCCCCGCGCACAAACTGCTTACCTGGGATCGGGAACTGGCTCAGGACCGTCCCCGGCGCGACCGTGGGGTTCTGCACCTCCGGGCTCTTCTCCGAGAGGGCCAGGGTCAGCTTGACAGCCGCGAGAGCTTTCTCCGCATCGGCGCGGGGCAGGCCGACAATACTCGGGACATCCGCCTCGACCATTGCGCTTGTCTCGGGGCTTGTGCTCGCCGGTCCGGGGGTGGGGGTGGCGACCACGATGGGCTTGGGCTCAGGGGTAGGCGGCTGGTTCTTGCGTTCTTTCTCTTCTTTGTTCTTGCGAATGACATCGGCGACATGCTGGACCTCTTTGGAGTCCAGCGTGCTGTGGCGCCAGACCATAAAGAGCAGTGAGCCCAGGAGCACGAGGGCTCCCAGGAGCAGGGCGGCGCGGAGGGCATAGCCCGTGACCGTGCTCCGGTTCTCCTCTTGGGTGCGCGCTGCCTCTTGCTCTGCCTGCTCCCGAGCACGCTCCCGGCTCTCGTAGACCTTGCGGGGCAGGGCCTCGTAGCCGATTGTCGTACCATCGGGGCGGATCCCGTGGAGGCTGTAGAGGTGGACAAGCTCGTCGTGCTTCACCCGCACGATTCCCAGATCATGGAGGAGGCTCTTCCAGTGCGGCTTCTCCTCTACGAGATTGAAGACCGGGCCAGAGACCAGGATATGCCCTTGGTCGCCACAGTCCATCACCCGCTGGGCCGTGTTGATTCCCTCGCCCGCAACATCCATGATCCCATCGCCGTCTTCATCGACAATCACGACTGGGCCGGAGTGGACTCCCATACGGAGCCGAAAGTTTGCGCCCACCTGGTCCCGCAGGCTGGTCGCTTGGTGCTTGAGGACCTCGTCCAGCGCCACCGCGGCGGCCAGAGGGAACTCAACATCCTGAAAGAAGACAATCGCCATCCCATCGCCGGTCTTGCGCACCATCAGCTGGCCGTCGTTGCGGGCCGCGATAAAGGCGGGGAGGTTGTAGACCAGGTTCTGGAGCGCGACCTGGACCGCCGCCTGCGAGTCGGCGGAGAGCCGGGAGTAGCCGACAAAGTCCACAAAGAGCGTGTGCGCGGTGCGCCGGGGTTGGATCTCAGATAGGGACATGGTTCTCTCCATTAGACGATGGGCATATTGTAATAGTTCCTCTCTGCCATGGTGTCAAGCAGGCGAGGTGCCACAACAGTGTGGTGCAAAGTCTGTGTGCTTATGATACAGTGGATTTTAGTTATGGCACACCCCACCAACGGCTACTGGTATTTTAGCTTTTACTTCTTCCCGAACCGGGACGGAGCCGTTGTGTAGCGTCTGCCAAGACACCCACACCAAGCCCGCCCCGGAGAACCGGGGCGGGCTTTTTTCTTGGGAAAGAGCAAAGCAAACCTATGGACAAGATCGCCGATAAACGAGATGAGAGCGCCGTGACCCGCACCGTGCTGCCTGCCCCCGCCGTGCTGCGGGAGGAGTTTCCGGTCAGTGCCGCCTCGTACCAGACTGTCGCCCAGGGCCGTGTGGCCATCCAGCGTCTCCTTAACCGCCAGGACTCCCGCTTCTTGGTGGTCACCGGCCCTTGCTCCATCCACGACCCCGAGGCCGCGCTGGACTACGCCCGCCGCCTCGCGCCGCTGGCCGCGCAGTACTCCGACAAGCTGGTGATCCTGATGCGCACCTACTTTGAGAAGCCCCGCACGACAGTCGGGTGGCGCGGCCTGATCAACGACCCGCACCTCGATGGCACCTACGACATGTCCGAGGGGCTGCGCCGCGCCCGCAAGCTTCTAGTCGAGATCACCGAGCTGGGCCTGCCCGTCGCCACCGAGCTGCTCGATACCGCGACCCCGGACTACTTCGCCGACTTAATCTCCTTTGGCTCGATCGGCGCTCGCACCACCGAGAGCCAGCCGCACCGGGCGATGGCCAGCGGGATGCCCATGCCCGTGGGCTTCAAGAACGGCACCGATGGCGAGCTGCAGATCGCGCTGGATGCGATGCAGTCGGCGCAGAGCAAGCACTCCTACCTCGGCTTCGATGAGGATGGTCGCTGCTGCGTGGTGCGCACCCCCGGCAACCCCGATGTGTGCCTGGTGCTCCGCGGTGGCAAGAAGAGCCAGCCCAACTACGACCGGGTGAGTGTCGCCCGCGCCGTGGCCTGCCTCGATAAAGCCGGGCTCCCCCCCGGAATCGTGGTCGATGCCAGCCACGCCAACTCCGGCTACGACCCTGAGCGCCAGCCCTTTGTCGCCGAGAAGATCGGGCGCCAGCGCCTGGAGGGGGACAAGTCCCTTCTGGGTGTGATGATCGAGAGCAACTTAGTAGGGGGCAAGCAGAGCATCAGCAAGGAGATGGTCTACGGCAAGTCGGTCACCGATGCCTGCCTGGGCTGGGACGAGACCGAGGCGCTGCTCGCTCGCCTCCACGCGATGTTTTAGGCATACTAGGGGCATGAATAGCTTGGTTCCACGATTCGGCGATGGCCGCGACTGGTGGTTTGCCCACCGCTACGGGATGTTTGTCCACTGGGGGCTCTACTCGCTCCACGGCTGGCACGAGCAAGAGCAGTGGCGGCGGCGGGTGCCGCGCAGTGAGTACCAGAAGCTCCAAGCCCAGTGGAACCCGGTCAAGTTCAACCCCGAGGCTTGGCTGGATCTGGCGCAGGAGGCGGGCATGGAGTATCTCTGCGTTACGACCAAGCACCACGATGGCTTCTGCCTCTGGGACACCAAGCTGACGCGCTACAACACGATGAACACGCCCTACGGGAAAGATATCGTCCGCCAGCTTGCCGATGCCTGCCACAAGCGCCGCTTCCCGCTCTGCCTCTACTACTCCATCGCGGACTGGCACCACCCGAACTATCCGAATCAGGGGCGGCACCACGAAATCCCGGCACAGCCGGAAGACAGCCCCGATCTGCTCGCCTACACCGAGTTTGTGCGCGGCCAGGTGCGCGAGCTCTGCACCCAGTACGGCGAGCTTCACGGCTTCTGGTGGGACATGAATGTCGATCTCCACCGCGACCCGAGCATCAACGCCTTGATCCGTCAGCTCCAGCCCAAGGCCGTGATCAACGACCGGGGCTACGACGACGGCGACTTTGGCACACCGGAGCGGGACTACGAGAGCAAGGTGGACTTCGCCCGGCGGGTGGAGGCCTGTCAGTCCGTGGGGATGGAGAGCTGGAGCTGGCGCAAGGGCGAGGACTACTACACCGACCGCCACCTGATGCGCTCGATCGCCAAGTTCCGGGCGCGCGATGCCAACTACCTGCTCAATGTCGGGCCCAAGGGCGATGGGACCATCCCCACGGAGTCAGCGGGAATTGTGAGGCGCTTGGGCAAGTGGTACCACACGGTCCGCGAGGCCTTCGATGGCACCACTCCTTGCACCGAGCTCTCTGCCAATAAGAGCATCTTGCTGACCCGCAAGAACAACACGCTCTACGTGGTCTGCCATACGGACTTGGTGGGGAGCGCCCTCAAGCTCAAACCTCTCACGCTTACTCCTACACGCGCGACCCTGCTCAATACCGGCAAGCCCGTCAGCTTCTCGCTGGAGCTGGCCCCGAGCGACCATGTCGAGCACGAGGGCTACCTGCGGCTCACCGGCCTGCCCACCAACGAGCTCAGCGCCACCGTCCCCGTGATCAAGCTAGAGTTCGACCACCCGCTGCCCACAACCCCCTTCGCGAAGCCGGAGGGGGTGGCGAGCCTAAGCGAGCCGGGGGAGGTAAAGCGGCCGGGGGATGTGCGGATTCGCTAGCGCTTTTGCTTCCGCGGCTCGGCATAGAGCTCGGCGAGGGCCTGGTGGGGGTTTTGGGGGTTGCGCTCCGCCTCCGCCAAGAGCTCCTCGTGGCGCTTGCGGATGGCGTGCACCTTACGGATCGCCCGGACCGTCAGTGCGATTATCGTGGGGACGCCGAAGACCCAGACCACAATGCGCAGGTTTTCGTAGGGAGTCACGGTGCTATTGTACCGCTAGCACGGTAAAATACCGGCATGAGCAAGATTTCTTCCGGTGACACCGTGACTGTCGCCAAGCGCGAGCAGACCCCCGCCGATATCAAGAGCGGACTCTACTACCCCCACTACGGGGGCCTCAGTGGCACGATCCTCAAGGTCTACGGCGATGAAGCCTCGATCCTAGTGGACCGAGACACCATGACCACCGAGCTCCGCAAGCGCCATGAAGAGAATGAGAAGAGCATGAAGGCCAAGTGGCTCGATGGCCTCTCTGAGGAAGCCCGCAACCGCCTAACCGGCGCGGAGAAGAAGTTCGCCCTCAACTACGCGATCCTCGTGGCGGTCGCGGACCTGGCTCCGGGCGAGGCAAAGCGCATCACCCCCGAGGAGCTGGCCGCCAAAGAGGAAGCGTTCCTGGCAAGCCGCAAGTAGATGCATATCTCACGGATCGGGAGGCGCTCGTGGAAGGTGCGGCTGGGGCTGGCAGTGCTCTACCTGGTGCTGAGCCTCGGGGCCGTGACCACGCTCTACCCGTTTTTATTGATGCTCTCCACGGCCACCAAGAGCCAGTCGGACTTCAATGACTACGCCCCCGCACGCCTGATCCCGGCGTACTGGCGCGACGATGCGGCGCTCTATGTCAAGTACCTGGAGGACCGCTATGCCAACAATGTCGATGAGCTCAACGCGGCCCACCACGCGGACTACAAAAAAGTCGCTGAGGCCCCGGTTCCCACAGGGGAGCCCGCCGATCTCGCTGCCTGGGAGAGCTTCGCCCAGTCCCTCCCCGAGCACCTCCTGCGCGCCGGCTTCGGGGAGCACGAGAACGCGCCCGCACCGCTCCTGATGCGCTTCCGAGACTGGCTCAAGCAAAAGTACGGCAACGATATCGACGCGCTCAACAAGGCGTGGCGTGAGGAGAATGTCCGCTTCGAGACCATCACCGCGCCGATCGAGAAGCCCAACCTCCGCGCCTGGATGCCCCAGAGTGAGCGTCCCAAGGTCAAGGACTGGTTCGCCTTCCGCAAGAGCCTCCCTAAGAACTACCTGATCCCGACCTTTGGCGACTCTCTCTGGCGTAAGTTTCTCAAGGAGGACCGCTACGAAGGCAAGCTGGAGAACCTCAACGCCGCCTGGAAGACGTCGGTTACGGATTGGACCGCGCTGACCCTGCCCACCACCGCACCCGTGGGAGCAAGCTACACGGACTGGGAGGTGTTCATGCGCACCAAGTTCCCGCTCCGCATGCTCAAGGTCGAGGCCAGCGCCGCACCCGCCTGGCAGGCGTTTCTGGCGCGCCGCAAGCGCCCGCAGATCCCACTGCCCACCGCCCCGCCCGCCGATGGCCTCTCCCTCACCGACTGGATGGAGTTCATCAAGACCGACGCGCCGGTGAGTGCCTTGGTCGCGCAGGCACCGGAGAACCTCTGGCGCGCCACCCGTAGTGACACCACGGCCCAGCCCCCGCAGGCCGCCGCGGACTTTGCCTTTGTGAAGGCCCACCGCAGCGAGCTGCGCCAGGACTTTGTGGGGCGCAACTTTATCCATGTCTACCGGCAGCTCATGACTGGGGGACAGAGCGGGCGCACCCTGCTCAATACCGTTGTCTTCTGTGTGCTCTCGATCCTGGGGGCGCTCTTAGTCAACCCGCTCTGCGCCTACGCGCTCTCGCGCTACCCGCTGCCCTACGCCTACAAGGTCTTGCTCTTTCTCCTCGCGACCATGGCCTTCCCCGCCGAGGTCGCGATGATCCCTAACTTCCTGATGCTCAAGAGCCTGGGGCTCCTCAACACCTTCGGGGCACTGATCCTCCCTGGGCTCGCCAGTGGCTACTCGATCTTTCTGCTCAAGGGGTTCTTTGACTCACTGCCCAAGGAACTCTACGAAGCGGGGATTCTGGATGGGGCATCGGAGCTGGCGATGTTTGCTCGGATCACGCTCCCGCTGTCGCTGCCGATCTTCTCGGTGATCGCGCTCAATGCCTTCACCGGGGCCTACGGTGCCTTTCTCTTCGCCCTCGTGGTCTGTCAGGACCCGAAGATGTGGACCATCATGGTCGCGCTCTACAACCTGCAGTCCAGCGCACCGCAGTACGTGATCTTTGCGGCACTCACCCTGGCGGCACTGCCCACGCTGCTGGTCTTCCTGGCCGCGCAGAAAGTGATCCTGCGTGGAATTGTCCTGCCCTCGTTTAAGTAGCAACCGCACAGGCGGGGCAGGATCGTATATTGCGAATTTAGTACTTAAGAATCACTTAAGAAGCATAAGGTCAAGGTCTCTTCTTGCTGATTCTTTTAGTGGTTAAGATGGTGGGACTTTGCTTTTCACGAGGGAGCCGAGTCGAAGCCGTGAGTTATGCGTTATCTACACCCCGGAGTGCCTGGTGCTCCGGGGCTTTTTTTGTGTTTCGAGGGGAAGGCGCATCGGCGAGAGAGCAACGTGGTGTGTGGTGCCTCGGTCCAAACCGCCTTCTGGCTCCACGATTGTAAAGAGAAAATCTCTATGTTCCTATACTATGGTTCGTGTCTAGCATTCAAGAATCTATTCCCGTTTTGCTTGGTGTGAAGAGAGTGGAGGTGCGAGTCGCTTGTACCCAGAGCGCTCGTCTCCGTGAGTGGTGTGCGATAGCCTGCCTCATCGAACCGGGGCGTCGCCCCTTTGAGGTCATGGCGACCGGAGTCAGCAAGGGCGTTCTCGACGAGGAAGTTGCGATCCGCTTGGCCCTGCTGAGTCTGAGCGAGAAGGTCGATCGCGATGAGCGCCCGCTTGTCGCACAGGCGCTGACACAGCCGACGAGCGCAGTGGTAGACCGGCAGCACGTACTCCGGGGGCCACGGGAGACCTTTACCGGCAAGCGCGCCGCTCCGCAGCGACTGAGCACACTCATCGAGGTGGTCGCCCTGCTCCAGGAAAACTACTCTGTGGCCTACTGACAACAAAAAGCCCCGAGAGGTGTTGCGGCTTGGCTCTACCTCTCGGGGCTCGGTGTTCAGCTGTCTGTTTCTACAGATCGTTAGCTACCGTCTACTGAGTTCTTAGAGTGTATCACCGCGAAGCTGGTCTGGCTTACACGCTGGGACGCGAGCGCATCTTTTCGGTAGAGCGCCAAGACACTGGCGATGACCGCACCCAGAGCAAGGAGCCCAAGGGTGGAGGGCTCGGGGGCGCTGGTGGTGGTCACAAAGACCAGTGAGCTTCCCGCGACCGTGGGGGCCGTGGTCCGCAGGGTGTGATTGTCGGACTCAAACCCCGAGCCGCCGGTGTTCCAGAAGTCAATACGGTCCGCGCCACCGGCGATCAGAAAGTGAACAAAGGCGTAGTTCTCCCCGGCGTTGACGGTCGTATTTCCTGGCTGGCCCCGGTAGCTTGAGGAGTTGTAGACCGTCCCATCGATGGCGGTGACGGTGGGGTTTGCCAGAAGGGTCTGAATATTGGCCGATGAGAAGATGGCGAGGACAGCACCCTGCTTATAGAACGCCATGCGGTTGTTGTTATCCCCCGCGTTCCAGGAAAATCCAAAGTAGCCGACCGACGACGAGAGCTGAAGGGTGGCGGTGGCGGTGCTGCCTGACTGGGCACCGACCGCGAAGTAGTTGCTCCCGACGCTCCAGGGGTCGCTTGCTGGGCCAATTGCGTACGGATGAGCGACACTTCCCTGGTAGGTCCCGGTAACCCCGGTAGCGGTCCCAAAGTTGGGGGAGAGGAAGTCCGAGGTCTTGATCCCGGTTGTGAGGGACTCGAAGGTCTCGACATCGGTGTTGGAAAAGCCGGAGCTGGTGGCACCAGGAGCAGAGAGGTAAATACTGACTTGGGCGTCGGCCGATGCGGTGAGAAGAAGAGAGGTGGCGGCGAACAGAGCCCCGACGTAGCGAGGGGCGCGGATGTGTGATGGTCTAGATGGCATGTAGTGATCTCGAAGGGATACTTTCGTTTTGAATAGTGAGGATTACTGCGAAGTATTTTGGCGATGGAAAAACCTTTCTTTAGGTCTCGTGGGCGGGAGAGATTTAACCAGGTGGGATTACCTGTTTCCTGCGTTTGGCGGATTTTTCGTAAATAACCTCTAAGGATAATCTGGGTTTCTTCCGCTATTTGGGGTGTGAATTGGGAGAAGATTCTCCTGATATCGAAAGGCCCTTTAACTCGAATGAAATCTCTTCGCCGTGCGTTTACGCTTGTAGAAATTATGATCGTCGTCCTGATCATCGGTATCCTGGTTGCGATCGCTGTCCCAAACTTTGTCCGTGCTCGTGAGTCCGCTCGCGCTCGTGCTTGTGTTGCCAACCTGAAGCAGATCGACTCCGCCAAGGAGCAGTACGCCATGGACTACAAGCTGGCACAGGGCTCCACCATGCCCGCTCTGTCCGCCCTCTGTGGCGCGGGTACCACCACCTACATCAAGGGCGGTACTCCCACCTGTGCATCGAGCGGCACCTACACGGTCGGCAACCTGGGCACCGACCCAGTCTGCTCCATCGGCACGGCCGCTGCCGTTGCTCACGTCCTGCCGTAGGCCCCGACCACGTCCTGAGAGAGCCCCCCGGAGCAGTCTGGGGGGCTCTTACTTTTTACAGCGCGGCTCCCGGGTACAATCTAAGTTGTGACAACTACCCCCGAGGAACCCAATAAGCGCACCCTGGCTGCGCAGCGTCTGACTGCAAGGGTGCGCTGCGCTGGCTGAGCGAGCAAGATCGGGCCGTCGGCCCTGAAGACAATCTTGGCAGGACTCCCCCACGAGAAGCACCCCGACCTCCTCGTGGGCCTCGACACGTCGGACGATGCCGGGGTGATTCGGCTGAGCCCCGAGCTGGCCCTGATCCAGACCCTGGACTTCTTCACGCCCATCGTGAATGACCCCTACGACTTCGGGAGGATCGCCGCCGCCAACGCGCTCTCGGATGTCTATGCGATGGGGGGAATTCCCCTGACCGCGATGAATATCCTCTGCTTCCCCATCAAGGAGCTCCCCGGCGATGTGCTCGCGGAGATCCTGCGCGGGGGGGGCGATCAGCTTCGTCTGGCGGGGGTGCACCTGGCGGGGGGCCATAGTGTGGATGACCCTGAGCCCAAGTTCGGACTCTCGGTCACGGGGACCGTCCACCCGGAGCGCGTGACAACCAATGCCGGAGCGCGCCCCGGTGATGTCCTGGTTCTTACCAAGCCACTCGGCACGGGAATTCTAATGACCGCGGCCAAGTTCGACAAGCTCGATGACCACACCCTGCAGCTAGCCGTGGAGAGCATGGCGACCCTCAACGCCGCCGCCGCCGCCGCGATGCGCGAGGTGGGGATCTGCCCCCCAGCCCCCACGAGTGGGGGAGTGCGTGAAGGAGCGGTCTCCGCGGCGACCGATATCACGGGGTTTGGCTTGCTGGGGCATCTCTCGCATATCGCGCGGCAGAGTGGGGTGCGCCTGCACCTGGAAAACGATGCCATCCCGCTCCTCCCTCGTGCCGTTGAGCTCGCCCGCGCGGGCTTCACCACGGGAGGGGGCGCGAGCAACGCGGAGTACCTCGCCGAGCTTGTCACCTTCGACCCATCGGTCCCCGACGATCAGCGGGAGGTCTTCTTCGATCCCCAGACCTCGGGGGGGCTCTGTATCGCGGTCGCCTCGGGGAAGCTTGTCGCCCTGCTGGCCGCCCTGGAGCGCCACGGAGTTGTCACCCGTGCCGTGATCGGGCGAGTCGAGGCTGGCGAGCCCCAGATTCTTGTCACCTAGCCGTCCATGAGCCCGCTGAAAAAAGACGCCCTGACCTGTCTGTGCTACCGGCTCTACAATCCTCTGGAGGCGATGGCGCAGGACCTGGTCGAAGAGCTTGGCTTCACACGCCGCTCTCGTCCCGAGCGCAAGATTGAGACAGCCGAGACCTACCACGCCGTGCTGGCCGAGATGCTAGCCGAGGGCTGGCTCAAGATCGTGCGCACGCCTCGGGCGGTGCGGCTAGAGCGCTGGCGCTCCGCGGGCTGGCTCACACCGCCACGGGAGGACCTTGCAGAGAGGGGTGACCTAGACTTCACCCGACGAGGCTGGCAGCTCTACCGAAGGCTTGAGCGTCTCCCGGATCGTCTGGTCTGGCTGGACGAAGACGAGCAGACATTCAACTGTGTGGCCCCTACCAAAAAAGCCTGTCGCGAGTGGTTTGCTCAGCGTTGCACGCCCAGTGCTGGCTGGTTACTCAGCTACCACACCACGCGTCCCGCACAGCCAACCCGCATTGACGAGCCGGTACGGGTGGGGAAGTGGTTTTCCCGTGAGCAGAGCCGGCACCAAGCCGGCTGGAAGCTGACCATCCACTATCGAACGCTGCGCCGTCGGCGTGTGCAGGTCCCAGAGCTTGGCCTCGATGCCTGGCTGGAGCCACGGGAACACGTTCACATCTCTGGTGCTGTCCCAGCCGGCCACATCGCCTTCTGGCTCCATGTCTCCCAGAACCCCGAGGGCCACTATCTCTACAGACCCGTGGTCGTCCTCGATCACGGCAGTGTGGAGCTGATCTGGAGCAGCCCTGATACACTCCTCAATCCCGTCACGCCCCACCAGGCAATCGCCTATCTCATCGAAGGACTACAAACCCTGCTCCCGCAAACCGCCTGCCTCAGCGAAAATGGAAGTACAGCACCGCGATATCGTTGCCCAGGGAGATGAAGTAGTGCATTAGAAAACACGGCAAGAACGATTTGTAGCGGATCGCCACCGGAGCGAGGATTAGACCGCCGGCCAGCGACGACCAGAACTCGGCGGGGGGCTTGCCCAGGTGGAGGATGAAGAAGGGGAGGACCTGCACGAGCGCGGCGGCCCAGGTGGGCATGATCTTGCGCAGTCCAAAGAGCAGGTACCCGCGGAAGAACCACTCCCAGGCCAGCATGTACATCAGCATCATCAGCTCGTGCTGGACCAGCCGCCCGTAGTCGATCTGCCCGCCCGAGAGCTTGCCATTGACCCAGCCGACCCCATAGAGCACGCGGTCGTCCATCAGGACCCGGGTGTAGTAGCTCTGGAAGGCTTGCTGGCCGGAGAAGAGCGCTAGCACGGGAATGTAGGCTACCCCCACAATCAGCGAGAGGATCAGCGCGCCGCGGGCATTGCCGGGGGTGAGGCCAAAGTCGCTGAGGTCGCGGCGTAGGACCACAAGAATCCAGGTCAGGGGGGGGGCGAGGAGCATGCAGATATTGAAGAGATTGAACTCCACCACATTCATCTGCGTGGGGCAGCGAAAGACCGGCCAGCCTCCGTTTTTCCAGAGGAGCAGGGTGCTGATCGCCATGCCAAAGGCCAGGGTGCTCCAGCCCACCAGCTCGTCGCTGGCGCCCCGGGAGCCGGTGCTGGCACCACTAGTATCGTTGCTGCTTCGCTTCGCCAAGAATCTTCTCTCCCTCTGAACGAACTTTCCGCCGTGCGGTGAGGACACTCTGGCGCAGGCGGGCCACATCGACCGTGGGATAGCGCCCATGATCGTAGACCGCCTGGCCGGCCACCAGGGTCAGGCAGACATCGCTGGCACGCGCGGAGTAGACCAGTGCCGCCTCCGGGTTATCGTCGCCGACCGGCGCATGGTGGACCCCGTCGAGCCGCACGACACAGAGATCGGCCTGCTTTCCGAGCTCCAGAGAGCCAACCTCCCGCTCCCGGTGCAGGGCGCGTGCCCCGCCCAACGTTGCCATGAACAGCGCTTCTTTCGCCGTCAGGGCGCGGGTATCCTGCTCCCGGGCACGGGCACCGTAGACCGCGGCGCGCATCTCCTCGAAGAAGTCGGCGGAGTTGCCCGAGACCATGGAGTCGGTGCCCAGGCCGATATCCAGGCCACGCTCCTTGAGAGCCCTCAGCGGTGCGAGCCCCGCCCCAAGCTTTCCATTGGAGCGAGGACAGTGTGCCACCGATGCCCCGGCGTTTGCTAATAGCGTGATGTCATCGTCGCTGGCATGGACACAGTGCACCGCCAGGGTTCGCGCATCCAGTGCACCGGCTTGTTTTGCGTAGGCGATCGGCGAGATATCCTTGGTTGGCCAGGCGATCCCGCGCCGGTCGAACATCTCCTTAAAGGGGCCGCCGCCGATCTGGAAGAGCGCCTCCTCGGCGGGCGACTCGGCCAGGTGAATGGTCTGGAGGTAGCCGTTTTGATCCGAGAAATCGGCGAGGGCTTGGAAGAGCTCGGCGCGGACCGTGTAGGGCGCATGGGGCGAGACCCCAAGGTGGACACGGCTCTCGGCGTTGCTACGGGAGAGCGTGCTCCCCATCTGCGCCAGCTGGCGCCGGAGCACATCGAGGGTCTGGCTAACGGGTGGCTGGCTCTCGATCCCAAAGACCTCCCGAAAGACCGTCCCGCGGAGCCCCGAGCTCACGAGGGCATTGATGGTGGCACCCGCATCGCAGGCATCCCCAACCGTCGTGATCCCCGCCGCCGCCAGCTCCGCTGCTCCCAGGGTCGCCGATGTTACCCAGTCGTCGAGGGTGAGAAAGGCCTTGAGGCCGGTGAGGCCCCGAATCCAGGGGAAGAAGGGCATGTCCTCCAGCAGGCCACGCAGGACCGTGTACTCCAGGTGGGCGTGGACATTGACCAGGCCGGGCAGGATGGCGGCGAGCCCCAGGTCAAGCGCGCCGGCGTCCGGACGGGCGCGACCCACGTAGGTCAGGATGCCGTTCTCAAACGCCACCTCCCCGTTCTCAAAGAGCGGCCCGGAGATGGGGAGCACCCAGCGTGCCTTGAGGCGCACGGGACCCTCGGCGTTGCGCAGGAGGTCGGTGAGATCAGGCATGGGAGGCCCTCACTGGCATGGGTTCGACCCAGGGGCAGCGAGCTGGATGTTCCAGGCCTTTTGGTAGTCGTCGTAGGTCAAGAACTTGACGTGCCCATCGGCGAAGAGCGTGGTGTAGCGCAGGCCACTCGGGTTCCAGCCCAGCGGGTCGAAGCGCAGGGGGCTGGCGTGCCAGCCGCCATTGCCATCGAAGAGGATGTTGAGCTGTGCCAGCCCGACCTCCTGACCGGTTGCGGTGACCGCGGTCGCGGTGTCGATATTGAGCTTTCGGAAGGCGATCTCGGTGCGGAAGAGATAGGAGGCACCGTAGCGCTCGTACATCGTGGGGCGTGCATTGAGGGGGCAGGGGCCGCCGCAGTTGAAGTTGTTGTCCAGCACGTCAAAGCCCGTGTCTCCGGCGCAGCGCCAGACCTGGCGGCTCTTGGTGTAGGGAGTCAGCGAGCCGGTGGACCAGTTGGGAGTCGAGAGGATGGGCGAGTCGTGGAGGAAGGGCATCGCGTCGATCACGGCCTTGCACTGAGGGTAGCCCGCCCAGATCTGGGGGACATAGGCATCGGAGGCATCTTTGGCGTACGGGTAGAGGCCATCGTAGTCTTGGGCGTACATCTGCACTGCCATCCCGATCTGGCGCAGGTTGCTCTGGCAGGTCGCCTTGCGCGCTTGACCCCGTGCCTGGGCAAAGACGGGGAAGAGAATAGCGGCAAGAATCGCGATAATAGCGATGACGACAAGTAGCTCAATGAGGGTAAAACCACGACGCTTCGTCATGGAACCAGTGTACCATCTGCGATAAATTTTCCCGATCCGTGATTTTTAAGGGAACACCTGATATGATGTAGACTGTCTTAACCTCTGGTTCTCGACAAACCAATTTCTACTTCTACGACCACTCCCTTTCAAAGGACTCTTTCCATGCAACAAAAACGTGGTTTTACCTTAATCGAGCTTCTTGTCGTCATCGCCATTATCGCGATTCTTGCCGCCATTCTCTTCCCGGTCTTTGCACAGGCCCGTGAGAAGGCCCGCCAGACCTCCTGCCTCTCCAACATGAAGCAGATCGGGACCGCGCTGATGATGTATTCCCAGGACTACGATGAGATGATCCCGGGGTACCGTTTTGCCTATGCCAACCCGTTTGCTGCCGATACGCGGGTTGGAGCCAACGCCAAGACGGCTACTTTTACGAACCAGATCCTACAGTCCTACACGAAAAATGACCAGATCTGGCGCTGCCCCTCGAAGCCCAACTCCTGGGTGAATATCGATGCCGCCGGCGCGATGGGCAACGCGGGCAGCGGATTCCAGAGCTACGGAGGGCAGAACTCCTACGCCATGAACAACTACGTCTTCAAGTCCAACGCAGGCTTTGCCCTTGCTGCCTTTGAAGCACCTGCGGATACCCTTGCAATGGTCGATGCCAGCTACTACAACGCGCTGCCTCGCTATGCCTGTGCTCTCCGAGCCGATCCGACAGGGACTCTCTTTGTGACCGCAGGGACGAGCTACCCGAACTACTGGAAGAACCTTGGGAACTCTTACTGGGGGTTTGCCGATCTTCCCAACCCCACCGATCAGCAGGCGATGGATCGTGGGAAGTCACGACACAGCGGGGTTCTGAATGTCATCTGGCTCGACGGTCACGCTAAGGCGCTTCCCTACAATAAAGTGGCAAATGTTACCAACCAGGCTGCCGACTTCTTGATCTGGGATCCCTACAAGCAGGGCTGTAACTAATCGGTTGTCGCCCAATGCAGGAGGGGGGGGGCTGCCAGAAAGCGGCACTGCCCCTTTTCTGGGTATACTCCGTCTTAGCACTAGAAAGGCTAACATAATTCCTATGACTCGCCGCGCATTCACGCTCATCGAGCTGCTTGTGGTGATCGCCATTATCGCGATCCTTGCCGCCATCCTCTTTCCCGTCTTCGCCCAGGCACGTGCCAAGGCCCGCCAGACCGCTTGTCTCTCCAACATGCGCCAGATCGGCACTGCCGTGATGATGTATGTCCAGGACTACGACGAGACCTATCCGCCGTCGCAGATCCCCCTTGGGCCCAACGATGCCACCCCGGCTCCGCCTGCAGGCGCGGTGCTCTCCTGGCCGACCTTGATCTATGCCTATGTCAAGAACGAGGGGATCTTTGTCTGCCCCGATGGCGAGACGAGTGTGAAGGGGGTCACCCTGACGGTCAATGGCACCACTACCACGGGAAACTACTGTGGCGTGACCACTGCCAATACCCGCTTCACCCCGGCTGCTCAGGGCGATGGCAGCACGCAGGGCTACGGCAAGGTCAACAAGCTCTCCTACGGCCGTAACCTGATCCCCCTGGGAACATCGAGCGCGACCAACTGGACCACGGTCGGCTTTGCTGGTCAGGACAAGAGTGGTTTCGTGACCACGGGCACCACACTCTCTGTCTCGGAGGCCGCGGTGGCGCAGCCCTCCAACACGATCCACATCATGGATGCCTGGACCACGGTCTGTGACCAAGGCAACTCGATTCGCGGAATCCAGCAGGAAATCCGCACCGACCGTTACCCCAATATCACGGCGTCTAAGGTCTCCAACCGGCACTTTGGTGGCTATGTCTGTCTGTTTGGCGACGGCCACGCGGGCTACAAGAAGTGGGGCTCGTCGAAGGCTTCGGAGTGGAGCATCCAGGAAGACTAGGGTCTCTCTCAAAATAGACACAAAGCCCACGCGAGCCTTCGCGTGGGCTTTGTGTCTTTAGAGTGGGTCTAGGGGTTTTCCGAGGATCTCTCGCTCGATAACCTTCATCTGCTCCGAGCCCTCTTCGGTATCGTCTTCGTGGCCGAGGAGGTGGAGAATGCCGTGGACCAGCAAGAGCGCGAGCTCATCTTCCAGTGCCCAGCCGCGGGCGGTGGCTTGACGCTCCGCGGTGTCGCGGGAGATCACCACATCCCCAAGGTAGGCGCTCAGGGGCTCGTCGGCCTCGGACTGGGGCCAGGAGAGGACATCGGTGGGCTTGTCTTTACCGCGCCACTGACGGTTGAGCTGGTGGATGGCGTCGTCGGTGACGATCACCACACTGACCTCGAAAGGCTCCCCCGTGGGACGGGGGGGGCTACTAAGGCATTCCGAGAGGAGTCTTTGCGCGGCGGCGGCGGCCCGCTCCCACGGCAGGGTCGGGTTCGGGTGCTGGTTCTGGACGAGAATCTCCGCTAGGATCATGGCTCTCTTTTGGCTCTTTTTGCTCACGCTGCTCTTTATGCTCGCGAGCGGTTTTGGGGTCTTTGGGGTACTCAATGCGGGCGTGCAGGGTCGCGCAGAGAGTGCGGGTGAAGACCTCCTGGATCATCTTCAGGTCCCGAAGGGTCAGCGGACACTCGTCGAGCTGCCCATCGACCCGCTTGTCCTCGATCATCCGCGCCACGAACTCATTGACCCGCTGGGGGGTGGGCTTGCTCAGCACCCGCGATGCCGCCTCAACCCCATCGGCGAGCATGAGAATCGCGGCCTCCTTGCTCTGTGGTTTGGGGCCGGGGTAGCGGAACTGGGACTCCAGGGTGGGGTCGGGGACACCGCCGGTCGCCTGGTGGTAGAAGTACTTCATCAGGGTGGTCCCATGGTGCTGCGAGATCACCTCCCGCACCTTGGGAGGAAGCCCCACCCGCTCCGCGATCTCGAGGCCGTCCTTGACATGGTTGACCAGCACCAGCGCCGAGAGCGACGGGCTGATGCTATCGTGGACATTCTCAGCGTTGGCCTGGTTCTCGATAAAGAACTCCGGGCGGTTCATCTTGCCTAGGTCGTGGTAGTAGGCGGCAACACGGACGAGCATCGCATCGGCACCGATCGCCTCCGCCGCCACGTGCGCGAGGTTACCCACCATCAGCGAGTGGGCGTAGGTGCCCGGCACGGCGAGGCGGAAGTCCTGGAGGATCGGGGTTGCCGGGTCGGAGAGCTCCAGCAGGCGCAGGTGGGTTGTGATCCCAAAGGGGCGCTCCAGGCACCAGACCCCCAGATAGAAGAGCGCAAGCGCCACCAGCCCCGAGCCGATTCCCATGAGCGCACCCGCCAGCATCTCCCGCGGCAGATCGTGTTCGATCTGGGAGACCAGCAGGCTCAGGATCGCATTGGCTCCGCACACCGCCAGCCCCGCGCGGAAGACATCGCTGCGGTTGCGCATCGAGGCGACGGAGACAATTCCGGCCAGCGACGAGCCCAGAGTAAACAGCGTGAAGCGGAGCTCGTTGTTGAGCACCACGCCCGATGTCACCGCTAGCAGCGCGACGATCAGGGTCGCCACCGACGGCGACAAGAGCAGGCCGATCACCATCCCGGCGGAGGCGACACACATCATTCCCAGGTACGAGAGGTTGATCCCCGTGAACGGGAGCCCGAGCAGGCTAGAGCCCAGCTTGATCCCCATCACGGAGACAATGGCCAAGATGGAGAGCAGAAACAGGCGCGGCGTGTCGTTGTAGAGGTCGGGGTGAAAGAGCCGCAGGTAGATGGTCACAAAGCCGACAATCAGGCCCACCATGAGCACGATGACCAAGACGGCGGTCGTGTCCAGCGAGGCATTGCGCAGTCCCAGGGCCGTGAGGGCATCGAGATGGGCCTGGGTCACCCGCTCGCCCGGGCGCAGGACCTGCTCTCCCGCCGCGATCCGCCGCATCTGGCGCTGCACCGACGACTCCGCTTCATCGCGGGCCTGCTGGGTAGCGCGGGCATCGTAGTGCTTGTTGTTGGTGAGGGCCTCGCTACAGATCGCCGCAACGGGCGCGCGCAGGTTCTCGGGCAGGTCGAGCAAGATCGGATCAGCCACCAGGCTCCGGCGGGCGATCAGCAGATCGTTGGTGTCATCGCGCAGGGACCCCTCCATCGTCCGCGTCACGAGCCGGCCGGCGACCTCCTGTGCCTTCTCCTGAAGCGCCTTGGGCTGGGTCTTGAGCGCCTCGACAGTCGCCGTGGTTACAGAAAGGCCGGACTGGCGGCGGATATCGTTGACATCGGGGGTATCCCGAATAGGGTTCTCGATCGCCTCAAATACCGTCTTCACCGACTCCTGGATATTCTGAAGCGCATCGGGAATGAGCTGGTAGCGCTTCTCGACACTATTCATCGCCTCGTCGCGTAGCCGCCGGGTCGCCTCCGTGTCTTCGTAGCGTGCCGTGCGCGGTGCCGTCACCTCTTGCTTGGCAATAGAGCCTAGCGCGACCGAGACACGGTTGGGGAGGAGGTGAATACAGAGCAAAAGCGCAAGAATCGCGGTGGTGCCCAGAGCGAGAAGGAGCCGAACGGGCGCGACACGCGGCGCAGGGGGAGCCTTTCGGCGCGGCTCGGTGCGGCGACGGGGGCGGGGGGAGGTGGAGCGGATTTGTAGCTCAAAGGGCAGACGCCAGCGCATCTTCATAAGCGATCCCGTGGCGATCTCGGAGTTCGGTAGACAGTGGGGAGAGCGGTTGTCGGCAACTTGGCACGGTGCACGGCACGCTCGGGGTTAAAACTACTTCTCTTCGTTCGCCTGGCGAATCTTGCGTTTGCGAGCTGCCTCAGCCTTCCGGCGCTGGTCGCTGGGCTTCTCGTAGAACTCGTGGGCGCGGGCAGCCTTGAGGACGCCGTCCTGCTGGAGGACCTTCTTGAAGCGCTTAAGAGCAGCTTCGAGCGGCTCGCCCGGTTTCAGATTAATCTGTGCCATAATATTTCACCCCCTCCCAAAATGATCATCAATCAAATGGATGTGCGACGCACACCGTGCCGGGGGCAATTATATCTCCAAACGTCTTCTCAGTCAAGGTAGACAAACTCATTGAGGTTAAGAAGTGCCCGGCAGAGCGCAGAAAGCCCGTGTTTCTTTAAGAGCTCCTCACAGAGACGGCGCTCGTCGGCGTGGGGAGAGCGCTGGAGCGCGAGCCGAAACGCGACCTGAACCTTGTCCGGCTCCGGGTGCTTCTCCACCCGCCTCGCAAACGCCAGTGCTGCCTCGGTGAGGAAGGGATTGTTGAGGAGGGTCAAGGCCTGCGGAGCGACCGTCGAGGTCGTGCGGCGGGAGCAGGAGAGGGCGTTGTCGGGGAGATCGAAGGTGGCGAGCAAGGGAACCGCGACCGTACGCTTCTGCACCAAGTAGAGGCTCCGGACCCCCTGACGCTCCGTCGGCGACGGATACCACCCTTTCGTTTTCTCTTTGTTGTCGTCGAGGAAGGCAGGATTGGCCTTGAGGACCTCATCGGGGAGGGGCGGCCAGATCGGCGGGCCGCCAAAGCGCTCGGTCAGCTGTCCGCTGGTGGCGAGAACGGCATCGCGGAGCTGCTCGGCGGAGAGCCGGCGCGGGGCATGGACGCTCTTGTAGGCGCGGCTGGCGACAATAAGACGCTGGAGCTTCTTGACCGACCAGCCGCTCTCGATAAAGTAGCTCGCGAGAAAGTCCAAGACGGCTTGGTTGGCAGGCCGCGCGCCCGCGTAGCCAAAGTCCCCTGGTGTCGCAACGAGGCCCTCGCCAAAGAGCTGCTTCCAGACGCGGTTGACCAGCACGCGCGCCGTCAGCGGGTTGTTCCGGCTTGCGATCCACCGTGCCAGCGTGAGCCGCCGCCCCGTGGACTTTGGGCGTGCTGGCCGCACCAGCGAGACGGGGTTGGGATCAAGCACACTGGGAAAGCCATACGAGACTTCTTCTTTAGGCTGGTTCAGGTCCCCACCGACAAGCACATGGGTCGCCGCGGGCGCTCTCTCCCCATCGGTGGCGAGGAGTGCCTTGAGCGGCTCTTGGTCGGGAGCCAGCGCCAGCGAGAGATCGTCGCGGAAGGTCACGCCCTCGAAGAACGCGCGGAAACGGTAGAAGTCGGTCTGGGCGAGAGGCTCGGTCTTGTGGTTGTGGCAGCGGGCACAGGCCAGAGTCAGCCCCAGAAAGGCCGTGCCCGTGGTCTCGACCAGGTCGTTCATGAGGGCGTTGCGCACCCGGTTCGCCTCGCCAAAGAGCCCCGCGCTATTGTCCCACGGCCCGAGCCGCAGGTAGCTGGTCGCGAGCAGGGCGTCTTGTTCCGCGGCGGTCTTGGGCCTGCCCGCCACCAGCTCATCGCCGGCGAGCTGCTCGGTGAGGAATCGATCATAGGGCTTGTCGGCGTTGAAGCTCCGCACGACATAGTCCCGGTAGCGCCAGGCAAGTGGCCGGAACTCGTCCCAGTCGAAGCCATTGGAGTCGGAATAGCGCACCACATCCAGCCAGAGCCGCGCTTGGTGCTCGCCGTAGCTGTGTTGCTCTAGAAGACCGCTGGCAAAGGTCTCTGCGGTGGTAAAGGTCGCCACCTCTCCCGCCGTGGGAGGGAGCCCGGTCAGGTCAAAGCGGAGCCGTCGCGCCAGGGTCCGCTTATCCGCAAGGGGAGCTCTCGTGGTCCCCAGGAGCGAGTCGATGGTGCTCCCTTGAGGGGCTTTCTTCAGCGGGCGCAGGCTCCACAGGTCCAGCCGCTTGCCGCCAAAAATCTCGACAATCGGGTTTCGTCGATCGCTCCACGCCGGGCCGACACGCTCTTGGGCCCCGGTGGATCGGGGGATGAGACTGAGAAGCGTGAGCAACAGCAACGGTGCGAGGCGCATGCGGGTATTATACCTTCGATCTTCCAGGTTCGAATGGGGGCAGGAGAGCGTCGCGTTCCCCCCGATCAGAACGGGGGGGCTGGAGAGCGCTTCGCGCTACAAAGCCCGTTCCGGGCATGGGGATTTGTATGGCCGAAGGCCTTCCTAGCGCGAAGCGCTCGTTGACGCCCCCCTCCCACGGGGGCGATCCACAGGGGGCGATCCACAGGTACAATACCTTCATGAGTCTCTTTGGTGAGCTAGCCCTCGCACTGCTGCAGGCGCAGGCACGACCGCCTGCGGTGACAATTGACCCGATTCGGCCGCTCGCGCCGCGCAAGCCCCACTTCAAGGCCCGCGCGAAGAACGTCATTGTCCTCTACCAAGTCGGAGGCCCCGGGCAGATGGACACGTTTGACTACAAGCCGACCCTCCAGCAGCTCCATAAAAAGCCCGTGCCCAAGAGCTTCCGCGATGCCCTCAAGGCGACCCGCCACGCCAATGTCTTTGAGGGGTGCAAGGACGAGCTCATGGCCTCGCCGTACAAGTTCACGCAGCAAGGCTCGAACGGGATGTGGGTGAGTGAGCTCTTCCCCGAGCTGGGCAAGCACGTGGACGACCTCTGCTTTGTCCATTCGCTCCAGTCCGAGTCCAACAACCACGCGCCGTCGAGCTATCTCTTTCACACGGGCGACCTCAACGCAGGCAAGGCGAGCCTAGGGAGCTGGATCACCTACGGCCTCGGCACGGAGAACCAGAGCCTGCCCGGCTATGTCGTGCTCTTCGATGCCGGTCCGCTGGGCGGCGCGGCCAACTACCAGAACGGCTTTCTCCCTCCCGCGTTTCAGTCCACCAAGCTCCGCGACCAGGGCTTGCCGGTGCTGGACCTCACCCCGCCCCAAGCGTTTGCCGCGAGCCAGGCCGACACATTTGCGTTTCTGAAGTCCATGAACCAGAGGCATCGGCAGGGACGAAAAGAGACACTTGAGCTGGATGCCCGGATCGCGAGCTATGAGCTGGCGTACCGGATGCAGAGCGCAGCGCTGGAGGTGGGGGATATCGAAAAAGAGCCCACGCACCTGCGCCGTGCCTATGGCTTTGAGCACAAGGACCCACGGACGGTCGCCTATGCCCGCAAGCTGCTCCTTGCCCGGCGCTTGGTGGAGCGTGGCGTGCGCTTTGTCGAGGTCTACGACATGCCGGATAAAGACGGCTGGGATGCCCACGGGGAGCTCTCCAAGAACCACACGCCCCGCGCCCGCTGGATCGACCAGCCCACGGCGGCGCTCCTGACCGATCTAAAACAACGCGGCCTCTGGGACGAGACCCTGGTTGTCTGGGCGAGCGAGTTTGGCCGCACACCGATGATGCAGGGCAACGACGGGCGCCAGCACAACGCGGCGGGCTTCACGATCTGGCTGGGCGGCGGGGCGGTCAAGCCCCAGCGCTACGGGGCCACCGATGAGCTCGGGCTGATGGCGACCGAGAAGCCGATGACCTTTAAGGACCTCCACGCGACGATCCTACATATCCTGGGCCTCGATCACGAGAAGCTCTACTTCGAGCGCGCCGGCCGCCCCGAGCGCCTTACGGGCGTCGCGGGAACGGCGAGCGTCGTTAAAGAGCTGCTGGCGTAATGAGAGCCTGGACAACGAGGTCCGGGCTTAAGAGGGCGATCCACCCGCAAGCGGGTACCCGGCCTTCGTAGCCAAACCAAATCCACTGGGCACGAAGGTGCCCGTAGCCCTTTTAAGCCCGAGGACTTGTTCCTCGGGCTACTACGTTCCTCGGGTTCTTGCGTTGTCCGGTCCTACCCGTACCACTCGCGCCACTTGGCGCGGAGGGGGACATCTGCATCGGTGGGGAGGTGCACCCCCGTGATGGTCTTGATGTCGCCCATGAGCTGGCGCTGGATGGGGTTGGCTTTCTCGTAGAGCTCGCGGTAGTCGTACTGCGGTGAGAAGTCCATCGGGAAGACCCAGCGGAAGCCGTAGCCGATAAAGAGGGTCTTGCGGGTGATGTCCGAGTAGTTGGGGCCGACCGCGTGGTAGGTGCGCTGCTCGAAGAGAAAGGCATCGCCGGGCTTGCCACAGATCTCGATGGCACCGTAGGGATGGGGTGCGCTGGGGTCTTTGGCTAGGGGGCCGGTCAGGCGGTTGCTCCCTGGCACGACCTGGGTGTTGCCCCGCCCCGGCTCGCTCTGATCCGAGAGGAAGAAGGCGATCTTGAGCAAGATGCGCGGGTGGGGCTCGGTCATCTCCCAGCTCGACTGGCCACCGTCGCGGTGCCAGCCCTCGCCCTTGAAGTGCTCGTCGGCGCCAGGGGTAGGCGGGCGGACGATCAGATGGCTGGTCATCAAGTGAATGTCCCAGCCGAGGATTCCGGCGACCAGCGGCAGGACCTGCGGGTGGTCGATCAGCTCCAGAAACGCGGGATCGTCGGGGAGGCAGCCGCGCTTTTGCCAGTGCTTGCGCTCCGAGAGCCCCTGGGCCGCGATACCCTCCGCCGAGAGCCGGTCCGCCGCCGCGACCAGCCGTGCCACGAGCTCCGGGTCGATCAAGTCCCGCAGGACCAGAAAGCCATCCCGATCAAACTGCGCCTTCTGCTCCGCCGTGAGAAGATTGGGTGTCATGCGGCTATTTTACCGGTTTTACCTCAAGCGTGACGAGAACCTCGCCGTTTTTATCCACAACGCGGTGGATACCAAAGCCAGCGAACTGTCCAATATCCTGGAGGAGCCCCTTGCCGCGAACCGGCCCCTCGGTGCTATCCCACTCGCGTGCGACCCAGCCCTTGCTCCAGAGCAATGTCGGTGGCAGATCACCACGGCTGGGGAAGTTGGGGTAGCTACTCATGAGGACCCTCCACTGCTGAGGACTATTGGGTAGGCGACTGACACGACGAGAGGTAGTCCCATCTGCATAGGTCGCCGTGACTTGTGCATGGCCAATGAGCTTCCAGGCAACTCCTAATGTGTTGTTGTGCTCTTCAATCAGAAGAAAGGGATCCTTGAGTACTTTCTCTCGTAAGAAGGCAGGAGACTCGAGGGAATACTTCATCTTTTTGCGCTTCTTCGAAAGAAGGGACTCACGAGGGGCAGCGACGGAGGCGTACCGTTGCCTCATCTTTGCGAGCTTTTGTTGCTCCCAGAGAAACCCGGCAAGGAGGCAGGAAACGAGGCTGACAACGAGCCCCACATGGAAAACTCTTGGGTTGAGGAGCTGTGGCAGTACTCCTTGCCGGCCTGATTCTAGGGGCCAGCTCGGTGGGGGAGGAACCGATTTGGGCGTGGCAGAGAGCCGAAGCTGATGATGTAGTGCCTGGGTGTTTTCCCACACGCGGGCGAGTTCGGGGTCTTGGGTGAGACGCTTGCGTAGCCGGGCGGCCCGCCACCACGAGAGCCCTCCTGTGGCGAGTAGGGTGAGCTGGGCGTGATCTTGTTCTCTCATTTTGGGTTCTCCGAGGTGGTGAGACGAAGGCGCAGGAGGCGTGTCGCTTCGTGGACGCGCCACTTGAGCGTCCCTTGTGGGGTGCCCAGTAGCGCGGAGGCTTCCTTGTAGGTGAGCTGCTGGAGGACAATAAGCTCCAGCGCTTCTTGAAGTGTTGGTGGCAGAGCCTGGACTGCGGCCTCAAGCGTGAGGGCGTTGGCGACCGCCTGGGCGAGGTCGTGCGAGTCTTGCTCGTCGCGCTCAACCAGTCCTCGGTATTCGGGCTGTCGGAGTCGGTCTGCACAGCGGCGGCGGGCAATTCCCAGGAGCCAAGCGAGCGGTTGTGCCGAGCCGCGGTACTGCTGCCTGCCCGCATACGCGGCCAAAAAGGTCTCCTGGAGCACATCTTCCGCATCCGCACGACTGGGCATCCGGCGTAGGAGATAGCCCAGAACACGGGGAGCAAGCTCCACGTAGAGGCGGTTGAAGCGTCTATGGCTACATCCGCCTTGTTCGCACTCTGGATTCTCTTGTGTATGCTGCTTGGTGTTTACATCCAACATCGTCGGTCTCTCCTAGTAGTCGGAAGATACGGCGATTTGGTTGGTAAGAGAGCCTTTAATTTTTTACAGCTCGAAGTGTCCGGCGAGGACCTGCTGGGCTTGCGGCGGAAAAAAGCTCGCAATCGGCTCTTGCTCCGAGGCGCGGAGCCGGCTACGCACTTTCTGCTCATTGAGCCAGCGTAGGAGCAGGCGGATCGTGCTGATGGGCCAGAGGAGCATCCAGGTCATGCGGTAGGCCCCGAGCAGTGTGAGCTGGAAGATGCCCGCTTTATCGTTGCGCCGGTACTGCCCAAGCTCAACTTGCTCGTCGAAGCCCTTTGTCCAGACCTCGGCGAGGTACGCCGCCGCGGTTCCGGGGGGATAGAGCACGCGCTCGCCCTGAGCATCGCTCTCCCGGAGGACCATGCGGTGGGCCTGGTAGAGCTCGTGGGGGCTCTTCACCGACGGCAGGTAGGTGTTGGTATCGGTGGCGGGAAGGACGAAGCTCCCGAGCTGCTTGGAGTTGTGGGTATTGAAGCAGCGCCCATCGGCGAGGCGCGTGTTGAACTCCAGATAGAGGGTCTTGATAGTCGAGCCCCCGGACTTGCTGAAGAGCACATTGACCATCGCCTTGTCCCCCGTGTGGCGGTTGACCATCATCACCGTGGTCGCGGTGGCACCGGGGAG
Source organism: Armatimonas rosea (assembly GCF_014202505.1). Taxonomy (NCBI): domain Bacteria; kingdom Bacillati; phylum Armatimonadota; class Armatimonadia; order Armatimonadales; family Armatimonadaceae; genus Armatimonas; species Armatimonas rosea. Next base: position 565,757 of record NZ_JACHGW010000004.1, on the reverse strand, counting down.
CGGCGCGGCGATCTGGAGGTAGCTGGACTCGAGAAAGCCGAGGGCGCGGAGCTCTTGAAGGTGGTGGTCTAAAAAGCCTTGCCACTCACGGGGGAGGGTCTCGGGGGGGATCGCCTTGATCTCGGGGTGGATCTTGGCCTTCTGAGTCAAGAGGATCACCAGCGGCAGGACGACATAGAGGAAGATAAGAAGGACAACGAAGGACGGCATGGGCCACCTGCTCTTTCTGCTCGGACAAACTTGGTTTCTGAGAGGTACGCAAGAGTTCGACAGAGGAGCAGGCAACTCCTTCGTGTGGATGATGCTAGATGGCGCGTGAATGTCGGCGGCGGCCGACCACTACCAAGGTGCCTCCTACCACAAGCAGGCAGAGTGAGGTGGGCTCGGGCGCGGACGAGCCCGCGGCGGCGGTGCGGCCGTCTTGGTTGAACATGACCTCGCCGCTGGAGACCTCCTGCATAGTCCAGTTTGTCAGACGCGTGTTGCTGCCATCGTAGAGGTCGATGCTGTCCAGGACATAGGTATTGGAGAAGTCGGCGAGGGCGCTGAGGGAGGAGCCGACGTGGCCCGTGGTCTCGGGCTGGTTGATCTGGATGTAGGCACTGGACCAGTAGAAGAGGTCGATGGGCTGGTTGAGGGTCATGGGGAGGGTGTAGGTGAAGTTCCCGGGGCCGTACTCCTCCATGCGCGGGCCAGTGGGGATACTAAAAAAGCCATTGAAGTCGGTCGTGCCGTAGCTGCCCGCGGCAAAGTCGATCCGGCTCCCCGCAACCCCGAGGGGCGTGTTGCTGTTGCCCGTGACATGCCAGTGGAAGACCGCGCGCTCGGCGAGGGCACCGGGGGTGAAGAACTCGACGGTCGTGTGGGAGCCGCGGCCCGCGATGGCGTAGTAGCCCTCGTTCTGGACATTGGTCACCCCAAGCTGGGCGTAGTTCTTGGCGGCAAAGAAGCCCGCATAGTCCGAGTGGGTGTACGACGAGACCGTGGCCCCGTTGTAGTTTCCAAAGATCGACTTTGCCGTATTGACGGGGATGGCGGTGTCCTGAAAGTCGATGTCGGTGCCCGGCGCTGTAAAGTTGTTTATCCCATCGTCGGTGCTGTCCGTGAAGAGCCCGGAGAAGCTTCGGAAGAACGGAACAAACGGGTCCTGGGCACGGGCGACTGTCGCCGCGGTCAGGAGGAGGCTCGTGGAGAGGAGCCGAAGGAAGGTTGGTTTTTGCATGCCCCCAGCCTAACCCGCTACCGTGTGGCAAACGTGTCAGGCGAGTCCACACGATAGAATAGACCCGATGAATACACACTTTTCCCGCTTTCTCTATGGTGGCGACTACAACCCCGAGCAGTGGCCGCGTGCGGTCTGGGCCGACGATGTGGCGCTGATGGGGGAGGCCAATGTCAATATCGCGACCCTCCCGGTCTTTGGCTGGGTGAGCCTCCAGCCCGACGAAGACACGTTTACGTTTGACTGGCTCGATGAGATTCTCGATAAGCTCGCCGAGGGGGGCGTGAAGATCTGCCTCGCCACCGCCACGGCATCGGTGCCGGCGTGGGTGACCCAGAAGTACCCGGATGTGCTCACCGCCGACGACATGGGGGTGCGCCGCCGCCACGGCAACCGCCACACGTTCTGTCCTAACTCGGCAAACTTCCGCCGGCTCTCGACCGGTCTTGCCCGCAAGCTCGCCGAGCGCTACAAAGACCACCCTGCGGTGCTCCTCTGGCATGTCAGCAATGAGTACGGCACCTACTGCTGGTGCGAGACTTGCGCGCAAAAGTTCCGGGAGTGGCTCCAAGCCAAGTACGGTTCCCTCACCGAGCTGAACGTGCGCTGGTACACGACTTTCTGGGGGCATACCTTCACCGACTGGGCGCAGATCGAGCCCCCGTACCGCAACGGCGAGGGCGCGATCCAGGCACTGAAGCTGGACTGGCAGCGCTTCCAGAGCGAGAGCCTTCTCAGCTGCTACCGTGCGGAGGCCGCGGTTCTGCGTGAGGTCACGCCGAATATCCCGATCACGACCAACCTGATGGGGACGTTCTACCCACTCAACTACCACGAGTGGGCCAAGGAAATGGACGTTGTCAGCTGGGATAGCTACCCGCCGCAGGGGAGCCCGCCCGCCCATGTCGCCTTCACGCACTCGCTGATGCGGGGGCTCAAGGACGGCAAGCCGTTTCTCCTGATGGAGCAGAGCCCGTCGCAGCAGAACTGGCAGTACTACAACACGGTCAAGCTGCCCGGCGAGCTCCGGCTCCAGTCGTTCCAGGCCGTGGCACACGGCGCGGACTCGGTGATGTATTTTCAGTGGCGGCGCGGGCAAGGCGGGATCGAGAAGCTGCATGGCGCGATCATGGAGCACCGCAACCGCACCGACACGCGGGTCTTTCAGGAAGTGAAGGCACTTGGTGGCGAGCTCAAGACACTCGGGGAGGCGCCGCTGGGCAAGCGGGTTGCGGCGCGCGTGGCGCTGCTCTTCTCGTGGGAAAACTGGTGGGGTCTCTCGTTCTCGTCGGGGCCGACCCGCGACCTGAACTATGTCGAGCTCTGCCGCAGCTACTTTGTCGCGCTCTGGAGCCTGGGAATCCAGGTCGAGGTGCTTCGTCCCGATGCCGACCTCTCGGCCTACGACGTGATCATCGCCCCGACTCTCTCGATGCTGACGCTCCCACAGGCCGAGGCGCTCAAAGCACGGGTGGCGGCCGGAGCCACGCTGCTCGCGTCGGTGTTTACCGGCCTCACCGACGAGTTCGACACGGTGCACGCGGGCGGCGCTCCGGGCCCTCTGCGCGACGTGCTCGGGCTCTGGGTGGAGGAGACCGATGCGGTGATGGCGAGTGAGAAGAACGGAGTGCGCTTCGACGATGGCGAGACCTTTGAGGCGACGCTGCTCTGTGACCGTGTGCGGCTAGAGGCGGCGGAGACCGTGGCGACCTACACGGCGGACTTCTACGCCGGGGAGCCTGCGGTGACCCGAAATGCGTTTGGGGAGGGAGTCGCCTACTATGTCGCCACCCAGCCCGAGGCGCGTGGACTGCGCCGCCTGGTCTGGTCGCTCTGTCGGGAGAAGGGGATTGGCTCGCCGCTGGCCGATGGGGTCGCGCCGCCCGCCGGGGTCGAGGTGACCCAGCGGGGCGAGTTTGTCTACCTGCTCAACCACGCGGAGCCCGCGACGGTCGCACTGGCACCGGGCGCGTGGACCGACCTGCTGACCGGGGAGACCCTCACCGGGGACGCCACGCTGGAGACGCGCGGCGTCCGGGTGCTGGTTAGTAGTCCGTCACCCAGCCTTTGAAGGTCGCCGGGCCTGTGGTCGGAACACCGCGCAGGCCCTTGAGGTTCACGCTCAGCGTGTAGCCAAAGTAGCCAGGGCCGACCTCGGTGACGGTCAAGGTCCCGGGGGCAGACGGGGCAAAGTAGAGAGAGTCGCTGCCTGCGGGGAGCTCGTAGGTGAGGTCGTAGTCGCTGGTGACCGTGGCGGTGCTCCCTACCACGAGGGTCTTCGTGGCGAACTGAAGCGTCAGCTTGAGGGCGACCTTACCCCCGTAGGCAGTCGAGACCGCCTGGTAGAGTGCCCCGAGCGCCAGGCCCGTGGTGCTGCCGAGGCGCTGGGTACTGTACTTGGGCAAGATGCGGGTCTTGCCATCGAAGACAACCCGAACCGAGCCAAAGGGGACGTCATCATTGACGGTGACAGTCGAGAGGGCTTGCCCGCGCGACGTGCGGTTTCCCCCCGAACTAAGCTCAACTGCCTCGACCGTCACGGTGAGAGTCCCCTTGGTTGAGGGGGTTGTGGCAAGTGAAATATCGGAGCCTGATGTCTCAAAACTCAAGCCTGACTTGCCCTCTTTCACATCTGTCAGAGTCGCGAGATCGCTTCCTACAAGTGACCACTTGTAGACAATATTTGCTCCCAAGGCATTCGGAAGCCGTGCACTGAGCGCGAGGCTGTCGCCTGGCGCAATCGTCGCCAACGCTGGGCTCAGGGTAACATCGCTAGTGACAAGTGTCGCGCTCCAGCGCTCCACTGGTTCCGAGCTTGCCAGGTCCACGATCACCGCTCCCAGATCACCCGCTCCTAGAACCAGCCCTGCCACGTTTAGCACCGTCATCAGCGACTTGGCGAGCAGGGCCGTGCTGTTCTTGACCGTATCCGCAAAGAGATAGCTCTTGAGATTGGGACTGAGCGTGATCGAGAGAGAGACCATGTACTCCACAAAGGCAGGATTGGTTGCGAGCAGCCGCAATACCTCGGTAAGTGCTCCGGAGAGATCGCCTGCATCTGCGGCAATGAAGAGCCGCGTCTCGATAGTGGCGTAGTCTTTACGAAACTTCTGGACCGCCTCTCGAATGGCTCCTTTCTGTGCCACAAAATCCCGTAGGCCCCAGAGCTCTAGGAGCAGGCCCAGAAGAACATCGGCAACCCACGATGAGAGGTTCAGATCGGCGCGGATCTCACGCCACACTCCGACCTCACTGGCATAGCGCGGCTCGCTGTAGACAGGGGGATCGCCCACCAGCGACGAGGACCCGAGAACTACGACCTCGAAGAACGTCTTGGCATCACCGTCGTTCATGGAGAGTGTGATGGGGTCGGTTGCGACGGGGGTAAAGGCGGTTTTACGGCTGAAGAAGCCTGTTGCGGTATCTTTGAAGCCGAGGGCGGGCGTGCTGGGAAGCCAGACGGAAGAGACAAGGCGTGCCTTTGACGGGTTGGTGCGTTGCCCGCTTTTGTTCTCACGGTTGATCTCATAGGTCATTACCTGGCAGTAGCGCCGGGCTTGATTGGTGGCGATGAAGGTCTGGGGAGCCGTGGCTTGATCCACGCGGAGATTGCTTTGTGCGATGGCGGGCTCTAAGAGTAAGCTTGCCGTTGTGGTTGCCCGCGAGCGACTCGGTGCGGGAGTCGCGGTGGCCCTTCCCGTGGCGCTCAGCTCCGCGACAAGGGCATTGTGGGCGGTTTTAAGCGCCGCCCCGAGTGCTGCATCGCCCTCGGCTAGCGCGGTGGGAACCGCAGTGACCCGTGCAGCGACAACTTGGGCGAGCGTCGCGGTGGCGGCGTGCTTGCGGAGCCCACTGAGCAAGAGCGACTTGCTGACCTCTTCGGCCTGAAAGCCTCCCAGCGAGAGATAGAGAAGCGCGACTGCAGTAGAGGTGGCGTCGATCGTGGCGTCCCCATCGTCGACAAAGCCTAGGTAAAGAACTGCCGTATTGTTACGTACCCAGGCCAGTGTCGGGCTGGTTGCTGTTTGGGATGTCGGTATCTGGCAGCTTCCATTGCCGTCGATAGCGACCGCCCCCAGTGCCGTCTCCACCTTGAGAGCACTTAGTGTCACGGGGGTTCCGGTGGGGAAAACAACGCGCCCTGCGACGGAGCGTGTTGGGACTGAGTTGTCGCCGCCTGATCCGCCACCTTTGATGGGGCCAAAGCCGGGCTGCCAGCCCCCGCCACAGCCCGCAAGGGGCAGGGCAAGCGCCAGCTTGAGTAGGTTTCGTCGTTGTAGTATCATGACTTTCTTCCTAGTAGGCCACGACCACGTGGATCGGGTTGTTTTCGTAGTAGGGGGCGGGATCGAAGCCGCGGCCCCAGACAAGTAGGTAGCGAATGCCACTCTCCCTCCGGTAGAAACTCGCCCGGACCGTCCCTGTCAGCTCCTCCCGCACCGGGATCGCCGGGGGAAAGGGCTCATCGGCGGTGAGGATCGGGATGCTGGTCACGGCGGTCGCGTCGATATCGCTCTGGAGGACGTGGTAGCGCTGCTGGATGCCCCCGGCCTTGTTGCAGACCGTGATCGTGTAGTGCCGTGCCCCCGGAACCGTGGGAAACTCCCAGAAGTGGGCCTCGGTGGTCGTGCCGGACTTCGTGCTCGCCCGCTCCCGCGCTGGGGTGACTGTTAGGGGTTGCATCTCACAGGAGCTTGCGCACTTCGATCGCCTGGAGCCGCATGGTCTCCATTTTCTCCGCCAGCTCGACCGGGACCTCGGTAAAGGCCTTGCTCCCGAAGTTGGTCTTGCGGGACTGCCACATCGCCAGCATCGCGGGAGCATATTTTTTGAAGGCGGCGGCGCTGGTGGCACCGATAAACGAGGCGTAGGTCTGGCCCATGCCATTACCGACGGGGCCGGCGGCAAAGAGCCCAAATCCCTCGAACGGCGCGGCGCCTTCAATGCGATAGCGCAGCAGGACCGCCCGCATCCCTTGGCTGGGAACCGCTTTCTGCTCCAGGATCTTCAGGCGCATCGGCTTGCCGGTCTTGCGCCCCTGTTGCTCGACAAAGTCCGCGGTCGCGCGCACCGGGTCGGAGAGGTCGGGGGTGACCGTGAAGTAGCCCTCGGCACCAAACTGCACCGCCTGGGGGACAATGGTCGAGCCGTACTGCCCCAGTGCCACTTGGGTGCCGTCGGGGCCGGTGAGGAGAATCGAATCGCGCTTCTGGTCCACGAGCGTAAAGCCCGCCGCCACCCCGATACTGCCCGTTCCATCGCCGAAGGTCTGGGTCTTGAGTTTCTTTTGTTTCATGTGCACAGGGTAGCGGGGGACCGTGTGGCAAACGTGTAGAGGGGGGAGGGAGGGAGTTTGGTATCCCTCCCCCGGCTCTTTGGCATCCCTCCCCCGGCCCCTCCCTTCGCTTGAAACCCTCGTTCCGAGGGACGAAGGGAGGGGAGCCCGAGGGGTGGGATGAGTAAGTCACCCCCTCCCTTCCCCCCGACGAAGTCGGCGGGTACCCTCTGGGTGTGGGGAAGGGAGGGGGCCGGGGGGGAGGGATGCCCCCTACCCCAGCGCCAGCGCCAGTGCCTCGCTCAGGGAGAGCGTGCTACCCATCGCTTTCTGTGCGGCTGTGGCACTCGCTTGGTTGTAGATGCCATCACGGTAGGTGTGGTCGTCGGGGGTGAGCGCGTCGAAGCGGGCGAGCCAGAAGGTCTCGGCGAAGGCCATGAGCTGCACCGCACGGTCTGGGTGGCCCAGGTGGAGCAGGGGCTCGGGGAGGTTCCAGAAGGCAAACGCGAGGGTGCGGAGGTTGCCAATCGCCTGACAGACCCGGACGCAGGCCTGCCCCGACTCCAGCGCCTCGGGCCACTGCCCCAGCTCCGCTTGGAGCGAGCCGATATTGAGGAGCAGCTTGCTCTGGTGCACCCGGTCCCCGAGGGCGCGGGCGCGGGCCAGGCAGGTCTGGTAGAGCGCGAGCGAGCCGAGCGAGTCGCCCTGTGCCCCGAGGACATGGGCGCGGTTGGCCAGCGCGTAGCGGGCCCCCGACGCGTCCCCGACCGAGAGAAAGAGCCGCTCGGAGCGCTCGAAGCACCCGGCGGCCTCGGGGAGCTGCTTGCTACGCAGGAGCAGGATGCCTAGGCGGCGCAGGACCGTCGCTTGGGTCGGGAGGTCCTGCGCCACCTCCGAGAGTACCAGTGCCTCGCGGAGCAGAGGGAGAGCGGCGGCGGGGGCGGCGTAGTTGGAGACCGCGAGCTGGCCCTGGATCGCGAGCGCGACCCCACGGAGGGACGGTTCGGAGCCGGCTGCGGTAAGGGCATCTTGGGCCAGCGCGTGCGCCGCCTCGGTGTCGCCGCAGGTATCGGCAAAGGCGACCGTGTGGCTGAGGGTTAAGAGCCGCTCACGAGGGGTCGGGGCGGGGAGTGCGAGTACGGACTTTCCAAGCGCAAGGGCCAGGGGCGCTCCTAGCACGGCCAGGGTTCGGGTCGCTTGGGCCAGAAAGAGCGTGTAGGCACGGGCGGCATCCCCCGCGCCGCACGCCGACTCCAGCGCCGCCAGCACATTACCCGCGTCTTCGTCGGTGGCGTGCTGGGCGAAGTAGCGCCGGTGCCGCGCTTGGGTCGCGCTCGCTTCGTCTGCGGAGAGCTGCTCGGCGGCGAAGGTGCGGATCAGCTCCAGCAAGGTGAAGCGGCTCTCCTCGGCTTGGGAGTCGTCGCGGCGCACCAGCGATGCATCCGTGAGGGCGGCGAGGCGCTCGGCGGCATCGGCCACCCCGCAGACCGCCTCTGCCGCCGCCGCGGTCCAGCCCCCGCGAAAGACCGAGAGCTGGGCCAGAAAGCGCTGCTGGGGGAGCGGGAGCAAGCGCCAGCTCCACTCGATAGCGGCGTGGAGCGAGGCATGCCGGGTGTTTTTCTGGCTCCCGGGTGCGGGGCGTGCGAGCAGGCGCAGGCTCTGGTCGAGCTGGGCTTGCATCTCGGCGGGGCTCAGGCTACGGATGCGCGATGCCGCCAGCTCCAGCGCCAGCGGGACTCCCTCCAGCCGGGCACAGAGCCCCGTGAGGGCGTCCCGGTTGCGCTCGGAGAGGGCGAAGTCTGGGCGAGCGGCCTGGGCACGGTCGAGAAAGAGCGCCAGGCTCGGCTCGGGCGAGAGAGGACTGAGGGGAAAGACCTGCTCGCCGGGGACACCGAGCACCTGCCGCGACGTTGCCAGGCACGTGAGGCTGGGCACCGCCAGGAGGAGCTGCTCGATCACCTCCGCCGCCTCGCCGTCCACGAGCTGCTCCAGGTTGTCGAGCACGAGGAGCGCTGGGCGCTCGTAGAGAAAGGGGACCAGCTGCTCCAGCGCGGAGCGCTCCCCGCCGGCGAGCTGGAGGGCGGCGCGCACCCGGTCGAGGAGCTGGCCGCTCTCGACGCACTCCGCCAGCGGTACAAACGCGACCACGGCGTAGTGGGCCGCGACACTCTGGGCCAGCTCGGTCGCGAGGCGGGTCTTGCCGATCCCGCCGGGGCCGAGGAGTGTCACCAGCCGCCGGGTCGGGAGGAGCGCGCTGAGCTGGGCGTGCTCGTGCTCACGCCCATGGAAGCGGGTGAGGTAGCCCGGCAGGAGGCACTGCTGCGTCCCCAGCACGGGCGTCGGGCTAGCCTCTCCCACGCTGGGAGCGCTCTGGGGAAGGCTCTCAAAGAGCGCCTGAAGCCGCGTGCGCTCGTCGTCGAGCCAGTCGTCGTAGTGGCCCGGCAGGAGCTCGCCGCGGTAGAGGGTGCGCGCCTCGGCCCAGTGGCGCTGCCCGACCGCACGCTCGAACTCGCGCACATCGCAGCTCAGGGCCTCGGGGCGGACCCGGACACTCTGGCGGTCGGCGGTGAAGAAGCCCTCCCCTTCAAGGTCAGCGGGAATCAGGGTGCGCCGCAGCGACGAGAGCGCGTGGCGGAGCCGGGCGAGGCCGGTCTCACGGTCGCTCTCGGGCCAGAGGAGATCGGCGAGCTCCTCGCGGGAGTGCAGACGCTGCGGGGCGAGCGCGAGCCGTGCCAGGAGCGCGACAATCTTTCGGCTCTCCAAGCGCGTCACCACCCGCTCTCCACAGAGAACGCGCAAATCTCCCAGTAACTCTACCCGCCAGTGCATGGTTGTTCTGGATTGTATCGTCGGTTGTGGCACTGTGTATACTAAGAGCATGCCAACCTTTCCCACGCGTCCGCCCAACAGTGTCCAGGTCGTGCTCTGGGACGGCGACGGGCGGGTGCTCCTGCAAAAGCGCGAGGACTTTCGCCTCTGGAGCCTACCCGGTGGCGGGATCGAGTCGGGGGAGACCCCCGAAGACGCCGCCGTCCGCGAGGTGCGTGAGGAGACTGGCCTGGCCATCACGGTGGAGCGCTGTGTGGGGTTCTACTGGCGCCCGGACCTGCCGGGCGGCGGTGCCTTGATCCAGGTCTACCTCGGGCGGGTCGTGGGAAAAGTGGGGGAGTCAGGCTGGGAGTCGGTCGCAGTGGACTGGTTTCCCCTCGACAAGCTCCCACGCTCCGTTCCTGGCTGGACCCGCACGGTCCTCACCGATGCCGTGGTAGGGGGCGCGCCGGTGCGTCGCATCCAGCGCCTGCCGCTCTGGAAGGCCTGGCTGGTGCGCCTGCTCTATGCCCTGCGTAGTCTCCGAAACCGGCTCATGCGCCGAGGTTAGTTAACAGCCCGGACAACGATTTGTGCCCGGACAACGAGTGTCCGGGCTTGAGAGGGCTACGGCTGCCTTCGCAGCCAAACCAAATCTACTGCTCGCGGAGGCGAGCGTCGCCCTTTCAAGCCCGAGGACTCGTTCCTCGGGTGACTCGGGTCAACCTGTTCCTTGGGAAAACCGATGCAGGGGAGCCGCCGCCACGTGTCGAACCATGACCCCATGGATTTCCGCAAAGATGCTGTCGCACTAGACCTCTCCGGCGAGTGGCAAATGGCCTACACCAATAACCCCCAAGAGTTTCGCTTTTTTAAGGATTGGGCAGTTGCGGGTTTGCCGATTTACTCCGCTCAGGTGCCGGGGAACTTCGAGCTTGATCTTTATCGAAACGGGCTGATTCCAGAACCGTTTATTGGGATGAACATCGCGAAATTACCAAAGTGGGAAGAAACGTTCATTGGGTATCGTTCGATTTTTGTTGTCCCTCCGATTCTCCCGAACCAAGAACCACTGTTAGTTTTTGACGGCATTAGTGGAAATAGCTTCTCCGTTCAAATGAATGGGCAGGCTTTTGCCACTGGTAGCGCTACTTTATCTTCTTGGGCAAGTGGTTCCCCAATCCTAACAAAGCTTCTTCGGCTGGGGGAGGCGAACGAGATTGTGGTTGCTATTCGCCCTCAAGTTATGGAAACCGGTAATGCACCGCTTGACTTCGCTCAGCCCAATCGGTACGAGTCGCTTCGCGTGCGGCGGGCACCACATGAATATGGGTGGGACATCATGCCGCGGGCGGTCTCGGCGGGAATTTGGCGTCCGATCAAGCTCCTTTATCTGCCCAAGGAGCGCATCGAGAACGTGTATTTGGAGACCCTGAGCATTGGTTCCTCCCACGCTTCGGCGCGGCTGGTGCTGCACTTTGACTGCAAGCTCGATGCGTCGTGCTATGCCGAGCGCTACGAGATTGAGGTGGAGGGCCGGTGCGGCGACTCGGTGTTTACCAAGCGGGAGCGGCTGCTCTTTGGCGCGGGGCGGATGAATGTGCAGGTTGCCAACCCGATGCTCTGGTGGCCCAAGGGTAAGGGCGACGCCAGCCTCTACGACGTGACCGTGCGGGTCTTCAAGAACGGCGAAGAAATTGACCACGTGCACTTCACCCACGGGATTCGCACGGTCGAGCTGATTCGCACCAGTGTCACCGACGAGCAGGGCTCTGGGGAGTTCTTGTTTAAGGTCAATGGCGAGCGGGTCTTTATCCATGGCTCGAACTGGGTGCCAGTGGATGCGTTCCACTCGCGCGACCGAGAGCGCATCCCGGCGATTCTGGAGCTGGCCGTGGACCTGAACTGCAACATGCTGCGCTGCTGGGGCGGGAATGTCTACGAGGACGATCTCTTCTACGAAATCTGCGACCGTGAGGGCATTCTGATCTGGCAGGACTTCTCGATGGCCTGCGCGGTCTACCCGCAGGACGAGGCGTTCCAGCGCACCCTCGCCGATGAAGTGCGCTCTGTTGTCCGGCGGCTACGGCAGCACGCGTGTGTGGCGCTCTGGGCGGGGGACAACGAGTGCGACCAGGCCTGGAGCTGGGGCGGCAGGCGACAGGACCCGAACCGCAATGTGCTCACCCGCAAGGTGATCCCCGATGTGCTTCTCGAAGAGGACCCCGGTCGGCCTTATCTGCCCAGCTCGCCCTACATCGACCCGGAGGCGTTTGCCAAGGGGGAAAAGTACCTGCCCGAGGACCACCTCTGGGGGCCGCGGGATTACTTCAAGAGCCGCTACTACACGGAGTCACTTTGTCATTTTGCCAGTGAGATCGGCTACCACGGGTGCCCGTCGCGCAAGAGCCTGGAGAAGTTCCTCTCCCCCGAGAAGCTCTGGCCGTACCAGAACAACGACGAGTGGATCCTGCACTCAACCTCGCCGATCCCTGGCTACGATCTCTACGACTACCGTGTCGAGCTGATGGCCAAACAGATTCGGGAGCTCTTTGGCACGGTGCCGGACAACCTCGATGACTTTGCGTTCGCGAGCCAGGTGAGCCAGGCGGAGGCGAAGAAGTTCTTTGTGGAGCTCTTTCGCACCAGCATGTGGCGGCGCACGGGGATCCTCTGGTGGAACCTGATGGACGGCTGGCCGCAGCTGTCGGATGCGATCGTGGACTACTACTTTGAGAAGAAGCTCGCCTACGGCTACCTCAAGACCAGCCAGCAGCCGCTCCTGCTCGCCCTCCGCGAGCCGCGCGACTGGCACCAGGAGCTGGTCGCCTGCTCGGAGCTGCGGGAGAGCACGCCGCTCACCTTCACGGTCACGGATGCCGAGACGGGCGAGGTCCTGCTCCGCGGCGAAGGCATCGCCCAGCCCGACTCGGTCACCGTGCTGGGGCGGATTCCCTACTCCGCGTCGTGGAAACGGCTGTACAAGATCACCTGGGAGGGTGGCAGCAATCACTACCTCTGCGGCAATCCCCCATTTGACCTGGAGACGTATCGGAGCTGGGGCCAGAGCGCCGGGCTGTTTTAGCGTCGGTCGCGCACCGGGCCGAGCTCCGTTTGGGCGAAGAGGTCAGCGAAGTCTTTCGAGCCGTCGTCGAGGCGGGTTTCCATGGTGACACCGCGCTCTTGGACGGGGATATTGCCCGCCCAGCCGTCGTTCCAGGCCGCTTGGCGCAGGTTGTTGTAGTGCACGACCCGGCCGCCGGGCCAGACCACCGAGAGGATATGCCGCTCCTTGGGGATTTCGTAGGGCGGCTCCATCTTGTACTTGGTGAGCGTGGACGCATCGAACTCAATCCCGAGGCCGGGCGCCTCGGGGACCCGGACATAGCCGCCGGAGATTTCGAGCGGGTTGATTAGCAGATCGTCGGCGAAGTTATTGAGGCAGTTGACGGCGGGCCACTGCGCAAAGGGTAGCACGGCCCCGAGGTGCGCGGAGAGCGCGGTGGTCAGGCCGGTGCCGACCATCTGCAGGAAAAACGGCTTCTCAAAGGCGGCGGCGAGTGTCCCTTGCTTGAGGATGCTCGCCAGCCCCCCCGCGACCACAAAGCCATCGCAGATCTCCTCGCGGGCGGCGCTGGCAAAGGGAACAGCCCCGAAGTGATGCGCGAGCGGGCGGTTGGTCTTCTGCCGGAGCCAGCGGTTGCCTTCCAAATCCCGATGCGGGATGGGGGACTCGTAGAGGGCGACTCGCTCGTAGGTGTCTAAAGACTGCAAGACCGGCGCGGCGTTGCTGGCGTTGAGGAGAAACTCGTTCCAGTCCAGGTCGATCTTGAAGTACTCCGGCGACGCGGCGGAGAGCGCCTCGACCTGTGCCCAGACATCCCACCAGGGCCGCGCTTTTGTCTTATAGGCCACATAGCCTGCCGCGAGCGCGTCTTTGGCCTCTTCCGCGAGGGCCTCGGGGGGAAAGTCGATGGTCCACCAGGAGATGGGGCACCAGGCGCGCACGAGGGGCTGGTTGAGCAGCTTGTAGACTGGGACGCCCAGGGCTTTTCCCACCACATCGTAGAGCGCCATCTGCAGGCCCGCCCCGAGGGAGTCGTCGCCCAAGAAGTCCGCCGGGTTCTTGCCCTTCACCCGCGCCACGGCATCGTCGCTGACCCGCCCCCAGGTGTAGTGCGGAAGTGTCTCCCCCCAGCCCACAAAGCCCGCATCGGTCTCCACCCGGCAGACCTCCACGACTTTCCACTGCCAGACCTCGCGGGCGTTCCACTTCTCACAGCGGGGCGTAAACGGGACAGTGAGCGTGATGCGCTCGATATCGGTAATCCTCAGTGACATGGCATCGTTTTCGGGAACGGGCGGAGGAATTCCTTCTCTGCCCCGGTTCTCGGGGCGGAGAAACCTACCTGAGCTGGTCCCAGTAGCGGCCCATCCAGTAGGCGAGGAGCCAGTCGGTGGGCTTGTCTTCGCGCTCGCCGTTGCGGCCGATGACGGTTTTATACGGCTCTTGGTCCCACATGGTCAGGCCCATCTCGCTGCGGGGGACGAGCGTCTTGAGCATGCCATCGTCGGTGCCGGGCGTGCGCTCTAGCTGAATATCCTCGCGGCTGCGGTTGTCGACTGTCCACTCGATCATGTCCAGCGGCCAGTCACGGAGGGTCTCGATGGCGGGCTCTAGTGGGACGCGCTGGCCGGAGAACTGGTTGTAGACAAAGTCGTAGAAGGGGATGTGGTCCCGGGCGCAGGTGGCGTGCCACTGGCGGATCGCGGCGAGGGCAGCGGGGCGGAGCTCGGGGAAGATCAGGTGGTTGAAGAGGTTCTGGAAGACCATGCCCAGAAGCTCATCGTTGATATGCGTCCGCTCTGACGGAGTCCTATAGGCAAGGCGCTGCATGTTCTTGTCGTAGCCATGCTTTGCGATCAGGAGCCGGGCCGCGTCTTTGTATTTTTGCTTCTTGGTGAGATGGTAGGCAACCCCCAGGTGCGCCAAGATCTCGGTCGAGTTCCCGTACCTCTCCTCGTTCCAGTTCGGGTCGCCGTTGAGGCTCTCCGGGGACCAGTTGCCCCACTGGGTCGCCTTGCCGTCGATATCTTGCAGGACAAAGCCATGGTCCACGATCCCCCCGACAATGCGGTCTACCAGCGCGGCGACCCGTTTTTTCTCGCCCTCGTCGGCGGCGAGGTCGTAGTAGAGCGCGTAGCCGTAGAGGTGGCCGTCGATCTCGTCGGAGCTGGCATCGCGCTTCCAGAGCCACTTGCCGTCGTGGCTGAGTACCCAGCGCTTCTCGATCGGTTTCTCGCGTGGGTTGTCGCGCTGCATTTTGGCTAATTCTTCGGGAGTGAAGGTGCGGTCGGTCTCGTGGAGCGGGGCAGTGCCGGCGGGCAGGACCGAGCGAGCGATAAAGTGCGGCGTTCCGGTCACCTCTTGCAGGAGCACCATGGCGTTGAAGGCCGCGCGGGCATTGGCGCGCGCCTCGGGGTTCTTGGTCACGGCGTAGCGCAGCGACTCCACGGCCATGTACATCCCTGTATGCTCACCGTCGTTGTCGTCGTCCTCGATAAAGCTCTCGGTGAGATCACCGCGTCGCTTGAGCACGGCCGGCCCGACCAGCCCCAGCGGGCGGATGTGGCGCTTGCGTACCATGTCCAAGAAGTAGTCGGCCTTCTGCGCGAGCGTGAGCTTCTTGCGGTGGATCGCATCGACACCTCCGGCGGTTCCGATCCAAGCCGTCCCGTCGTCGGCGAGGGCCACGGCGCGGGCATCGTCGCTGGTGAGCCAGCGGCGGCTGTGGCGCAGGCTGAATTTCTGTGTCTTCGTGTCGTAGCGTGCCACCCCGAGCTTGGTCGCGATCCAGAGCCGCCCGTCTTTATCCGCGGCGATTGCGCGGGCGTGGCGGTTGGGGAGCCCCTGCGCCACCCCAAGCGATTTCACTCGGGTCGTGCCTCGGTAGAGATCCACGCCGCCGGTCGAGCCCATCGCGACAGTGCCATCGGGGAGGGGCGTGAGACAGTAAACATTGCTGCTCAGGAGCTGGTCGGGTGTCCCAAAGCGCCGTGCGGGCGTGCCATCGGACGTGTGCTGTAGGTACAGCCCACTGGCGGTGGCGATCCAGAGGTGGTTGGTATCGAGCGGGGCGATTGCCCGAATCGCCTGGTGCCAGCGCCCTTGAATCGCCTGCCAGCTCCCTCCCGCGCGACGTCGCCAGATGCCCTTTGGCCCCGCGGCGTAGAGCGTACCCTCTTTGCCCAAAGCCAGCGCACAGATCAGCGAGCCCGAGACACCGCCCGGCACGACACGGTCACTGTCGAGCCTAAAAAGCCCCTGCCAGCTCCCGATCCAGAGCGTGCCTGTGGCATCGCGTTGCAGGCAGTGGCAGGGGCCCAGCGCCTCGCCGCCTACCGCGCCGCGCCACGCGGCACCGTCGCGATAGAAGACGCCTGCCGCTGTCGCGCACCACAAGCGTCCTTGGGAGTCGAAGGCGAGGGCACGGACATCGTTTTGCTCGGGAGTGGCGAGAGGCGCGGCTTGGTGCCAGTCCTGCCAGAAGGGGGTATCGGCGATGGGGAGCATCTTAGTCATTTTTCGTTCTGCGAAGCTGCTCCAGCTCCGCTCTCAGGCGTGCGATCTCGCTCTGCGCCTCTGCGAGTGTGGGCAAGAACTCGCCTGTTGCCGGGTTAAAGAACCGCAGGCGCACGCCATCGGCAGCCAGCTCTAGGCCTAGCTGCTCGGAGGCAAGCCGACCGTTTTCCTGGGGCGCGATGGGCGAGTACATCCCAAGCGGCGTCATTCGGTAGCCACGAAGCGAGGGCTTGAGGTAGTCGCCGGTGGGATCGAAGAGAAAGTACTCGGGGATGCGGAGCTGCTCGTAGGTCTGCATCTTGTCGGAGACATCTTCTTTTTGGGTTTTCTTGCTCGTGAACTCAAAGACCACCGCAGGGAGCGCATCACCCTCCTCCCAGCTCTTGTAGGAGTTCCGGTCGCGCTGCTCTGGCCCAAAGACCACGTAGGTATCCGGTGAGAGCCGCGCTTTGGGATCGCCTTCTTTGTAGTAAAAGAAGTTATTCCCCGAGACATAGACCTCATGGGAGCGCGAGGAAAAGTGCCAGAGCAAGGCACTGACACTGTTGGAAATCAGGAAGCGGTGGGCATCGGTTTCAGCCATGGGTTTTCCATCCGAGTCAGGGTAGTGCACGGCTCGCCGCGAAGCGAGGTGGGGATCAAAGGTCAGGGACATGGTCGTTGCTCCTTAGGTATTCTATCCCACGGGGAAGTTTTGAGCGGCGCAGGCGGTAGGTCCAGCCTGGGTCGTACCACCAGAGTCGCCAGCGGAGCACTCGCCAGACGTCAAACCAAAAATACTCCTGCTGGTAGCCAAGGTGTCCACGCGGTGTTGTGTGGGGGAGAAAGTAGCCACGGGCACGCTCCCAGAAGGCAAGAAACTCGTGGGAGTAACGCTCCGTTGGTTCGGTATCCGGCTCACTCCAGCGGGTCTGTTCGGGGAAGAAGACGCAGCCACACGCGGAGCACTCGATCGCCTCGCCTCCCTGTAGACGCCAGCAGTTACGACAGTAGGGGCAGTGGCAAAAGACATCGCGAATGCCAAAATCGCAGTGCCCTGGCCGGGATAGCTCCGCATGGAGAGGCCGTTTGGTTCCGAGGCGCAGTGCACGCAAAAAAGTCCAGTGCTGGACACGGCGGTGGTAGTCCGCGTACTCTAGCTGCTCGAATACTTTGTAGAGAAGGAGGCACTGCTCGGGTGTGAGAGGGGAGTGCACCCAGAGCCCCCACCAGCGTGGGGTGGTCTTCTCAAACGCGGCATCGAACTGCTCGCGCACTCCGGCCAGGCCGATCAACAGCTCCAGGAGTGCTGCACCTTGCTCGGTGAAGAACTCGCAGGGCAGGAAGGCACGAGGCGAGCCCTCAAGGTGCCAGAGGATACCGGGTAGCGTGTCGGCCATACAGGGGCTAGATTCGGGAAACAGCGGGGGCAATCCTGCCCGAATGGGTAGTGTCTCCGCGCCGTTGGGGTCGTGTAGAATTCCAGCCTATGAAGTACCGAAAAATTGGAAAAACGGACCTCGAAGTCTCTGAGGTCAGCTTGGGTTGTTGGACAATGGGGGGCCTGAACTGGGTCAATGGAAACCCCAATGGCTGGGCGAATGTGGACGAGGACGAGATTGTCGCGGGGATTAAGACAGCGCTCGATGCCGGGGTGAACCACTTCGACAACGCCGATGTCTATGGCAATGGCAAGGCCGAGCGGATGCTGGCGCGGGCGCTGGACAAGCTGGGGGTCAAGAGCGAGAGCGTCGTGATCGCCACCAAGATCGGGCACTTTCCCGGCACAGCGGCCCATGCCTACGAGCCCGCGCACATCCGCCACCAGTGTGAGCAGAGCCTGATCAACCTCAAGCGCGAGTACATCGATATCTACTACTTCCACCACGGCTGGTTTGGCGAGCACCTGGAAGAGGCGGCGGCGACCATGGACGCGCTGGTGGCAGAGGGGAAGGTGCGTGTGAAGGGCCAGAGTGCCTACTCCACCGACGATTTTGCCAAGGCGATTCCGGTGGTCAAGCCCGATGCGCTCCAGAGCTGGGCACACGCGCTCGATGACCAGTTTGTGCGGCCGGGGGCGCGGCTTCAGGAGCTCATGGACGAGTACGGCTGTACGTTTGTGGCGTTCTCACCGCTTGCCCAGGGGCGCCTGCTGGATAAGTTCGACCCCACCAAGCCCCCCACTTTTGAGCCTGGCGATCATCGGCTGGGCAACCGTGGGTTTGAGGCGGAGGCGATCCTGGCACTCAAGCCCAAGCTGGAGAAGCTCAAGGCCCGCTTCGGCGCGACCACCGAGGACCTCTCGGCGGTCGCCCAGCGCTACATTCTGAATCTCGATAACGTCGCCTGTGTCATCCCGGGCTTCCGCAACGAGCGCCAGGTCAAGTGCAACCTCGCGGCGGTCGAGCGGGAGCTGAGCGCGGAGGACATGGACTTTATTCGGGCGAGCCTCGCGTAAGTCTCCAGAGCGCAACCGACACGCTGGTGGCCAGCACCACGGCCCCCAGCGTGTCTCCTAGTGAGTGCCAGCGCCCGTAGATCAGGCTCACCATCATGATCAGAGTGAGTGCCACTCCGACCACGAGCCAGCGTGGGCCGCGTCGTAGGAAGAGAAGTGCTGTACTGGTGGCGGCAAAAGTGGTGTGGCCGCTTGGGAAGCCCTTGTGCCCCGGCCAGACCGGAATCGCCTTGCCCAGCTCCGCCAGCCCAACCGCGACCGACAGGGTGAGGATCGCCCGGAGCCAGAACGGCCACGCGGCGCGCAGCCCCTTTCGCTCCCCGAGAAGCAGGAGGCAAAAGAGCGGGTTGATCGCTGTCGAGAGAAAGTCTGCCACCGCAAAGAGGGTCACGGATTGAGGATACGTGGTCTGCCAGCGTTGTGCAATTTTTAAGCCTGGTAGAGGGCCGTGCGTGCCCCGATCCACAACCCTAACGTGGCTCCCTGACAGAGCGCTTGTGCCTCGTGGATCGCGGGGAGCGACGTGCCGGGGGCGTTGACGGTGAGGACTTTCTGGCGGGTTGCGACCAGCAGGCTATTTCTGCGGGGCTCCAGCGCGGTCACTTGCTGACCGTCGGTCTGTGGGAGCCTTTCCCAGCGCGTCGCACCAGGGCGGAGTCGCGCCAGACCGCCCACAAATGTCCCTGCCCAGAGCGTGCCGTCGGGTGTTTTTTGGAGCGCCGTGAGCCAGTCGTCGGGGAGGCCGTGGCGCTCGTCGTGGCGGGTGATCGTGTTTCCAGAGAGCTCATAGAGGCCCTTGCCTTGCGTCCCCAGCCAGAGCCTCTCACCGTCGAGTAGGGCGCAGGTGAGCGGCGTGGCGCGGAGGGCCGGGAGGTCGAAGTGGTGGGTCCAGGTGCCGTTGCTCAGGCGTGAGAACCCGCCCCACTGGAGCACGATCAGCGTGCGGCCGTCCGAGGCAAGCGCACTTACCTCAGGGCGGGGGAGGAGCGGCTTGAACACCGCACGCTCCCAGCGCCCCTGTGTCAAGCGGTCCACCTGGCCGTCTCCGTGGCGCACGAGTAGCTGCTCGCCATGGATCAAGAGCTGGCGGGGGGCGTCGGAGGAGAGCAGTGGGGCGCGGAGCTGGCTCCAGTGCTGGCCGTCGAAGGTGACCAGGCCCTGGTCGAGTGTGCTGGCGTAGAGCGTTTTCTGGTACTCTGTGAGGGCCTGGATGTTGTGGTCGGTGGGCTCGCTCTCATGCTGGGTGAGGGGCCTCCAGGTGGGGCCGTCTTGCACCCATGCCCCTTGTCGCCGCACGCCGATCACCAGTCTCCCGTTCCAGCGGGCCAGCGCCGTGACCGCGCGGAGGTGGGTGGGGAGGGATGGGCCAGGGCGTTGTGCCTGCCAGAGACAGCTATCGCCAAAGACCGCCGTGAGACCGTCGGGGAGGCACGCGGTGACCACCGCGCCGTGGGCGCGGGGCGGCAAGGGAGCGTTGCAGCGGGTGGGGAGGCACTCCTGGCGGGAGAGCACCTGGGTCTTGCCGTTTGCAAACGCTTGGAGGACACCGCCGCTCGTCTCGATCCGCAGGCTCCCATTGGGGAGGGCATGGAGCGCGGTGATGTCACGGGTGCTGGTAAAGGCTCTCATCGCGTCTCAAGCTCCGTCAGCTCCGTTCGGTTGTGGGCGCGGTCGGTGACCACTACCGTGAGGTTTGTCGGGAGTGCGTCGAGGAGGGTGAAGAATCCGCCGGGCTGCCCGGTCGGGGTGAGCGCCACGGGCTCGGCACCCGCGAAGAACGCTGTGGCACGTCGGGCGTCCGCTGTGGCGCGGACCTCCAGGCGCACTCGTCCATCTGGGAGGCGGGTGAGAGAGCCCTGAGCCTTGGGGGCGTCCATGTCCACGGTCACGGGGAAGACACGCGCCTCGCGGTGGCCGTCGGCGTGGACAATCGTGACATGGATGTCCCAGGCACCGGGGCGGGCATGGGGGGGCACATCGAAGCGCAGCTCCCAGCGCTGGTGCTCGGGGCTCCAGGCAAGCGGCTTGACACTGCCATCGGCGAGCTGCGCGACCACCTGCTGCGCGTCTTTTGGCGCGTCGATTGCCAGCAAGGGGTCGCCAAAGCGGGCGTGGAGGGCCTTGCTGCGAGCACGGAGCGCGGCAAGTGCGCGAGCATCCGGAGCGGGCTGGTTTTCGAGCGTGTCGAGCTCGGTGTCGGTGAGCAGGAGCTCGATACGGAGCTTGGCATAGTCGCGGCCTTTTTCGCGTGCCGTCAGCTGCTCCAGCTGCTGGGCCAGTGCGCGGAGCCGCTCGCGGTTGGGGGGGAGCTTACGGCGCTCGGCGAGGAGCTGGCTTCTCAGGGGCTCGTCGTTATCGTAGGCAAAGGGGGGGAGGGGCGGACGGGAGGTTCCTGTGGGCTCCTCAACCTGCCGAAGCTGCTTTTCGAGGGTGGCGATACGGTGCCGGTCGAGCCGGGGACGGCGCTTCTCGAAAGAGAGATCTCTCAGGAGGGTCTGGTACGCATAGGTCTCGGTGATGGGGGCAGGCAGCTCTGCAAGCTGCACAAGGTGCCGCACGCGGGGCTGGACGGTGGGCGCGTTCTCAGGGTGGTTGCCCGCGAGCTCCTTGACATAGGCCTCGGTGACCTCTCGGAGCTGGTATCTCGCCTGTTCCTGCACCACCTTCTCGGGAGTCGTGCGGACCTCACCGGGCTCTGTCCGAAGACGATTGAGCAGCGGGGCTAGCGCTTTCTTCGCGACAGCCAGCTTCGTGTTGAGGTCGGGGAGGCGGTCGGGCTCGAAGGACTGAAGGTGGTGCCCCACCTCTTCCTGCAGGTGGCGGATACGCTCGAAGACAAGGGGCTGCATCGCCGTCTCGATATAGTGCTCCTCCGAGAGCCCCGTGAGGCGTGCGAGGCGCTGAACGAGCGCCTGGTCCACGGGCGACGGTGTCAAGGAGTCGAGCTGGGCATGGGCGAGGTGCTGGCTCGCCTGTGCGACCGCCTGCGGGCAGAAGTTCTGGAGGGCATCCTGCGCGGAGACCTCCTTACCCAGCTTGCGGATGTGGCTGACGAGCTGGCGGGCGCTGTCGCTGGAGTCTTGGTTTGTCTGAAAGAGCACGGTGAGTTTCCGGAGGGCTCCCAGAAGCTCTTGCTGGGCATACGGGGCACGTGCCTCCCAAAGGAGCGGCAAGGGATCGATGCCGATGCGCTCCGCCTGAGCAAAGAGCCTCTGTCGTGCCGTACGGTCGCCTTGGACGACTCGTTCTGCGAGGGGATAGAGATCGTCGCTGAAGGCGGAGCGGAGCAGCTCTTGAGGGGTGTGCTTGGTTCCCTTGCAGCGGCTTGCCAGGCGAGCGCGGAGCACGGCCGTGGGCCGATGGCGGCGGATCGCCTCAGCGAGTGCGTCGGTGGCGACTTGGATCTCGGCTTCGCGCTTCTCGGTCTCGTAGCGCTCTCGCTCCGCGACAGGGATCGCGATCCAGCTGGTGTGGGCACAGACAATCCCATGGCGCAGGCTAAGCGCGACTGCCTGCTGTCGTGAACTCTTTCCGAGCGCCGTGAGCTCCTGCGCCGCCCAGAGCTTGGCCGCGGGGCCGTTGGGCTCGGGCTTTTGGGTTGCCTGTCGGTAGCGCCCCGTGACAAGCCAGCCTGCTCCGAAGGCTTTCCGGTGCACCGCGTAGCTGTGGGCGGGGGAAGGGGCGTCTTTCTGGAGGCTCGTCAGGGCAAAGAAGCCATCGCGCCCGCCCGATGGTGCCGCGAGCAGGGAGTCGCCGCTCCCACTAACCCGTACCCGGAGGTTTTTATCGGGGCGCGTGTTTTGGACCGAGTAGTGCAGCGTGCTGCCCCCAGCCCCCAGCCCAAGGTTGTTCTGAAGCGTCGGCCAGCCCACCACGGAGACATCGGCGGTGCAGTCGTCGAGGTAGGGAGCCTCTTTGTCGAGGGCGAGGGGCAGGGTAAAGACAGCGGAGCCATCGCGGTCTCGGGGGAGAGCGCTGACATAGACCAGCTCGATCCGCAGGTCCGCGTTGGGCTCGACCGGGAAGATGCGGGCGCGGAGCTTGTTCTTTCCCACCAGCTCCACGAGGGCCGGGTCGCGCTGGCGGGTGGTGATCGCCTTGTAGATCGCCGCCGCCCGCTCGCGCTCCGCGATCCGAGCCGGGACTTTTTCGTCGCCGTACCAGTAGGCAAAGGCGGTGGCGACCGCGCCCTCAGGGAGCTGGTAGAGGAAGTCCGCCTCGATCCGCTGGTAGTGGGGATTGGCATAGCACAGCGTCCGCGTGGTGGTCGCCACTGGTCCCGTGATCTTGACATCGGCGTGGAGTGTCTTGAGAATCAGGGGAGTAGCGCTCTCTCCGTGCGGCTTGAGGAGCGCCTGCGCCACGGCGGCGGGGGCGAGAGCGACAAGAGGGGCCAGGGTGAGGGGAGCGAAGAGCCAGCGCATTTATTTTTGGTACCTTTGACTACTTTTGTAGTCTGATTTTATCTCATGACTATAGTTATAGTCAATACCGCCGGCGGGTATAATTTCCCCGCCATGAAAATTCTTCTTACCGGTGCCAATAGCAATGTCGGGCGGGGCATGATCCCTCGCCTTCTCGCCGCAGGCCACACGCTCGTCCTCTCCGATATCAACAAGCTCCCCGAGAAAGAGCCCTTTGTCGGGCTGGAGTTTGTCCAGGCCGATGTCCAGATCGGAGTCGGGCTGGAGCGGGCCGCTGCGGGCTGCGATGCCATCCTCCACCTGCCGGCCTGGCACGGGATCCACTGGAACGCCAAGACCGAGGCGGACTTCTGGCGGCTCAATGTCGATGGGACTTTCTGGATGTTCCAGGCGGCGCAGAGCGCGGGGATCAAGAAAGTGGTCTTTTTGAGTTCACAGGCATGGCACGGGCACTACGACAAGTACGGCTTCACCAAGCGGATCGGGGAGGAGCTGTGTGAGTACAACAAGCAGCGGCATGGGATTCAGTATGTCGCCATTCGCCCCGCCGACTTCACCCCGTACCGGGACTTTCTGCACTTTGGGACACGCCTGCTCTACGGCGGCGTGGACCGTCAGGATGTTCTCGACTGTATCGAGGCGAGTGTCGCCTACACCGGCAGTGAGAGCTTCTACGTGAACGCGGTCAAAGCCAATGCCTTCACCGACGATCAGACGGCAGGCTGGGAAGCCGATCCATTAGCCACCTGTGAGGCGATCTTCCCCGGCTCGCGGGCACTGGTCGAGAAGTACGGCCTGGATATCACCCGCCGCCCGCACCGCAGCAACGCCGAAGAGTCCCCGCTGGGCTGGATGCCCCGCCGGCACTTTCGCAGCTTTCTGGATGAGCTAGAGTGGATCGAGCGCAAGAAATCTATCGACGAGATCCGCGCCCTCGGCTGTGACTACGCCGCGTAAGCGCCCCATGGAATGAGGCGTCTGCAGTGGCGTCGTTCCTCCGCCGCGAAGCCTGTTCCAGGCTGGGGAAGTAAGTTCCCTAGCCCGGCACGGGCTTTGCAGCCGCAGGCTACTGCAGACGCCGGTTTCCAACCGGCGGGAGAAGAATATGGGATTCAAGTTTGTTCATCTGACCGACACGCACATTCAGCCGGAGCTCAAGGCCTCGGAGGGCGTCAAGAAAGCCATCGAGGCGATCCGTAAGAGCCGGCCCGCCTTCTGCCTGCACGGCGGCGATGTGGTGATGGACGCCGCCGCCGTCGATCGTGCTCGCGCCGAGCAGGTCTACGATCTCTGGGGCGAGGCATCGAGCAACCTGGGCGTGCCCGTCCACTACGCCTGCGGCAACCACGATGTCTTCGCCCTCACCGGCCCGGAGCAAGGCAAGCGCGATACCGACAAGCAGTACTGGCAGCGCCGGGTCTTCCAGAGCGAGCGCTTCAAGACCTTCGACCAGGAGAACTGGCGCTTTGTCGTGCTGGACGTGGTGCAGACCGAGAGAGACCGCTGGTGGGCGGAGCTGGACACCGAGCAGCTCAAGTGGCTCGACGATCTCCTGCGCAAGACCGACAAGCGCCAGCCTTTAGTGTTTCTCACCCATGTCCCGCTCTTTACTGCCATCAACCAGTTCACCAGCGGCACGACAGTCGCGGTAAAAGACACCCAGATCGTGAAGAACGCCAAGACATTCTTTGAGCTGACCGAGCGCCACAATGTCAAAGCGGTCTTCCAGGGCCACACGCACGTGGTCGAGGAGGTCGTCTACAACGATGTCCACTACATCACCGGCGGCGCGGTCTGCGGCGACTGGTGGAAGGGCCCGCGCCTTGGCCGCCACCCCGAGGGGTTTATCGAGGCGGAGGCCAAGGGCGAGGAGCTCAAGTGGCGCTACATTCCCTACGGCTGGAAGGCTCAGAAGTAGGCCACCTCACGACCTCTGCCTCTCCGGGGTCATGTCTCTTGGGAGGGGCAGAGGCGCAGGATAGCTCCGTCCTGGCACCGGCTCCGGTACGGTGAAGGGCAGGGTGATGGAGCCTCCCCGGTCCAGTCGAATCGAGCGGTTGTTGTTCCCATCGTCCAAGGTGGCCCCGTTCGAGACCCCGACTGCCAGGGTGGCGTAGTCGCCCGCATCGCCGGCATCCGTGGCCGTGATCTGGAGCGTGTGTGCCCCCACCGTGATGGGGCAGCGCTTGAAGCTACGGCTTCCCCCCTTGGGAGTGCTCCCTAAGTTCACCCCATCCAACGAGACGGTGAAGACATCATCTTGGTCTGGGCCGTTGTCCGAGACGACGATTGCGACCGAGGGGAAGGGGAAGGATCTCTCCGCAAGCACGGCCTCGGCGATCGTGAA
This sequence comes from Armatimonas rosea, assembly GCF_014202505.1. Classification (NCBI taxonomy): domain Bacteria; kingdom Bacillati; phylum Armatimonadota; class Armatimonadia; order Armatimonadales; family Armatimonadaceae; genus Armatimonas; species Armatimonas rosea. Next base: position 540,661 of record NZ_JACHGW010000004.1, on the reverse strand, counting down.
CGGGTAAGAGATATCGGAGAGGTCCACGTCCACAAGGCTCGCCAGGTCCCGAAGGAGCCCACTGACCCGAATTCCCACCTCGCCGTCGAGCGCACCACGGACACGGGCATCGACACCACAGCTATCCTCTGCGAGGTTGACCGTTGCATCCGCGTTGATCCGGGGGCTGAGGCTTGCGTAGGGGCCAACCAGCCCATAGACCATAAACTTAACCTCGGCAATAATTTTAAGCTCCGCAGCCATGGCCCCTTTGGCGGTTTGGATTCCGCCCGACTTCGATGACGAGACCCGTGCGTGGGTTCGCCAGCCTTGGCCCGGTCGCCAGGTCGCCGTGGCCGCGCCGCCTGCACTCACGCTTCCCGTGACACTGACCTCCGCATCGGCGCTTGCGGCGGCGACAACCTTGATCTCCAGGCTGGGGACGAAGACGACCGGCCCGGCTTCAATCGGGGGGAACGTGCGGCTGACAAGGACACGCTCGCCGTTGTAGGACGCGGAGCCGGCGGCCGTGATGGTCACCGAGCCGCCCGCACGGGGGAAGATACCGACCGCAAAGGCATTGAGAGTCGCGCCAGAAATGTCGATAATCAGCATCGGGGTGATGCGGAGGAACGCCGTACCCGTCAGCGTGATTCCCCCGCCCAGAGAAAACCCACTCTCCCCGTCCACGTCGCGGCCGCTCTGCCCAAAGTCGATGGCGAGGGTGGACTGTGTGGCCCCATTGAGCTCACTCTGCTCGTTCTCCGCGCCGGGGATCGTCTCGACCCAGCGGAAGCCGACACCCTTCTCCGAGGTCGCCAGGTCCCCAAAGACCTCTCGGCCCCAGGGGCGGTTTTGCTCAAACTGGAGCAGGGAAAAGGCATCGGTCAGGCGGGCCGGTGTCGTGGTGAGGGTCCAGGTATCCCCGGCCTGGCTGAGGGCGGTGATGCGCCGAAGGGCTCCCACACCCAGCAGACTGACCACCACCTGCCCCACGGCAAGCGTCGGGACACCTCCCCGGAGAACCAGCGTGCTGTCGGTCTGGGACACCAGTACCACACTACCGTCGTTGGGAATCAACCGCGCATCGGGCTGTAGCGTGTAGTCCGAGCGGTTTGTCGCCGGGAGGTTCAGGGCTCCGTCGCCCCCGCCCCCACAGCCATAGACAACCAGGGGCAGTATCGCCAGCTTCAGAAAGGTCAAACGTTTCATCACTTGCTCCCGTGGCACTGGGTTTGCGTGTCTAAGGTGACTACGTCGCTGCAGCCCCACAGCCATAGTTTGAAGGGTGCGCTAAAGTAAATCGTCCCCTGAGTGGCGTATTGGGTATGATCTTGGTGAGGAATCAATCACGATGCACTACACGAATCTGGGCCGCACTGGCCTAAAGGTCTCCCGGCTCTGTCTGGGAACCATGAACTTTGGCCCGCGCACCACCGAGCCGGACTCCTACGCGATCATGGACCGCGCGCTGGAGCTGGGCGTGAACTTCTGGGACACCGCCAATGTCTACGGCGGCAAAAAAGGCGAGGGCATCACCGAGCAGATCATCGGGCGGTACTTCGCGCAGGGCGGGGGACGGCGCGAGAAGGTCGTGCTGGCGACCAAGGTCTACGGCGACATGGGCGAGTGGCCCAACACCAGCCGCCTCTCGGCGCTCCACATCCGCAAGGCCTGTGAGGACAGCCTGCGCCGCCTCCAGACCGACTACATCGATGTCTACCAGATGCACCATGTCTGGCGCGATGCTCCCTGGGAGGAGATCTGGCAGGCGATGGAGCTCCTGGTACAGCAGGGAAAGGTGCTCTATATCGGCTCGTCGAACTTTGCCGGCTGGCACATCGCCAAGGCCAACGAGGCCGCCAAGCGCCGCAATTTTCTCGGGCTGGTGAGCGAGCAGAGCCTCTACAACCTCAACGCCCGCACCGTGGAGCGCGATCTCCTGCCCGCCTGTGAGGACTACGGCCTTGGAGTCATTCCTTGGTCGCCACTGGCGGGTGGCCTGCTGGGGGGTGTCTTGGGGGACATCGACGAAGGCTCGCGCCGTGCGGGGATCAAGCTCGACGATGCTGGGCGTGCGAAGATGGAGAAGTGGGAGGCGCTCTGTGCGGAGCTGGGAGAGTTCCCCGCCGATGTTGCGATTGCCTGGCTCCTGCACCAGAAAGTGGTCACCGCCCCGATTATCGGGCCACGCACCCAAGCCCAGCTCGATGGCAGCCTGCGTGCGCTGGAGATCTCCCTCTCCGCAGAGACCCTGACCAAGCTTGATGAGATCTTCCCCGGCCACAAGCCGTCGCCGGAAGGCTACGCCTGGTAGGTCAAACCGAAAAAGCCCCGGACACGCACCGCGCGTCCGGGGCTTTTTTTGTGGCTACTTTAGCTTCTTGGCGGCGCTGATCGCCTTCTTGGCGGCCTGGATCGCGGCCTCAGCTTCTTTCTTGTTGCCGGGGCTGAGCGGCTCGATCAGGGCATCGATATTCTGTGATGCCCTGCCAAGCCGTGTTGTCAGGGAGTTGCTGGGAGCGGGCCGCGGTGTGGGCTGCCCCTCTGCTCCAGACTCGCCGCTCCCGGTCGCACCGCCGGTTGCCGGGGGAGGCGTTGCCGTTGTCGGGCGGTTGCCCCCTTGGGGATCGTTGCCACGGAGTGCGCCTGGGGTTCGGCGGTTGGCCGGTGCGTTGGGATTGCCGCCGCCCTGACCTCCACGTCCGCCACCGCCGCCTTGCCCCCCGCCACCGGGGCGTCCTCCGCCTGCCGTAGGGGCGATCTGGGCGAGGAGCTCGGTGAGTTCCTTGAGCTTGGCATCGCGCTTCGGGCTGGCAGGCTCTTTCTCAAGCGCCGTGCGCTTCTCCGTGAGGAGCGTGCGTGCGGCATCGAGCTCGCCGTAGGTGTCCCGGAGCGCCGCGAGGATGTCATGGACCTCCTTGCGCTCCTTGTCGGTCAGGTGCGACCGGGGATCGTCGTAGACCGCCAGTGGCTGGGTCGAGGACTGGCCGGCGACGGTCAGGGTTGCGGTGTAGCTCCCAGGGAGCAGGCGCGGGGCCTGCACCCCGCCCCCGAAGCCACCGCCAAACCCACCGCCGCCTTGGTTGGCCGTGGCCGTCGGGGCGACCGCAGGGTTCTCTCGGATGTCCCACCGGATGAGGTTCCAGCCTGCCGACGGCTCCGCTTGGGTGAGCGTGCGGACTACTTTTCCCTTAGTGTCCTTGATCGTCAGGGTCGCCGCGCCCTTGACCTTCTCATCGAGGTAGAACCGGAACGGATTGCCGGTTGTCGGGTTGGGGGCGACATAGATCTTGTGCCCCGTGATCGCCTTGCGGCTTGCGATGCGGTAGGGCACGGCGGGCTTGACCGGCGCGAGCGTTACCGGAGCCAGCCCCGCTGCCTTTGCCTCCAGCGCCCCAATATCGTCGAGAATCCAGATCCCGCGGGCGTGGGTGGCGAAGATCAGGTCGTTCTCACGGGGGTGGACCTGGATGTCATCGACCGGAATCGACGCCGGGAAGGGCTTGTCGAAGCGCTCCCAGGTCGCGCCGCGGTTGAACGAGACATAGGCGCCGCGCTCGGTGCCGGTGAAGAGCAGGTTCGGCGTGCGTGGGTGGTCGCGGGTCACGCTGACCGTGGAGCCGTCGGGGAGGGAGCCGGAGAGCTTCTTCCAGGTCGCGCCAAAGTCCTCGGTGACAAAGATATAGGGCTTGAAGTCATCGCTGCGGTGGCCGTCGAAGCTCACGTAGCAGCGTCCCGCGGCGTGGGGGCTGGCATGCACGCGGCTGACATAGGTGCCCGCCGGGACTCCCGGAACCGTGCACTTTGTCCAGGTCTTGCCATCGTCCTGGGAGACCTGCAGCACGCCATCGTCGGTGCCCACCCAGATCACGCCCTCCTTCACAGGGGACTCACTGATGGTCTCGATCGAGCCGTAGGTGTCCTGCCCATCGTTTGCCGAGAGGGTCTTGGCAGGATCGACCGGCTTGCCCAGGATCGGGAGCTTCGTGCGGTCCGGCTTCCCCGTGAGGTCGTCGGTGCGGCGCCAGGTGTCGCCGCGGTCGAGGGAGATAAAGAGCTTGTTGCCCCCAAAGAAGAGCTTCTTGGGGTTGTGCGACGAGATCAAGATCGGGCTGTTCCAGTCGAACTGGAGGCTCTCGCCGGGAGTCTCGGCGCGGGGACGGATGCTCTTACGCTCGCCGGTGGCCTGGTTGAAGCGCGCAACAGCACCGCCTTGGCTCTCGGTGTAGATCACGCGCCAGTCGAGCGGATCGGCCTGGGCGTAGAAGCCATCGCCGCCCCCGACATTGAGCCACTCGTCGTTGGTCACCCCGCGGGCATCGAGCGTGCGGCTCGGGGCCTCCCAGGTGCCGTTGTCCTGGAGGCCGCCGTAGACATGGTAGGGGAAGCGCATGTCGTAGTGGACCTCGTAGAACTGGCTGATGACGATGTGGTTGAGGTAGTCCCAGGTCTTACCCTGGTCCCAGCTCACCTGGATGCCACCGTCGCAGCCCAGGAGCAGGTGGTCCGAGTCCTTGGGGTCGATCCAGAGCGCGTGCCCATCAGCGTGGACACGGGAGAACGGCGACGAGAACGTCTTGGCCCCATCGACCGAGACATAGGTGCTGACCCCTGTCACGTAGACTGTTTCGTCGTCGTTGGGATCGACCCGAATCTGCGAGAAGTACATGGGGCGTGGGTTGGTCTGGGCACGGCGCTCCCAGCTCTCCCCGCCGTCGTCGGTGCGCCAGATATAGCCATTGCCCTGCGCCGACTGTGTCCCCCCCTTGTTGTCGTTCTCCCAGGTCACGTAGACAATCTTGGGGTTCTTAGGATAGATCGCGATCCCGATGCGCCCGACCTCGCCGCTGGGCAGACCGCCCGAGAGCTTCTTCCAGGTCTTGCCGGCATCGGCGGTCTTGTAGAGCCCGCCATCGGCGCTACCGCCCGCAAACCCAAAGGCCGTGCGCCGCCGGGTGTAGGCCGCCGCGTAGAGCGTGTTGGGATCGCTCGGGTCCATCGCCACATCGGTTATCCCCGTATCATCGTTGATGTAGAGCGACTTGGTCCAGGTCTCCCCACCATCGACCGACTTGTAGAGCCCGCGCTCCGGGTTGGGGCCCCAGAGCTTGCCCAGCGCGGCGACATAGAGCACCTTGGGGTCTTTGGGATGCACCACGACTCGTCCGATGTGCTGTGTCTTCTCCAGCCCCAGGTGCTTCCAGGTCTTGCCGGCATCGTCGGACTTGTACATGCCGTAGCCCCACGACGAGCTCTGGCGGTTGTTTGCCTCGCCGGTCCCGACATAGACAACATTCGGGTCGCTGGGGGCGATGGCGATATCTCCGATACTGCTGGTCTCGTAGCCATCGAAGATACTCTCAAAGGTCGTGCCATGGTTGGTGGTCTTGAAGATCCCGCCCGCTGCCGTGGCGACATAGTAGGTCTTGGGATCGGACTCCACCACCGCCAGGTCATCGATACGCCCGCCCATGATCGCCGGGCCGATATTGCGCCAGCCGAGCTCCTGGAGGACAGGATCGACCTTGGTCTCCTGGGCGAGGAGGGGGGTGGTCAGCAGGCTCAAGCTAAGAATTGTTAAAGGGAGAAAATGGCGTTTCATGCGGCGATTTTACCTGTAACTGCCCGAGAACGGGGGTAAAATCTTAACATGCGCATCAAAATTTGTGGAATAACCAACCCCGAAGACGCCCGGCTGGCGGTTGAGGCGGGTGCGGATGCCCTAGGGTTTATCCGAGTGGAGTCCTCACCACGCTATATCCCCGAGGCGGATGCCCATGAGATCTACCGGGAGGCTGGCCCGTTTGTGACGGTCGTTGCGGTCGTGCGCCGGGTGGAAGAGGTGGGCAGTGCCGAGTGTGATGCCATCCAGTTCTACGAAGGTCCTGCCCCGACATCGGGGAAGGGGATTCGGGTATTCCGTATCAAGGATGCGCTGAGCCTGCCCGCGCTGGCCGAGTACCGGGAGCCAAATACCGCGATTCTCCTAGACACGTACCACGAGCAAGCCTTGGGCGGTGTCGGTGCGACCTTTGATTGGTCCCTGGCAGTGGCCGCAAAAGGCCTCCAGCCCCATCGTCGGTTGATTCTGGCTGGCGGCCTGACTCCCGACAATGTCGCCGAGGCCGTGCGCCGCGTGCGGCCCTACGCCCTCGATGTTTCGTCGGGGGTGGAGGCGAGCCCCGGAAAGAAAGACCCCCACAAGCTCCGCGACTTTATCGCCGCCGCACGCCAGGCCGCCGAATAGAATTTGGCGGCTGCAGTGGCGGGCGCGAAGCGCCTTCAAATGCCCCTACGGGGCCGCCGCGAAGCCCGGGTACCCTCTGGGTGCGGGCTAGCCTCCCCCCGGCGGCACTACCGCCGACCCCCTCCGGCAAGCGAAGGGGGACAGCTTCGGTAGCCCGGCACGGGCTTTGCAGCCGCAGGCTACTGTTGACGCCGATTTCCAATCGGCGGGATAATAGCCCATGCGAACTGCACCCTTTGACACTTCGTGGAGCCTCCCGCCGTATGTCGAGCACGTGGGCAAGTCTATCCGCCTCGTGCCGACCGATCCCACCCGCGATAGCCTGGAGCTCTTTGTCGCCGGGCACACCGACAGCCCGGAGGCGCTCTGGCGCTACATGACCCGTGGGCCTTTTGCCAGCGAGGCGGAGTTTCGGGGCTACTTGGAGGGGCTGCAAGGCCGCGATGACTGGCAGCCCTACACGGTGCGGCGCATCGACGATAGCGCGGCGCTGGGGATGCTCTCGGTGATGCGGATCGAGCCACGCGATGGGGTCGCGGAGCTGGGGAGCATCTGGTACACCCCCAAGGCGCAGCGCACTGCCACCAACACCGAGGCGATCTATCTGCTGCTCCGGCATCTCTTCGAGGCCTGTGAGTACCGCCGCGTGGAGTGGAAGTGCGACTCCCGCAACGAGCCCAGCGCCGCCGCAGCCCGCCGCCTTGGCTTTACCTACGAGGGGTGCTTTCGTCAGCACATGATCAGCAAAGGAGCCAGCCGCGACACGCTCTGGTTTGCGATGCTGGATGGGGAGTGGCCTGAGAAAAAGTCCCACTTCGAGCGCGTGCTCTACTCGGGGGAGAGTATCTCGCTGAGCGCGCTGAACGCTACGCTGTGATCGCCCCGGTTAGAGCGAGGCGTCTCGCCCCGATAAACCGGGGCGTCTTACTGTCCTCGTGCCTCGGACACAAAGGGCTTCGCCCATGCCGAATATGGCCGGAGGCCTTCGTGTCGGAGCTTGCGACGATAGCAAGACGCCCCCGTTCATGGGGGCGATCTCAACGGAGCGATCCAAACGCGGGCGATTAAAGCTCGATGGTCCCATGGTAGACCAGGGTCGCGGAGCCGGTCATGTAGACATGGTTGTCGATGCCCCACTGAATCCTCAGGTCGCCGCCGGGGAGGTGGATGAGAATATCGCGGCCCGTGAGACCGTTGAGGTGCGCTGCCACCCCGACCGCGCACGCGCCGGTGCCACAGGCGAGGGTTGGGCCTGCGCCGCGCTCCCAGATCTTCATCACCAGCTCATCGCGGCCCACCACTTGGGCGGCGTGGACATTGGTGCGCTTGGGGAACGACGGGTGGTTCTCCAGCTGCGGCCCGATCCGGTGGATCAGCTCGTCGGTGGCCTGCTCGGGGAAGAAGACAATATGCGGGTTGCCCATCGAGACACCCGTGATATAAAGCAGCTCGCCGCCGATCTTGAGGGGCTCGTGGAGCACGGTTCCCGACGGCCCTTCCATGGGGAGCTGGGCACGCTCTAGGCGCGGCTCGCCCATGTCCACGCGGACCTGGGTCACCTTGCCGTCTTCTACCGTCAGCACCAGCACCATGATCCCCGCCAGGGTCTCGACCGAGAGCTCGGTCTTGGTGGTGAGGCCAAAGTCGTAGACATACTTGGCGAAGCAGCGGATGCCGTTGCCGCACATCTCCGCCTCGGAGCCATCGGGGTTGAACATCCGCATGGCGAAATCGGCTGTCTCGGAGGGGAGGATCGAGATCGTCCCGTCCCCCCCGATTCCAAAGCGTCGGTCGCACAGAGTCACGGCAGCGGCTTGAATCTGCTCAATGGTCGGTGCGCCCGGCTGTGTGTGATCAAACACGGGAAAGTCATTGCCAATCCCGTGCATCTTGACAAAAGCAACCGTCACTCGGCGGTCTCCTCAACAGAGCTGGGCTCTCCCTCGGTGTTAGGAGTGCCTTCTGGGTGCAGGCGGACAGGGCGCATAGGAACGATGCTCGTCACGGAGCTCTTGTAGACCAGCTGTGTCGGTCGACCGGGGGACTCTAGCAGGATGGTAAAGGCATCGAAGCCACGAACATGGCCACGGAGCTGCACAGAGTTCATCAGATAGATCGTGACGGCAATATTCTCCTTACGGACCTGGTTCAGGAAGAGATCCTGAAGTGCCTGTGTTTTATTCATACGGATATCCCTATTTCCAAGCGTTCGGCTATGTCCTGTGCCGATTCGCCTTCATGTATTATTAACCAATGTACGGCGGGATCGTTGCGGAACCAGGAGAGCTGCCGCTTGGCATAACGCCTGGTATCGCGCTTGATCAGTGCGATTGCGTCCTCTAGGGGAACCCCTTCGCACTGGAATTGTACCAGATGTCGGTAACCGAGGCTTCCCAGGCTCTTGACATCGTGTGTAATTCCCGATCCTAGCAGGTTTTGTACCTCTTGGAGAAAGCCAGCTGCCATCATCTGGTCCACCCGCTGGTCGATCCGCTGGTAGAGCTCCTCGCGCGCCCGGTCCAGCCCAATGAGCTGGACACCGGGCCGGAGCACCCCCCGAATCCCTTCTGGCGTGTGGAAGCTGCTCATGGGCTGGCCGGTGACCTCAAATACCTCCAGGGCGCGAATGATGCGCTTGCCATCGCCGGGCTGGATCTTGGCGGCCGAGGGCGGATCGACTGTCGCGAGCTGGGCATGGAGCCAGGGCGCACCGTGCGCCTCCACCTCGGCCCAGCGCGCCTCGCGAAACGCGGGCTGCGGTGGGACGGCGGGAATGGAGAGCTCGGCGGTGACTGCACGGACATAGAGCCCGGTGCCCCCGAGCAGGATCGGGAGCTTGCCACGGGAGCGAATGTCGGCGATTGCCTCCTCCGCGAGGCGCTCGAAGTCCGCCACCGTGAAGTCTTGGTCGGGCTCCACTACATCAATTAAGTGAAAACGTACCCGCGCCTGCTCCTCTTTGGTGGGCTTGGCCGAGCCGATATCCAGCCGCTTGTAGACCGCGACCGCATCCGCGCTAATCAGCTCCCCATTGAGACGCTCCGCCAGCGCGATCCCCACCGCTGTCTTTCCCACTCCCGTGGGGCCAACCAGTGCAATCAATTTTTCCACCCAGGCAGTTTACCCCCTAACCCCCGCCCGGCAGGGGGACAAAATGGAATCCGATTCCGCATATCCCCCCCGTTGGACGGGGGCAGGGGGGGCGAGGGGATGTACAATAGCGCCATGGAATCCGCAAAGCCGCAGGCCCTTGCCTACGTCCCCGACCCCGACGACCTCACCCAGATCGAGCGCGACCTGCGCTTCCACCCCGCCATCACCCAAGAGCCCAAGGCACTCTCCCTCGCGCAGCTGGCGCACTACAACCAGCACGGCTACCTCCGGCCCGTGCCGATCTTCACCGACGACGAGATCTCCGCGCTCCGTGCCCGCTTCGACGATGTCTTAGCCCAGACCCTGGCCTCGGGGGGGAGCAGCTACTCCATCGCCACTGCGCACCGCAAGTACGGCTTTGTCTACGATATCCTCAAGCACCCCAAGATCGTCGCGGCGGTCTGCGATATCCTCGGCCCCGATGTGATCGGCTGGGGCGCACACTTTTTCTGCAAAATGCCCCACGATGGCAAGAGAGTGGACTGGCACCAAGACGCCGTGTTCTGGCCGCTGACCCCGAGTAAAACCGTCACCGTCTGGCTCGCCATCGACGACGCCGACCCGGAGAACGCCAACATGCGCTTTATCCCCGGCTCGCACGTCCACGGCCCCGTGATGCACCTGCCCTCCAGCGCCGCCGAGGACAATGTCCTGAACCTAAAAATCGAAAACGCCGAGCAATTCGGCGACGCCCCCGTAGACGACACTCTCAAAGCCGGCGAAGCCTCCCTCCACTCCGACCTGCTCCTCCACGGCTCCGAACCCAACAACTCCGACCGCCGCCGCTGCGGCCTCACCCTGCGCTACTGCGCCGCCGAGGTAAAAGCCCATCTCGGCTGGGATGACAAGGGAATTGTCGTGGCCGGCGAGGACCGGGCAGGGAACTGGAAGAACGCGGCACGGCCGGGGGAAGCGGGCGCATAAATGAGCCCGCTGTTGCGGCAAGCAGGCTGAAGCCCGCTGGAGAGCTATCGAATGGAATCTCGGGATGAGTACTTGAAAATCGCCCTCGATTATTTGTACGATGGTAAGGTGCCGGAGACACGGAAGGTCGAATGTCGTTTCGAGAGTGCGCTGGATTGGTTAGGGGGATTGTCAGGATATTTCGTGACTATCCGTCCACCTGAAATCGCTGGCGGAGTTTCCTCGGCCCACTATATATTCTGTGCCATAGATCAAAAGAAAACCCGAATGGTAATCAATGATGGTTATTCCAAAGAAGAAGTCGATATTGTAGATTTCCAAGAGAACGGTAGAGCGCCTGTGAGAAGCACTAGGATTGATCCGGACTTTATAGTTACTGAGAGTATTTTTAAGTTATGAAGAATACTAATAATCAATTATTGCTTGATCACTTTAATAAAGTACAATCCCATTTCCGGAAAAATGATTATAAAAAAGCCAGAGAATATATATCGGAAATACGAAAAATAGTGTTTGAAATCTCTTGTGGTTTTGTAGACCAGAAAATCCCTGAGGATGGTATTTATGATGAGATTTTTATGGTGATGGGAGCAGCCCACTGTTATGAAGGGATGATTGGCTTTATACAAGGAGACGGGAATTTATGTGTGATGATGCATATGCAGTCAATCCGATTTTTAGATAAGGTGCAGAAGAAGACAAACGAAGTGTTGTTCTTAGAGATGCGTAGTTGCATTGAAATTGCATGTCGATATTCCTCTGATATAAGGAATGAAGAGAAGATAAAATTATATTTAGATAGATTTAATTCATTGTGTCGTCAGATTGATGTGATGGATAATATTCCTCATAATATATCCGTTATGTGTAAGGAAAGAGACCGTATATATGAATTATACAATGGATAGTTTTTTGGAGATTTGATCATAGGATTCTTCTTATGTAGTAATTTGTTGATCATAACCCATAACTAGACCCTTCCCTCCGAACAGGGCAGGTGAGATATATTATGATAGAAAAAGACCACAATCATATCTCAATAGCAGTCAAGAGTTTGATCGATCACCTCCGTAGCGGAGATATTGGCGCTTTTTTTGCTATTGTTGCGGAGCATCCTGAAGCGGTTTATGGCCGGACGGAACTTGGAGTCTGTCCGCTGAATGTGGCTATTAACTTTGAGCGGGATGCGGTAGTTGATTTTCTTTTAGAGCGCGGGGTTGAGCTTAATCCTTTAAATGACTACACGCCGCTCATGACTGCTCTCTCACGTAGCAAATTCGAAAGTGCCAAAAAGCTTCTTAAGCATGGGGCACGGCTAGACATCACGGACGAACAGGGGCGAACGGCGTGGTCCATCTGTGCTTCTAATGGAAACCGTGAGGCTCTCTTGTTTCTGGTGGAGAACTCCCCTGAGCTTTTGGATGCCCTTGCATTTGCCTACGTTGGCGAGCAAGAACAAGCGATTGAATTTCTCCAGTCCGAAGCAGCATCGGGCTACCTAGAGCAGCATGGCGGAACGCTGCTACTCTATTGTTGCGAGCTGCGTTTAGAGAGACTCTTTGAGTATCTTGTTGAATCTGGAGCTGCTCTGGACTTTATCCATCCGCAGACGAAAAACACTTTGCTGCACTTGGCTGCCGGTGCCTGCCCGCTCTCATTTGTTCAAGCGATCCTGCCGCATGTTCGCCTCAATGCACGGAACGATGTGGGGCAGACTGCTCTGATAATCGCAGCGGCTGACAATAATTGTGAGGTTGTCTCTTTCCTCCTCCAAAATAAAGCTAGCACGCGCCTTAGAGACTGGCGAAAGCTGAGCGCACTGGACTATGCCCATATGGCAAACTGCCCACGTTGTATCGAATCTTTACTGAAAAAGTAGGCCCATTCATGGGGCTTGCCGCAACAGCCGGCCCATTTATGCGCCCGTCTCGATCCCCCCGAAATCGTGATGCCACCCGTCCCCAAACACGAAAATCCCAGGTAAAATGGGCGGCATGGTGATCATTGAAGTAACCTCGACCGTGCACCCCGACAAGCGCGATGCGGCTCTGGAAGCCATGCACGTGATGGGAGTCGAGACCCGCAAAGAGCCGGGCTGCCTGCACTACCGGTTTTATCAGGACATCGACGACCCCAATACGTTCTTTGTCTACGAGCGCTGGACCGATGGCGCGGCGCTGGATGCCCACATGAAGACCCCGCACATGGACGCGTTTCGCCAAGTGGTGCCGCAGGCCGTGGTCGGCCAGCCCATCTTTGCACGCTATGATCTGGAGGATAAGTAAGTTATGAACCGACGAAGTCTACTCACGGGCGCGGTGGCGCTCACCGCCTCGGCTGCCTTGGCGCAGCAACAGGAGAAGGGGAGCGCCTTCGACCGCTACAGCCCCGGCGCGGCACCCATCCGCTACCCCGATCCCGATATCATCGCGCTGGACAAGCGCTACGAGCCCCTCATGATCGGCAACACCCCGATTCAGCGCCTGCACACGGGCTCGATGTGGGCGGAGGGTGTCGTGTGGAACAGTGTCGGGCGCTACGTCCTCTGGTCGGACATTCCCAACTCGCTCCACCGCCGCTGGCTCTGGGACGACGGCCACACATCGGTGATCCGCGACTCCAACAACTCCAACGGCAACACGTTGGACCGCGAGGGACGGCTCATCTCCTTTGAGCACCTCACCCGCCGCGTGGCCCGCTACGAGCACAACGGGAGCATCACGGTCCTGGCGGACAAGTTCAACGGAAAGCCCTTCAACGCCCCCAACGACGGTGCCGTGCACCCCGATGGCGGCATCTGGTTCACCGATCCCGGCTACGGCTCCATGGGCTACTACGAGGGGATGAAGGGGCCTCTGGAGCTCAAAGAGGCGGTCTACCGGATCGATCCCAACACCCTCAAGGTGGAGAAAGTCACCGATGCACCTACCAAGCCCAATGGACTCTGCTTCTCGCCGGACTACAAGAAGCTCTACATCGCTGACACAGGCGATCCCCACTGCATCTGGGTCTTCGACGTGCAGAATGGAACCAAGCTGGGCAAGGCAAAAGAGTTCGCCAAGATGACCATGGAGGTGAATGGCAAGAAGGTCACAGGGAACGCCGATGGCATCCGCTGCGACACGGAGGGCAATCTCTGGGCATCGGCCGGCTGGGTAGGAGCGGGCTTCGACGGTGTCCATACCTTCGCCCCCGACGGCACGCGTATCGGTCAGATTCTCCTACCCGAGATCGGCTCGAACCTCTGCTTCGGCGGCTCCAAGCGCAACCGGCTCTTCATCACGGCGGGCCAGTCGCTCTACGCGGTCTACGTCAACGCACAGGGCGCCCACTGGTGCTAACGCGCACCGCCCTCCTGCCCCCCGCCGAGCGGGGGCAGGGGGGCGGAGATGGGGCTTAATCCAGCAGGCTCAGCACATCTGCCGTGTCGGTGAGGGCTTGGTCGAAGGCGGCGATTACCTTCTCGATCTGCTCGTCGGTGATGACGAGCGGCGGCTGGACCCGCATGATCTTGGTGTTGTTGAGCGTGTAGGCAACGACAACGCCGTTCTCCACCAGCGAGCCAATCGCTAGCTTCTGGATATCCGAGTCCGAGAACTCCACCCCAATCATCAGGCCGCGCCCGCGGACCTCCATGATCAGGGCGGGGTGCTTCTCCTGGATGCCCTTCAGCCCGGCCAGCAGCTTCTCGCCCTTGACCCGGGACTGCTCCGCAAGGTTGTCCTCTTGCATGATGGTCAGGGCCGTGAGCCCCGCCACACAGGCTGCCTCGTTGCCGCCGAAGGTGCTGGTGTGGAGATACGGGTTCTCGCGAAACACCGCGTCCCAGACCCTTTGCGTTCCCACGATCGCCCCGATCGGCATCACGCCGCCGCCCAGCGACTTGGCTAGGGTCATGATGTCCGGGGCTACCCCCTCCCAGTCGCAGGCAAAGAGCTTGCCCGTACGACAGAGGCCTGTCTGCACTTCATCCAAAATCAGCAGCGCACCGTGCTTGTCGGCGAGCTCGCGCGCGGCTTTTAGGTAGCCATCCGGGGGGATGCGGATCCCGTTCTCTCCCTGGATCGGCTCTAGCAGGATCGCCGCAGTCTCACCATCGACCGCTACCGCGAGGGCCTCGCTATCGCCGAAGGGAACATGGACAAAGCCGGGGAGCAGGGGCGCAAACGGGGTCTTGTAGGTATCGCGGCCCGAGGCGGAGAGAGCACCCAGGGTCTTGCCGTGGTAGGAGCCCTCGGCGGAGATAATCTTGGTGCGCCCCGTGGTCATGCGCGCAAACTTAATCGCCCCCTCCAGTGCCTCTGCCCCGGAGTTGCAGATAAAGCTGTACTGCAGGTTGCCGGGGGTAATCGCGGCTAGGAGGGCCGCCAGATCGGCGAGGGGCTTGTTGAGAAAGGTCTTGGACGAGAGCGGGAGGCGCTGCATCTGCTCGGTAACCGCAGCGACCACGCGGGGGTTGGCATGTCCGAGCGAGAAGGTTCCGTAGCCCCCGAGGCAGTCGATGTACTCGGTGCCATGGGCATCGCGGAGGGTGGCTCCACTGCCTTCCCACTCCACTTTGTCAAAGCCCGCGATCTTGAGGAGCGCGAGGGCGGTTGGGTTGACGAACTTTTGGTACTTTTCCGCAACATCGGCGGTGAGGGCATCTGCATCCATGCCTGTTATGATACCCGAACGCGGAACGGGGCTAAAAAAACAAAGACCCGCGCACGGCGCGGATCTTCGAGAGAGGGGAGAGAGTTCTAGAGCCTACTCTTCGACATCCTCGGTATCATCGCCTAGGTCGATATCCTCGATATCGTCCACGGTGATATCTTCATCGAGGTCCCCGATAGAGATCTCATCGGCGTCCTCGGTCTCTTCTTCTTCGTCCTTATCGTTGAGCTCCGCGAGGCGCAGGTAGTTGGCCTGTGCGGCGGCGGCGCTGGACTTCGAGCGGGCGTGGTCCGAGACAAACTTCACATTCACCTGGGCGTACCAGTTGGGAATGGTCGGGATTGGGATACCCGTGGTCGAGCAGCGGACTTCCTTAACTTCCTGCTCATCAATATCTAGAACGTCTATCGTAGCTTGATTACTCATCGTTTTTTCACTAAAGATCGGTAGGTTTTCGCGGTTTGGTCTGCGGCACGGTTGCGGGCGGCAGGAGGCCATTGACTAGCATCAGCACCCCAGCCACCAAGTATAGTGCCCACTCATAGCCCCGGTGCGCGCGGCCTGGGTCGAAGACCATCTTGCCCTGCAAGACGAGTCCTGCAAGCCCAATGCCTAGCAGGATAATGCCAAGCAGGTTAAACGAGTTCCACCAGCGAATCTGTTTCATTATCGCCTCAATCTCACCAGTTTATCATAAGGAATTTTGCTATGCATCTCCGCTCCCACGCTCCGGCCCGTATCGACTTCGGCGGCGCTTGGACCGATGTCGATCTCTACGCCCGTGATTTCGGCGGCGTGGTCTTCAATGCCACGATTAATCAGTACGTCACCGGCGAGCAGATCGTTACCGACGAAGGCATGCAGGTGCGCTATGGCTTTTCGCTTCCCACCGGCTCTGGGCTAGGGACGTCGGCGGCGCTGAATGTCTGCTGGTTCGGTCTGATCGGGGGCGGGAGCGACCGGCGCAAAGTGGCGGAGCAAGCCTACGGCCTCGAGGAGCTCCTGGGAATTCTGGGGGGGCGGCAGGACCAGTACGCCGCGGCGTTTGGTGGCTTCAACCTCATGCGCTTTGCGGGCGGCTCTCAGGTCGAGGTCGAGCCCGTTGCCCTTCCGCCAGAGACGATCACCGCCCTCGAAGCGCGGAGCGTCTTGGTCTACACCGGGACGCCGCGCCTCTCGGGCAATATTCACGAGAGTGTCTGGGGCGGCTATCGCGCCGGTCGCACGGAGACAGTTGCCGCGTTTCATGGCCTGCGCGAGGTCGGTCTCGCCCTGCCCGAGGCGCTTAAAAACGGTAACGTCACCGAGTTCGCCGCGCTCCTCGGTAGGAACTGGACCTGTCAAAAGAACCTCGACCCGAGTGTCTCCAACCCCCAGATCGAGCAGCTCTTCGCCACGGCACAGTCCGCGGGAGCCTTGGGCGGAAAGGCCTGTGGCGCGGGCGGCGGGGGCTGCCTCTACTTTGTCACCGAAGAAGGCCAGCAAGCCGCCGTCGTAGATGCGCTGGTTACCGCTGGGGCGCGCCACATCCCCTTCGCCTTCGAGTTCGATGGGCTCCGGGTCGCCGCCGATTGAAAGTCGGCGTCTGCAGTGGCCTGCGGCCGCAAAGCCCGTGCCGGGCTGGGGAGATTGGGGAGGGTGGGATGAGAAAGAAGGTGCCTTGGGTGGCGATTATTGCCGCAGCAAATGTTATCTTGTGTGGCTGGGCTCTCGTGAGCTATCTCTACCTTCGTGTCCAGGTTGTGCTCGCCAACGATCAGACCTGGCGTTTTGAACAGTCCCGGAGCCATGCGCTGGCAAGCAAAAACGCCGAGGGAGTTGCTGATCTCCAGAAGATCGTTCAAGAGTATCCGTCGGGAACGAAGCAGAGCAAGGGCTCGCTATTGGATCAGCTGGTCGAGCAGCAGCGAGCATCCGCCGTTCGCGAGGTCCTGGCCCATTTACGGAAAGAGACCGGCAAAAACCTCGGCGATGATCCCAATATCTGGATCGAAACGTACTCCAAAAACTAAGCCCACTCCGACACTTCCCCAGCCCGGAACAGGCTTCGCGGCGCGAAGCGCCACTGCAGACGCCGAATTCGATTCGGCGGGTACAATCGGCGGCATGGGAAGCTTAGAGATTTCGCGAAACGATTCGGTGGTGCAGGATGCGGTCCTGGTGATTCACGGGGGCGCGGGGACGATCCTGGAGGAGAACCTGACCCCGGAGCGCGAGGCGGCGTGCTGGGCGGGACTGCGGGCGGCGCTGGAGCGTGGCTACGGGCTCTGGCGCGACGGTGCCGATGCGCTCACGATTGTCGAGCAGACCGTGCGGGTCCTGGAGGACGATCCCATCTTCAATGCAGGCCGCGGGGCGGTACTCAATAGCCAAGGAATCGCGGAGCTGGACGCGTCGATCATGCGTGGCGTTGACCGGATGGCGGGCGCGATCACGGGCGTGACAACCATCAAGAATCCGATCTCGCTGGCACGGGCGGTGCTTGAGAAGACCCCGTTTGTCTTTCTCAACGGGCACGGCGCTGAGGAGCTAGCCGCGACCCTGGACGAGATCGAGGTTGTCGGGCAGGACTACTTCTTCACCGACGAGCGCTGGCGGCAGCTCCAGGCGCTCAAGGCGAGCAACTCGGTCTCGCTCTCGGAGGACAATAAGTTTGGGACGGTCGGTGCGGTGGCGCGGTGCCGGGAGAACCACTTGGCCGCCGCGACCAGCACGGGGGGAATGACCAACAAGCGCCACGGGCGGATCGGGGATAGCCCGGTGATTGGGGCAGGCACCTGGGCCGACGATGCAACCTGCGCGATCTCAGCGACCGGCCACGGGGAGTTTTTTATCCGCACCGCAGTCGCCCATGAGATCGCCGCCCGGATGCGGCACGCCAAAGAGAGCGTGGGAGTGGCCGCCAACACCGTGATCCATCAGGAGCTTCTCTCGATTGGCGGACTCGGCGGCGTGATCGCGCTGGCGGCCAACGGCGAGGCGGCGCTTCCCTTCAACACGGCGGGAATGTACCGGGGGGTGATCGCCGCCGACGGGACTATCGCGACGGCGATCTATGGGAAAACTGCCCCCTAACCCCCGTCCAACGGGGGGAAAATAAGGAAATTCCTCTTATCCCCCCCGCCGGGCGGGGGATGGGGGGGAACCTACTTCAACGCCTCGCGAATGCGGCCGATGGCCTCGGTGACGCGCTCGCCGGCCTTGTCGCCGGCAATCGTGAGGCTCATACGGACGTACTTATCGCCGTTCTCGCCGTAGCCCACTCCGGGGATCACCAAGACGCCCGCTTTTTCCAGAAGTAGCTTGGAGAAGCTCATCGAGTCGTGGCCCTCGGGGACGGGAATCCAGACAAAGAAGCCCGCCTTGGGGTAGGGAAGGTTCCAGCCCAGGGAGTTGAGGCCGTCGATGAGGAGCTTGCGGCGCGTGTCGTAGAGGGCCAGGGTCTCGGAGTTATCGGCGTTGAGCAGCGCCCAGCCCGCAGCGCGGGAGATCGCGGAGAACTGCTTGGAGTCGATATTGCTCTTCATCTTGTTCAGGCTCGCGATAGCGTCGGCGTTGCCCACCGCAAACCCGATGCGCCAGCCCGTCATGTTGAAGGTCTTGGAGAGCGAGTGCGTCTCGATGGCGACATCCTTTGCGCCCTCGGCCTGCAGGATCGACGGTGGCCGGTAGCCGTTGTAGCCGACCTCGGCGTAGGCGCAGTCGTTGCAGATCAGAAGATCGTACTCCTTGGCAAAGCGCACGGCCTCCTCGAAGAACGAGAGGGGAGCGGTCGCGCCGGTCGGGTTGTGCGGGTAGTTCAGGAAGAGCAGCTTGGCCTTCTTGGCGGTCTCGCTGGGGATCGCGGTCAGGTCGGGGACAAAGTTGTTCTCTGCGGTGAGGGGCATCAGGTAGGGGACACCACCCGCGAGGAGTGTCTGCACCTTGGGCACCGTGTAGTTCGGGTCCGGGATCAGCGCGACATCGCCGGGGTTGATGTAGGCCCAGCACAGGTGCGCGAGGCCCTCTTTGGAGCCAATCAGCAGTACGATCTCCGATTTCGGGTCCAGCGTCACGCCGTAGCGGTTGCCAAACCACTGGCACGCCGCGACCGTCAGGCCCGGATCGCCCTGGTCGGACTCATCGTAGCGGTGCGTCTCCGGGTCCTGTGCGAACTCGTAGAGCTTGTCGATAATGGGCTGGGGCGTGGGCTGATCGGGGTCACCGATACCGAAGTCGATCAGGTCCTTACCCTCAGCGCGGGCCTTGGCCTTGAGGCGAGCGATCTCGCCAAAGAGATACGGGGGGATTAAATCCAGTCGGGAAGCACGTTGTGGCATGGGTGAATTTTATCAGAAATTTCTCCGATACTTAACCGGCAGTGTGATACACTTGATACGGTTCTCAAAACCATCCTGGGGGCGATTGGAGTAGACAGGGTGCCGATGAGACAGGTGGCGAGCCGAGGCGCGGGAGGCCTCGTAAAAACCCGCAAAAAAAACAAACGCCAAGAAGAACAACTTCGCGGTTGCTAAGAACGCTGTGCGTTCCTTAGCGCTTGCTTAACTAGTTTAAGCCATCGCGTCACTTACCAGTGAGGAGTGAGTGCCCCGGTGAAGATGAACCTCACTACCTATCGGCGTAACGTGCGCATCGCCGGGGGAAACAAATCGTACTAGGACCCAGCCCAGCCCGTCCGTAGGCGGGGCCGTCTGAGAATTAAACTGCGGACTATGCTCGTAGAGGCTTGATCTTTGACCACTTTGGACTGGGGTTCGAGTCCCCACGCCTCCGATTTACTATCAATACGTGTTATTAACTGACTGGCTTAAGGGGGAACTCCATCGGATGCCGCAGAGGAAAATAGGCGCTGTTGTTGCTGCCGGACTTGCGGGGCTGTCTCTCGGGCTCCCCGCACAGGCGCAGAAATCGAAACCCAAGCCCACGCCGGGGACACTCTGGGCGAGCCGATTTGGAGGGACCATCCGGGTTCTCTATGGAGCGATGCCGCTTCCGGTCGCCAACCCGAGCCGTATGCCGTATCGGGACTCCCGGGACAATGCCATCTGTGTGGCACCAGAGTCGCTTGCTCCCTTGGGGATTGTCGCCACGGTCGAGGGCAGCTCGGTGAAGCTCTCCTGCGCGGACCGAAACCTCGTGATGGTGGGGGCGCGGCAGGGGCCGTTTGAGCGCTCGGGGGGAGTCTTTGTCGATGTGGTCGAGGTGCTGAAGTCCATGGGGATCGCCTCGCTCTCCTACGATGCCGAGTCCACGACCCTGACCGTCCGCTCGATCTTGCTGGCGGTGGGGCTACAAGGCGACTCGCTGCGGGTGAGTGCTGGCCTGCCGATCTCTCCCAAGGTGACCCTAGAGCGCGAGGGGCTTCGCGCTATCGTGGATATTTCAGGGGCGACTCTCGGGGAGCTGCCTCGCCAGCTGGCCCAGACCTCGCCAAAGATTTTGGGGGTGCGCACCCAGCAGCTCGATGAGAACACCGCGCGGCTGATCGTCGATCTGGCCGAGCCGCTGGCGCTGACCTGGAGCGAGGGTAAGCCAACCCTCAATGCCGTGATCGCCGCGCCGGGCACCCCGACCCTCAGCGAGGGAAGCCTGCCTCCGGTGGCGGTCGCGCCCAAGCCCACACCGACCGTCGGGAAGCCGTCGCTGCCGGCCCCGATGGTGCTGCGGGGGGTGGCTGCGACGGCGGTGGGCGACGATCGCCTGCGCTTTGCCTTGGAGGTGAATCGCCTCCCCGCGGTGCGCCCAACCCTCCAGAACGAGACCCTCACCCTGGACATGGGTAATATCTACCTCTCGGAGTCTGCCAAGAGCGCCGCGGCGGCGCTGGCCGAGGTCAAGCATCCCTTGATCAAGTCTGCGCACCTCGTGCCGGTTGGGGCAAGCGCGGCGCGGCTGGTGGTGGAGCTGGCGAGCCAGGTCGGCTTCACGATCAAGCACAGCAAGGGCGGTGGGCTCCTCCTAGACCTGCTGACGCCGCGCAAGACCGATGGCCCCTTGGCGGGGAAGACCATTGTCGTGGACCCCGGGCATGGGGGCAGTAGCTCTCCGGGGAACCGAGGCGACGACGGGGTCTTTGAGCGGAGCCTGACCCTCCCAATCGGGCTGATGGTGGCGCAGAACCTAGAGGCGATGGGGGCCAATGTGGTGGTCACCCGTGACTCCGACTTTGATCCCGGCCTGGAAGAGCGTGCCATTATCGCCAACCGGGTCAATGCCGATATCTTTGTCTCCGTGCACCTCAACGACGGTCG
This sequence comes from Armatimonas rosea, assembly GCF_014202505.1. Lineage (NCBI taxonomy): Bacteria > Bacillati > Armatimonadota > Armatimonadia > Armatimonadales > Armatimonadaceae > Armatimonas > Armatimonas rosea. The sequence goes on along the minus strand of NZ_JACHGW010000004.1, from coordinate 519,448 downwards.
GCCTAACCGCACGGTGCGGGGGATCGAGGTCTACTTCCACCGCCAGGAAGAGACTAGCCGTGACCTTGCCCGCTTTATCGGGGCCAAGGTCAAGGAGAAGGTCGGGGAGGCGCTTCCCTTGCGAGGTGCCCGCTCGGACTCCGTGAATGCACCGGAGAAAGGCTATGCGATCCTGCGCAACTCCCAGATGACCGGGGTTCTTGTCGAGCTGGGGTACATGAGCAACGGTAGCGACTACGCCGCCCTCAAGAATCCCACCGTGCAGCAGCAGGCAGCCGAAGGGATCGCGGAGGGGATTGCGGACTACTTTGCCGCCAACCCCGCCCGTTTCACCAAGTACGTCAAACCGCAGCCACGCCGCGAGTACGGGCTGCCCTCCTTGACCGTCGCACCCGAGAATCAGGTGCCGGAGAATTCGGTAAAATAGAGCGTGTCGAACCAGAAGCGTATTTTCCTTGTTCTCTTCTCTCTGCTCGCGGGCATGGGGCTGGGCGCTCTCGCGCTGCTCTCCGGTCGCTCTAAGCCGGTCTATGTCAGCCCCTACCAGCCCGGATCGACCCCGCCGCCGGATGCACCGGGGCCCACGCCCGAGCCCATTGTCTCTCTCCCCACCCCCTCCCCAACAGAGCCGGGCCAGGCCGGAGCCGAGAAGAAAAACACAGTGACGGTCTACCGGATCGTGGATGGCCCCGATGGTCCCGTCCTGCGCCCTGAGACCAAGGAGGCGGTGGGGGACGACTTCACCCGGCTGGCCGCGGCGATTGCCTCCATGGCCCAGGGAGAGAACCCGCCTCTGCCGAAGGACACCCGGCTCCTGCGCCTGAAAGTAACCGGTGACACCGCGCTCCTCGACCTGAGCCCCGAGCTCAAGGAGAACTTCTCCGGCGGGGATCGCGCCGAGCTCCTGGTGGTCAATGCCTTGGTTGCCGTGGGGGCACAGCTTCCTGGGATCAAGCAGGTGCAGATCTTTGTCGATGGCCAGGCGATCGAGAGCCTGGGCGGGATGCAGTCCCTGCTCGAGCCCTTTCCCGTTCCGAAAAAATAGATGCTCGGGGTTTTTGACTCGGGGCTGGGGGGCCTGACGGTCGTCCGGGAGATCCAGGCGCTCTTGCCGACGATGGCAATTGCCTATGTCGGTGACTCTTGCCACGCCCCCTACGGTAGCCGCCCCGAGGAGGAGCTCCGTCGCCTCTCCCTGGGCCAAGCCGAGTTTCTGCTCGCGGAGGGCTGCACGGCGCTGGTAATCGCCTGCAACACCGCCACGGCCGCCGCTGCCGGGTATCTGCGCGAGCGCTTTCCCACCACTCCCATTATCGGCATGGAGCCCGCAGTCAAGCCCGCCGCCGCCGCCACAAAGACCAAGACTGTCGGAGTGCTCGCCACGGTCGGAACCCTCCAGAGTGCGCGCTTTGCCGCGCTCCTTGATCGCTTTGCGTCGGATATCACGGTCCTCACGCGTGCCTGTCCGGGCTGGGTCGAGGCGGTGGAGGCGGGAGCGTTCGATACCCCCGAGACACGCGCCCTCCTACGGCGCGATGTCGAGCCCCTGCTGGCAGCTGGTGCCGATACCTTGGTGCTGGGCTGTACCCACTTTCCCGCCCTCCGTGAGCCGCTACAGAAGCTGGTTGGCCCTGAGGTCGCGCTCATCGACACGGGCTCTGCTGTGGCACGTCGTGTGGTCGAACTTGTGAAACCGACACAAATGCCGGGGCTTTTGCTATATACTTCTGGCAATCCGACGGTGTTTTCTCGTAGTGCACAGGCTATACTGAGTGCGGAGCAGCGGCCGAGTGTGCTGCCGCTGGTCTGGAAGAATGGAAGGTTAGAGAATGCCTAGAGTGGACGGTCGAGGTAACCTTGACCTACGGGTGGTAAAGATCGAGCGTGGCTTCATGCCCAATGCGGAGGGATCGTGTCTGATCTCGATGGGAAATACGAAGGTCATTTGCTCGGCGACGGTAGAAGAGCGGGTTCCTATGTGGCTAAAAGGACGAGGTGAGGGCTGGGTGACAGCGGAGTACGCAATGCTCCCTCGTTCTGGCAAGGACCGCAAGCCGCGCGATACCGGCAAGCCCGATGGGCGCTCGGTGGAGATCCAGCGGCTGGTGGGACGGAGCCTGCGTGCCGTGGTGGACCTCAAGGCCCTGGGAGAGCGGATGATCACCCTCGACTGCGACGTGCTCCAGGCGGACGGGGGAACCCGGTGCGCGAGCATCACGGGCTGCTATGTCGCTCTTGCCGAGGCGCTCCAGACACTCCGACTGAAAAAGCCCGCACTGACCGACTCGGTTGCCGCAGTCTCGGTGGGGATCTTGGGCGGCGTGGAGCTGCTCGATCTCTGCTACGAGGAAGACTCCCGCGCGATGGTGGACATGGACATTGTCGCCACGGGGGCGGGTAAGTATGTCGAGGTGCGTGGCACGGCGGAGGGGCGCCCCTACGACCGCAAGCAGATGGACCGCCTGCTCGACACCGCCAATGTGGGGCTGGAGACCCTCTTCCGCAAGCAGCGTGAGGCCCTCGGCGAGATTCTCGCACCGTAGATTTGGGGATCGCGGCTCCCTAGAGTGCCGTGATCCCTTCCAGAGCGAGCAACGTAGCTTTTCGCTCCAGCCCACCGCCGTAGCCGGTGAGCTTCCCTGTTGCCCCGACCACGCGGTGGCAGGGGACGATAATCGAGAGCGGGTTCTTCCCATTGGCCAGCCCGACCGCGCGTGAGGCGCTGGGGTTGCCGATCCGCCGTGCCAGCTCGCCGTAGGAGATGGTCTGGCCGTAGGGAATCTGCTCCAGCTCCGCCCAGACCTGGCGCTGGAACGCTGTGCCGGCGGGGGCAAGGGGCAGAGTAAAGCCCGTGCGCTTGCCCTCCAGGTACTCGGTCAGCTGCGCGGCGGCTTGCTGGAAGACCGGAAGTGCTGGCGCTTCTTGCCAGTCGGGGGTGACTCTGGGGGCGTGTCGGTGGTCGGGGAGCAGGTAGAGGCCCGTGAGCGCCTCGCCATGGGACGTCAGCCGGAGTGGGCAGAGCGTGGTCGCAAGCTCGGTGAAGTAGATCACAGCGCTTAGTATGCCACAAAAAAGAATTGACAGAACGCTTCCGGCTTGGGCATACTCGGAGTAGTGTTTGGCGTGGAGGGCGGAGCTAAAATCGTTAGCCTTTCAAGCCTTCGGGTTTGAGCCACGATGCTTCGTCGTGGTGGCCGTAAAGCTCGCTTTACATCACCGGTCGCCGATGCGACTCAGCGCAGGCCGCACTAGTGGCGGTCTACCGTTCGCGCTGAGGAGCCTGCGGCCACGCCCCGTAGACCGCCACTAGTGCGGCCTGCGCCTACAGTGATCGTCGCCGGTCCCTGCAGGATAGTAGCGATTCCGCCCTCCACCCAGACACAGCTTTCCTATTTGTGTCGGAGATGACCATGCCCGAGCCAGATACCGATCTACGTCGTTTTGTCCGAGAGTCTCCCCTTACCTTTGGTGCGTGGCGTGAGCTCAAGTCCCTCTATAAAAAACTTGAAGCCGATCCGCAGGCCAGCCCCGAGCTCCTGGGCGCACTGATCGCGCGGCTCGATAGTGCTCCCTTGAGCCAGACCGTCGAGCGGCCGCGGGTGAACATTGGGCGGGTTCAGCGTCTCTTTGCAATGGCGGCTCAGGGAGATCGCCTCGCGGTCGCCCTGAACCGCTCCTGGAACAACCCGTATCTCTCGTTGTTGGACTTTAATGTCGCCAACCGCCTGCAACCCAAAAAAATCGGGATGGCACGACTGGAGGGAGGTGTTCGGGAGGTCAGCCAGGTGCTCTGGTGTGGCCCCTTGATCGTCGTGGCATCTGCCAGCACCATCCAGGTCTTTGAGCCGGAGCGTGAGACCCTCAAGCCCCTCGCGCAGCTGAGCCTCCCCAATGTCAGTGTCGCGGCTCAGTTTCCCTATCTCTACGTCCTCTCCAACAAAGAGCTACGGGTTGTGGATCTGCGCGATATCCACGGTGCGGGCACGGCCATTGAGCACCGGGGGGCAAGGCAGGTCGTGCTGGGCGAGGGATTTCTGGTGGTCTTGGGTGAGGGCGCGGGGTTTGCCTGGAACCGCCTCCCCATGACCGCGGGGATCAAGGTCTTGGACAGCACCGACCCTGCACGCCCCCTTCCCATGGGCGAGCTTGCGCTTCCTCAAAGCCGGACGATGGCACTGGAGAACCGGACCCTCTTTGTGACCACCAAGTCACGCAGTGGCCACGATACCACGCTGCACCGGATCGATCTGACGGAGCTCCGTACCCCGCGGGTGACAGGTCAGGTCTCGCTGGGCTACTCGTACCAAGATGTCTCCCTGCTGGCTCGCGAAGGCATGGTCTTTGTGGGAGGGAGCGCCATGGTCTCCCAGGTCGATGCGCGCGGTGACGACCTCAAGCCTTCCCGTCCTCTGCGAGATCATCCCTACGCCCTCGCGGCTGCGGAGGGCTGGCTCTACACCCACTCCTGGCAGGGGGTGTCCCTGCTGAGCATGGCAAACCCCGAGCGCCCGGCACCCTACGGCACCCCGCCATCGCCCAAGACCCTGGGCTACATGAAGCGACGGGCGCGGCGCTACCTTCGTGGGCTGGCCCAGACCGACCCTACTCGCTTTGTGGAGCTTGCGCTCCAGACCCTCATGGGCCTTACCGAGCCACTGGACGCAACACGCAACTGGGTCGCCTGGGACCTGCTCTTTGGCGGAGGGGAGCGCTTTGAGCAGCGGAGCCATGGGCGCGGGGCACTTGTGGAGAAAGCACCTCTCCAGCTCTCGATCCGCCGGCGGGAGGAGCGTGGCCGGTCGGCGTGGGATGCCCACCCGGAGCAGGCGGCGCAGCTCTACTTGAGTGAGCAGGCGGTCTGGCAGGCGCGGGAGCTTGCCTTGAAAGCCCTGTGCGCCGCAAAGGCGACCGTGCCGGATGCCAAGGGTGCGGGAGTCGTGACACCCTCGTTGTTGCTCACGGCCTATGGGGTGCGGGAGCTTGTTGCGGCGAAAGAGCTCACGCCCGAGAGGGCTGCACTGGGATTTGCCAGAGCGATTGCCCGCCAGCGCACCGCGCTCTTGCCGACAATCCTGCGCCAAGCCGAGGGCGATGCCAAGTGGAAAGCCGCGTTCGTCGAGTGTGTTCTTCGGGCAAGCGATCCGGCGAAACTCAGGCGCTTTGGTGCGATTGCCGGACTTGTCGCTCAGCACTTCCCGGAGGCGGTCGGCGGAACCGCCGTGATCCGTCTCGTGCCAGGCCTGCTGGCCTCGGGTAAGGCGAACTTACGGGAGCTGGCGCTTCGTGCCGCGATGTCGGTGGATGAAGGAACACTGGAGGAGTGGCTGGAGGTTCTGCCACACCTTCGTGAGATAGACCGTGAGCCCCTGCTGGTCGCGCTGGAAACGGGAGCGGCGGGGAAGGATCTGGGCGAGCCGTTTGAGCTCATGGAGCACGAGAGCACCCTCGTACGGGGCAGTCTCTGGCGCGTTCTGGCTGCCTCCGCGACACCAGAAGGGAGCCTCCGCGAGCTCTGGGACGAGCTTTTACTCGCCTCGTCCGTAAACGATGCGCTCCAGACTGCGATGAACTCGGCCTACGCTCTGGCGACTCTCGGGCGGGCGGGCTACACGGCGGGGGAGCTGGCCACGGCACTGATAGAGCGCCCGTTCCTGGTGGGGATTCTCGACACGCAGGCCTTTACGGCACTCACCCAGACACTGCCGGTGAGCGCGACCCTTCGCCTGATCGCTGCAGCCGAGGAGGGGGTCTGGGGCAGAATCCGCGATGGCTGGGTGCGAAACCTGCGCGAGGGCATCGGAATCACCGAGCTCTGGAGTGCCCTGCCCGAGGCGCTGAAAAACGACTTGGTGGGAAACCTCGAGATGCGTGTCCTCAACGACGCGACTATCACGGAGTGCCTGCTGACCTGTGAGGAGGCTGCACGCTTGCTCGAGATTCACGAGTCGGCGCTCGGGCCGCTCCTAGGGCGCTGGCTCGTGCGGCACTGGCCCAAGCTGGAGAGCGACGAAGGACTTCTGCTCACGGCAGCAACCCACGCCCTCGCCGAGGTACGAGCGCCCGCGCTGGAGATGGTGGGGCGGCGGACGATACGCTTGCCGTTTGCTCTGCGCTTGCTGGAGTGCGAGATTCCCGGCAGTGTCGCCGTGGGCAAGCGCTGGTTCGAGGCGAGTAGCCCAGAGGAGCTGGAGGTCCGTGCGCTGGCGCTCTGTGACAGCCCTGTGTTCTCCGTGCGAGCCTACGGGCGGCAGTTCGCGACGGCAAAAGCGCTCACGGGCGAAAGGCTGGCACTCGCCCTCTTTGAGCACGACGAGCCAGACATGCAGGCCTTTGCCGCGGAGGTCGCCGGGGATGCCTCTGCACCAAGCTTCGACCGCACGGTGCTACGGGCGCGCCACAAGTCGCGGCGGGCGAAGGAGCGGGTGAAAGCGCGTCAGGAGAGTGCGGCGCCAGACGGCCAGGTCGATGTGGCGACTCTGCTCGCCCTTGCCCGAGGAGCAGGGAGCACACGGGATGCGGAGTGGGCGCTGGTGCAGCTCACCAAGCGGGCACTGGCGGGAGAGACTGTCGAGGGGCTGTCAGTGTGAACACCAGCCCTCCACCCCCCGCAGCCGAAGGCTGTTTGTACCCGCTTCGCGGGCGGGGGGGATAAAACGAATTTCCTCATTGTCCCCCCGCTGGGCGGGGGTTAGGGGGTAGGATCATGGAAGTAACACAAAGCTATGCACGGCCATCCCACGCGGGAATCGACGACTCCGGGGCGCTACGGATGGGGCTCACGGCGGAGGCATCGCGGCCGGGGGTGCAGCTCACGGCGCAGATCAAGGACAGCCGCAGTTATGCTCGGGTGATGCTGGCGCTCTACAATGTCGTGTCGTCGGACCTGCGGAGCAAGAACAAAGATCACAGCGGCTACCAGAAATGGGTCGAGGAGCGCTATCTGGAGGAGCTTGATGCCACGCTGGGAGCGAAGCTGCGTGCTCTGCCGGGCTTGAAAGAGAAGCAGGGACGCCTGAAAGAGCGACTCAAGCACCTCAGCAGGGAGATTCGACCGCTGGAGCAGACCATCCAGAGTAAGGACTTCTACAACAAGCGCTACGAGTACTTCCAGTGGCTCCGCAAGCACGATATGGACGCCTGGTGGGTGCTCGATCCTGTCGTCTCGGTCCACGAGGACTGCGTGGTCTTCGAGGTATTTAGCCTCGATGAGTCGTCGTATGGCCGCGTGACCGTCCCTTGGGAGAAGCTCGAGGTGCTCGGCGACGTGCGCTACGGGACGACCAATGTTGACTACTCCAGCGCCCTTGCCGATGAGATGCGCCGCATTCGCTCGTATCGGCCGGCGTTTCTCTCGGTGGCGGCCGAGGGGGTGAGTATCGCCACGGGAGCGGGGGAGCGGGTAGAGAAGAAGATCGACCTACCCCCGACCTGGGTGCGCGGCTTCTTGCAAGTGCAGTCCGCTGCGGTCTACCCGGCACTTGAGGTCCCGTTCTCGCCGGAGACGCTCTCCGAGGTCCTGGCGGCACTCCAGCGCGAGCGGGAGAAGACCGGCCCGCGCTCGCTGCGCTTTCAGCTCACCCCTGGCGAGTGCCCGACCATCACGATCGAGCCGTGGGGGACGGTGATCAAAGAGCGTGTCCATACGTACACCGGCGACTCGGCCACCGAGATTCGGCTCTGGGGGCGGCGGCGCTTGCTGGCCTTTGCCGACCTCCTGCCCCACGCTGACTCGGTGACCGCGCGCTTTCTAGGGACGGGGATGCCGTCGTACTGGAGCATCACGCTCGACGGCCACCGCTTCGATATTGGGGTCTCGGGCTGGACCAAGAACGACTGGTCGAGTGCGGCCCGCTTCGACGTGCTCGCTGCCACGGGGCAAGCCAGCGACGGTGACATTGCCAAGGCATCCCAGGAGCTCGAAAAACGCCTCAAGCTCGTCCCATCCGACATCGCCGATCTCTCCACGGAGACCGCGACGGCGGCGCTCCAGAAGCTCTGCGCGACGGGGATGGCGATGTACGACCTCGCCGACTCCTGCTACCGCTGGCGTCAGCTCCTGCCGTTTCCCACCCCGGTGAGCGACGAAGACCAGCGCAGCAGGCTGGCGGGGCGGATCGTCCAGACCGGCGGTGTGAGCTTCCTCAAGGACACCGACGAGGACGAAGCGTTCTCCACCCTCACCGCCCGCACCGACGACACGACCTTCCGGTTCCGGGCCTGGGTCCGTGGCGGGGAGACCCGGCGCGAGGCCAAGTTCGCGGTGACGCTCGATCTCGACAACGATGGCCGTGTGCGCTTTGCGAGCTGTACCTGCTCGTTCTTCAAGCGCGAGAAGCTGCGAAAGGGCCCCTGCGCCCATATCCTCGCCGCGGTCGGGCTGGCATCGCAGCAGCTTTTGGGGGCCAAGGCTGCCAAGAAAGCCGACACGAGTAGCGCCGATGCCTTCGATTTCACCGACAAGACCTTTGTCTTCACCGGGGCGCTCACCAAGTTCACCCGCGAGCAGGCCGAGGGGATCGTCGTCCAGCGTGGCGGGAAAGCGTCGGGGAGCGTCAGCAAGAACACCCACTATTTGGTAGCAGGCGACAAAGCGGGCAGCAAGCTCGCGAAGGCACAGGAGCTAAAAATCCCCGTCATGACCGAGGATGAGTTCTTGGCACTACTGGGAGGAAGCATCGCATGACAGCGGCAGAGCGACAGCGTTTGAAAGAGATCGGCAAGGATGCCTTTATCCGTGAGGAGATGGTGCGCCTCGGGTTCTGGCCACCGTCGCCGGAGATCGCGGAGCAGTCGGCGGAGGCGGAGCGGAAGCTGCGGCCCCTCTACGACGAGCTGGTGGGTGTCCGGCGCGAGCTGGATGGAGTGGAGAAGGCGATTCGCGAGAGCGGCGATGTCCCGGCACTGCTGGCAGAGATTCGGCGCAAGCGGATCGAGCGGGTGCGTGCGGCGCGGGTGGTGAAGAAAGTTGAACGCGAGGCGGCGCGGGTCAAGAAGCAGGAGCAAGACGCGCTCTGGCGACGGACGGCACTGCCGCATCTGGGGCGCGGTGTCTCCGGCGGCCTGACCTTTGTCGAGGGGGAGATCGAGAAGCTGTGCGCGGCGATGGGCCTGACCGAGCGCGAGCTGGCGTGGCTCTGCTACCAGCGGCCCGCGTCGAAGACAGGGCACTACTCCCTCTTTACGATTCCCAAGAAGCGTGGCGGCAAGCGCGTCTTGGCCTCACCCAAGAGCAAGCTGCGCCAGGCACAGCGCTGGATTCTGAGTGAGATTCTCGCCAATCAAGCTCCCCATGCCGCCGCGATGGCTTTCTCGCCCGGCGCGTCGGTGGTGAAGAACGCCGAGCCGCACACGGGAAAATCCGTCGTGGTTAAAGTGGACTTGCAGGATTTCTTTCCGTCGCTGGGCGTCAAGCGAGTCAAGAACTACTTCGAGCACCTGGGCCACAGCGAGGGAGTCGCGACGGTTCTGGCGCTCCTCTGTACCGACTGCCCACGGGTTGCCGTGGAGTTCGACGGAGAGAAAAAGTTTGTCGCGGTGGGGCCACGTGGCGTCCCGCAAGGCGCGCTCACGAGCCCGGCGCTCTCCAACCTGCTCGTGGAGAAGCTGGACAAGCGGCTCACCGGCGCGGCGCAGAAGCTCGGGTTTGTCTACACGCGCTACGCCGACGACCTGACGTTCTCCCACGCCGACGGTAGTGCGCCCGTGGGGCTGCTCCTCACCCTCGTGCGGCAGATCGTCGCCGATGAAAAACTCACGGTGAATGAGAAGAAGACCCAGGTCTTGCGGTCGTCGGACCGCCAGATCATCACGGGCCTCGTGGTCAACGGCGAGCAAGGTGTGCGCCTCTCCCGCGACGATGTCCGGCGCTTCCGCGCGATCCTCCACCACTGCGACACCGAGGGCTTCGATAAGGTCAGCGAGCGCCTGGGCCGCAGCGCCCAAGCCTACTGCCAGGGCTACCTCGCGTTCATAAAGATGGTGCGCCCCGAACTCGCCGACAAGCTGGTCACGGCGCATTCGTGGCTGGTGCGATAAGACGGGCATTGAAATACCCGTCTCCCGAAAAAGAGCGGCCCGAGGACGCGCAGAGCTTGTTCGCTTCTGCGTCCACGGGACGCTCCCAAAAGCTCATGCCGGGGATTTCTAATCCCCGGAAACTGAAATCCCTAGCTCCTTGAGCTGCTCGGGCTCCACTTCCGACGGGGCATCCATCATCGGGTCGTAGCCGCCGCCCATCTTGGGGAAGGCAATCACCTCGCGGATGTTCTCTTCGTCGCAGAGGAGCATGACGAGGCGGTCCAGGCCGGGGGCCATCCCGGCGTGGGGTGGGGCGCCTAGCGCGAAGGCGTCGAGCATGTGCCCGAAGCGGCTCTGGATCTGCTCGGGGGTCAGGCCCATCTTCTCAAAGACCTTCACCTGAATCTCGGGGACATGGATACGGACTGCGCCCGAGGCGCACTCGGTGCCGTTGCAGACCATGTCGTAGCACTGGGCACGCATCGCCAGCGGGTCGGTCTCGAACTTGTCGAGGTCGTCGGCTTGGGGCATGGCGAAGGGGTTGTGCGCAAACGTGAGCTTGCCGGTCTCTTCGTCTTTCTCGAAGACCGGGAAGTCGATAATCCAGCAGTAGGCGAGCTTGTTCTTGTCGATCAGGCCCAGCTTGTCCCCGATAAAGCGGCGCAGGCGGTCCAGCACCTTGGCGACCGTCTCCGGCTGGTCGGCGATAAAGCCCACGAGATCGCCGGGTTGTGCCTCGGCGGCGGTGACGAGGGCTTCTTTCTCGGTGTCGGAGAGGAACTTGGCGACCGGGCCTTTGGTGGCCTTGCCTTCGTCGTCGACCAGGAAGTAGGCCATGCCCTTGGCGCCCCAGTCGCGGCTGAGGTTGCCCAGCTCGTCCATCTCGCGGCGGGGGATGCTCGCACCACCAGGATAGCGCACGGCCTTGACCTGGCCGCCATTGGCGAGTGTCTGCTGGAAGACCGCGAACTGCGTCTCCGTGAGGTAGGGCGCGCAGTCGATCAGCTCCAGCCCAAAGCGAATATCGGGCTTGTCGGTGCCAAAGCGGCGCATGGCCTCGTCGTAGGAGAAGCGCGGGAAGGGCTTGGAGAGAATGGTCTTGCCCGTCTTCTCGGTGAACTTCTCCACCACCTCGATCATCAGGCCCTCGACCATCCCGAGCACATCGTCTTGCGTGGCGAAGGCCATCTCAAGGTCGATCTGCGTGAACTCCGGCTGCCTATCTGCCCTTTGTGATTCGTCGCGGAAGCACTTGGCGATCTGGAAGTAGCGCTCCATCCCCGCCACCATCAGGAGCTGCTTGAACTGCTGCGGGGCTTGGGGCAGGGCGTAGAACTTCCCGGCCTGGAGGCGGTAGGGAACCAGGTAGTCGCGGGCACCCTCAGGCGACGATTTTGTGAGAACGGGGGTCTCGATCTCGAGGAAGTTGTTCTTGTAGAAGTACTCACGGACCGCGCGGACAATCTCATGGCGCAGGTGCATCTTGCGGTACATCTCAGGGCGGCGCAGGTCCAGATAGCGGTACTTGAGGCGCGCTTCCTCGTTGATGTTCTTGTCGTCGAGCTGGAAGGGCAGGGTCCGTGCGGCGTTGAAGACCGTGATCTCAATCGCCTCGATCTCCACCCTGCCCGTCTCCAAGTTCGGGTTGGCCAGGCCATCGGGGCGGGCCGCGACACGGCCACGCACCGAGATACACCACTCGCTCTTGACCTTCTCGGCGATGGCGTGGGCCTCGGGGCCGGTGACATTGCGGGTCGGATCGGCGACAATCTGCACGAGACCGGTGCGGTCCCGCAAGTCCATGAAGACAACCCCACCGTGGTCGCGGACACTATTGGCCCAGCCATTGACTACCACTTCTTGTCCCACATGCTCGACGCGCAAAGCGCCGCAGTCTATCGTCCTCTGCCAGCTTGCAAATGCCACAAAAACCTCCTTGTGCCTCCTCAGAGGCGCGTAAGGGTCATTATATCGCGAACCCCAGATAACGCAGTTATGGCCAGAGGCCTTCGTGTCGCGCAGCGACAGCAAGACGCCCCCCTCTAACGGGGGCGATCTCTATGGGGGCGGTACAATGCAGTCCATGCCGCGATTGATCATTCTAGCGGGGCCGAACGGTTCGGGGAAGTCCACGATTGCGCGGACCTTCTTGCCGGAGGGGATGCCGTACCTCAACGCCGATGAGATCGCCAAGGAGCTGCGCCTGACCGACCCGGACGGAGTCGAGGTGCGGGCGGGGCGGCTGCTCCTAGAGCGGCTCGATCTGCTGGCGGGCGAGGGGCGGGACTTTGCGCTGGAGACCACCCTCTCCGGGCGGGCGCTGGCGGTGCGGGTGGTGAAGCTGCGGGAGCAAGGCTACCAGGTGCACCTCTACTTTCTCTATCTCCCCAGCCCGGAGCTTGCGGTGGCTCGTGTGCGCCAGCGGGTGCGAACCGGCGGGCACTCGATCCCCGAGAAGACCATCCGCCGCCGCTGGGAGAGCGGCCTGCGCTGCTTCTACGATCTCTACCAGCCCCTGGCCGATGAGTGGCTGGTGGTAGACAACACGACCCTGGACGACCCCGGGGTGATCGCCTACGGAACGACGCCACAGCCCGCTGCCTGGCGTCAGATGAGAGCAAACTATGTCGAGCGACGAGTCAAACCAACCGAAGAAGTCCTTTGAGCTGAGCCACCTTCCGATTGTCCTGAAGGCCTTTCAGGCCGGTGTCCAGGCCGCGCTGACGGACCACAAGCGCCGGCAGCAGTCGGTCGTGGTCTGGCGCGACGGTAAGGTGGTCGAGGTCGAGCCCGAGGATATCCCCGATTTTGCGCCAGAGTCCGCCGAGGAGGGGAAGGAAAAAACGGAGCATCCTGCGTAACTTCTCTGGGGGGGCTGTGTCCCACAAAACAGAGGAGTTTAATGTCGATGTTGAAGACACTTGGGATCGTTGTTGTGGTAGGGGGCCTCGTGGCGGGCTGTAGCAAGCCCATTCCGGCGCCGGAGCTCAAGCCTGCGGTGGGGCCAAGCAATGCCTTTCAGTACCTGCGGCCACAGGGCTGGCGCGGCGAGGGCAAGATCGAGGCGGGAGGCAATGCGGGCTCGATCGAGCTCACCAGCGGCACTGCCTATGTCCGAATCGGGGGCGACCTCGTGGGCTCGCTGATGGGCGACATGATGAACGCGAGCAATGCCCAGATGGGAAGCCTCGCAGAGGGGCTCCCGGGTGGGCTGGGGGCGGCGGTCAAGGCCAGCACCAAGCCCGCGGTCGAGCGTCTCCACGATGCCCAGGGCGAGGGGCTGAGCAAGAAGTTCCAGGACTACCAAGACGGGACGATGAAGCCGCTGCAGTCCCCGACGGGTGAGGGGCGCTTCTCGGAGTTCACGGCCAAGGATGGCAGCCTGGCGATTCATGGCTACCGTGTAACGATTCTCGGGGGCGACAAGCGCTACACCGTGCGGGCCAGCTGCGCCGAGAGCGACTGGGCGACCCTCAAGCCGGTCTACGAGAAGATCATCCAGAGTGTCGCTCCCGGGCCACAAAATTAGGACAGTCTGAACAAATGTGGTAGAATGCCCCCATGAGTACTACCATGGGGGTTGAGCAAGCAACACAGACACGTGGCAAGCGCTTGCTCTCCGAGGTCCGCCGCCAGGAGAAGAAGGGCAGCGCGACCGAGATTTTCTATAGCAAGCTCATGGCGCTCTCGACGCGCGATGAGAAGCTCAAGATCGAGCTCTTTCGGTTTGTTGATGCGCTTCCTGCGCTCAAGTCGCCCGAGTCCGTGGCACGGCACTTGATGGAGTATCTGGTGCGTCCTGATGTCTCCCTCCCACCGGGCGGCGCTCAGCTGCTGAGCACCCTTGCGGCCACCGGGCCATCGCGCTCGCTGTTGCACTTCGTGTCGCACACCGGGGCGAAGATGATGGCGGGGCGCTTTATCGCTGGGCGCAACGGGATCGAGGCCGTCAAGGAGATCGAGCGCCTTCGCCGCGTCCCCATGACCTTCACGATGGACCTGCTGGGTGAGGCCGTGATCAGCGAGGTCGAGGCGCTTGCCTACCAGAAGAAGTACCTCGATCTTATTGAAGACCTCGCGCGGCTCTCCAAGGACTGGCCGACCATCGACCAGCTCGAAAAGGCCAGCTATGGCCAGCTCCCCAAGGTCAATGTCTCGGTCAAGCTGAGCTCGCTCTACGCGCGTTTTGACCCGATGGCCGCCGATGCCACGGTCAAGGCCGTCAAGGAGCGCCTCTACCCGATCCTCTCCGCCGCCAAGAAGCACGGGCTCTTTGTCAACTTCGACATGGAGCAGCACGACTTCTGCACGGTCACCAACCGCATCTTCCGCGAGATCTTCACCGAGCCCGAGTTTGCCGACTGGGCCGATGTGGGTATCGTCGTGCAGGCCTACCTCAAGCGCGCCGAGAACGACTTGGTGGAGCTGCGCGACTGGGTGATCGCCCGCGGGGTCCCCGTCCATGTCCGCCTTGTGAAGGGGGCCTACTGGGACTTTGAGACCATTATCGCCGCCCAGCGCCACCATCCGGTTCCGGTCTGGGAGAAGAAGCCCCTCACCGATGCCTGCTTCGAGCGCTGCACGGAGTTCTTGCTGGACAACTGGCAGTACCTGCGCCCGGCAATCGCCAGCCACAATGTGCGCTCGTCGTCGAAGGCCCAAGCGCTGGCGGAGGCAAAGGGAGTCCCGCCGCGGACCGTCGAGTACCAGGTGCTCTTTGGGATGGGCGAGCCCATTGGCCGCGCCCTCGCCGCGCAGGGCGAGCGGGTCCGCACCTATGTCCCCTTTGGGGAGCTCCTCCCCGGCATGGCCTATCTTGTCCGCCGCCTGCTCGAGAACTCGTCCAACGATAGCTTTATCCGCAAGTCCGGCGATGCCAATGCCGACGATGCGCTGCTGGCCGAGCCCACCTCTCCCCCCCAGCCCCCCTCACCTAAAGGCAAGGGGGGAGAGTTTATGAATAACCCCGAGGTGGATTTTGCGATCCCCGAGAACCAGAAAAAGATGCAAGAAGCTCTAGATAAGATCAAGGCCGACCTCGGCTTTACCGTTCCCATCGTCATCAATGGCAAGCGCGAGACAGGCACCGTCGTCGAGCGCCCGGACCCGTCGGAGACCGCCGTGGTGGCGTCCAAGGCCCATTTTGCCAGCGTTGCCCAGGCCGAGCAGGCGCTGGCGGCGGCGAGCGCGGCGTTCCCGAGCTGGCGCGATGTCTCGGTGAAGGAGCGCGCGGATCTGCTGCGTCGCACCGCCGAGCAGTTTGAGAAACGCCGCTTCGAGATCTCGGCGTGGATGGTACGCGAGGTCGGCAAGCCCTGGCGCGAGGCCGATGCCGATGTCGCGGAGGCGATTGATTTCTGTAACTTCTACGCCACTGAGATGGAGCGCCTCTCGGAGCCCCGCAAGCGCAACCTGCCGGGCGAGTGGAACGAGTATTTTTACGACGCCCGTGGTCCCGCGGTGATTATCGCCCCCTGGAACTTCCCGCTGGCGATCCTCTGTGGCATGGCCGTGGCCGCGATTGTCGCCGGAAACCCGGTGATCCTCAAGCCTAGCGAGCAGGCATGCCGTGTCGGCTACTTCCTGCAAGAGGCGCTGGAGGCCGCGGGTTGCCCGGCGGGCGTCTCCAACTTCCTCCCCGGCGATGGCGAGCAGATCGGGCCGACCCTTGTCAACGATCCACGCGTCGCCGTGATCGCCTTCACGGGGAGCAAGGCCGTGGGGCTCAGCATTATCCGCTCCGCCTCCGAGGTGCGCCCCGGCCAGCGTGAGATTAAGCGCGTCATCGCCGAGCTCGGCGGCAAGAACGCGATTATCGTGGACGAAGACGCGGACCTTGACGAGGCCGTGGCCGGTGCGCTCGCCTCCGTTGCCGGTTTTGCCGGCCAGAAGTGCTCGGCGTGCTCAAGAATCATCGTGGTCGGGGATGCCTACGAGCCGTTCTGTCACCGGCTGGGCGAGGCGATGGCCAGCCTGATCGTCGGAAACGCCGCCGACCCGGCGACCAATGTTCCGCCGGTCGTGGATGCGGACTCCCAAGCGCGGATCGAGCGCTATATCGAGATCGGCAAGCAAGAGGGCAAGCTGGTCGGGCAGAAGGCCGTGCCCGCGGAGCTCGTCGGGAAAGGCTACTATGTCGCGCCGAGCGCCTTTATCGACTGCCCCGCCGATGGCAAGCTCTGCCAGGAGGAGATCTTTGGCCCGGTGGTCGCGATCCTCAAGGCGGCCACGCTCGACGAAGCCCTCGCGATCGCCGATGGGACGATGTATGCGCTGACGGGCGGGCTCTACTCGCGCTCCCCGAAGAATATCGAGCGGGTGCGACGGGAGTTCCGCGTGGGCAACCTCTACATCAACCGCAAGATCACCGGCGCGGTGGTGGACCGCCAGCCCTTTGGCGGTGCGCGCATGTCGGGAGTCGGGAGTAAGGCGGGCGGGCCGGACTACCTCCAGCAGTTCCTCGTCCCCCGCACGATCACCGAGTCGGTCATGCGCCGCGGGTTCGCCCCCACGGAAGAGAGCGGGGCCTAAAAGTCCCCGCCTAAGGCCGCGCAAGCGCGAAGCGGGCCGAGCCCGCAGAGAACCGCGTGTTTACGCGGCCTCGGGCCGCTTGACGTGCAGCGTCGCTAAGGCGGGGACTTCAGGCCCCGCTCAATGCGCCGGTCGGGGATGAGCCACATCACCGCCACGGCCCCGTAGAGCACCGCCGACCCCACAGGAAGCCAGAACGCCAGCACGACGGCAATCAGGTAGAGAACGACGGAGATAATTCCTTTGATGTCTTTACCGATTGCCCGTGCCAGGTGCGAGTCCTCACCGTTTACCGCGACCAGCACCTGCGCCAGGATGTAGTACGCCACGCCGCAGAGCAGCAAGATCACGCCGTAGAGCATGACAGGCCGCGTCGCAAAGTGGTTCTCGCCCATCCAGCCGGTCGCAAACGAGACCAGCGAGAGCCAGAACAAGAGATGGAGATTGGCCCAGAGCACGCGCCCGTCCACATGGCGCACCGCCTGGAGCAAGTGGTGGTGGTTGTTCCAGTAGATCCCCAGAAAGACAAAGCTCAGCGCGTAGCTGAGAAACTTATCCTTCAGCTCCCAGAGGGTCGGCCAGTCCGCCCCATGGGGCACTTTCAGCTCCAGCACCATGATCGTGATGAGAATCGCGATCACCCCATCGCTAAACGCTTCCAGTCGGCCCTTGGTCATGGGGAGATTTTACCGCACAGAGCTTGTATCGCGTCCCAGGGAAGCTCTTTTACCGTTCGGTTCTTGGCGTAGTGCTCGTCGGTCGCCAGAAGCATGATCTTGGAGAGCTCCGCACGGACGAGCTTTAGCCAGAACGCACGCTTGACAGTGAACTCGATAGGGGCGACGTTCACGCGATCCGAATCGACAATCGTCACGCGATCAAGGTGCTGCGCCGTCGGGATACGGGTGAAGGTAAAGTCGAAACGTCCTGGCTCTTCGTACCACGTGAACGTCGCCGTCGCGTCGCCCGCGTCAAGCCGGACAGCCGACTCCGCAAGCCCCTCAAGGGGATCGTTGAAGATACCCGTCAGGGTGAACTCATGAACCGTGCGGTTGACGGAGAGCCGTGCATAATCCCAGCCATGGGTGCCATGCTGGAGCTGAAGGTCAATGTCGTCGGGCTTCATTTTGGTTCGGGATTGGTCGGGGCCTGAAAGTCCCCATCTAAGCCGCCTTCGGCGAAGCGGCCCGTGGCCGCACCGGACAATCTTTCCTGTTCGCGGGCTCGGCCCGCTTCGCGCTTGCGCGGCCTTAGACGGGGACTTTCAGGCCCCGACTACTGCCGCAGAACCAGTTCCGTTGCACCCGCGCCGCCGAAGTCGGGGTGGGCCATGGCGAAGCTTAGCACGCGGTTGTCGGTCTTGAGAGTCTCCCAGATGGCTTTGCGGAGTGCGCCTGTGCCCTTGCCATGGACAATGCGGACATTGAGCAGCCCGGCGGTGTAGGCATCGTCGAGCCACTTGTCCACGCGTGGAAGGGCGGCATCGGCGCGCAGGCCGATCACGGTGAGCTCGTGGGAGACGGTCATCGTCTTGGTCATGGCGAGCGCCCCGGCGTTGGTGGCGCTCTCCACCTTGGGAGCGGGGAGGGCGGCGATCTCCACTCCGTTGAGGGTGCGCAGGGCGGAGAGGGGAACCGTGACACGCATCGCACCGACCTGGACCTGGACCTCTTTGCCCACAGAATCAGCTAGCACATTGCCGACAGCGTTGCCTAGCGACGTTACCCGGACGCGCTCGCCTTTTTTGAGGACGGTAGGGATCGGGGCCTCGTCGAGCGGGAGCGGCTCTTTTTCCCAGCCAATCTCCCCGATCAGCTCGTCGGTGGTGTCCTTCATCTTCTTGCGCGTGGACTGGGTCTTGCGGCCCTCCTTGCCCATCCGCCGCAGCTCCCCGATCAGGTTGTCCATCTTCTCGGTCTTCTGGCGAATCACCGCGCGGGCCTCTTCCGTGGCGCGCTCTTTTGCCTCTTTGCGCAGGCTCTCCAGATCGCGCAGGCGCTCCTCGTACTTGAGCTTCATCACGTCGAGCTCACGGCGGAGCTTGCGGGCGTTCTCGCGCTCGTTCTCGGCGCTGCGCTTGGCTTTTTCGAGGCGCTGCATCACGGTCGCGGCCTCCGCGCCGGCGCGGTTTTGGTTCTCGACCGCGGCATCCACCACGCGCGGCGGCATGCCGAGGCGGCGGGCGATATGGAACGCGTTCGACGAGCCCGGGACACCCTGGAGAATGCGATAGGTCGGGCGCAGGGTCTCCGGGTTGAACTCCACCGCGGCATTGTCGATCCCATCGCGGCTGTAGGCGAACTCCTTGAGCTCCCCATAGTGGGTCGTCGCGATCACACGGGCGTTGTGGGCGAGCAGGTCCCCCAGGATCGCCTTGGCGAGCGCCGCGCCCTCCGCGGGGTCGGTGCCGGAGCCGATCTCATCTAGCAAGACAAGGGCTTGGGTGCCGAGGGTCTTCAAGATGCGGACGATATTGCGAATATGCGCGGAAAACGTGGAGAGGCTATGCGTGATCGACTGCTCATCGCCGATATCGGCAAAGACCTGGGTAAAGTGGGCCAGCTCGGCACTGCGGGCGGGGACATGAAGCCCGGACTGCGCCATGAGCGTGAACAGCCCGACCGTCTTGAGGGTGACGGTCTTTCCGCCGGTGTTGGGGCCAGTGATCAGAAGCGCCTTTGTGGCATCGTCGCCGAGGTGCACGGTGATGGGGACGACATTTTCCTGGTCCAGCAGCGGGTGGCGGGCCTCCTCCAGGGCGACATAGCCCTTCTGGTTGAGCTTGGGCGCGACACAGTGGAAGTCATCGGCGAGCTTGCCCTTGGCGCTAGCGAGGTCCAGCCCCCCGACAATCTCGATCGTACTAAACAGCGACTCATTGACCTTCTTGACACTCTCGGTGAGCTTCTTGAGGACCTTCTCGATCTCGGCCTGCTCGGCGGCCTCAAGCTGACGCAGCTCATTGTTCAGCTCAACCACGATCAGCGGCTCGATAAAGACGGTCGCGCCGGTGCCGGACTGGTCGTGGACAATGCCGGGGAGCTGGCGCTTGAACTCGGCCTTCACGGGCAGGCAGCGGCGGCCATCGCGCAGCACGACAGTCGGGTCCATGAGCATCCCGCGGGTCACCGACGAGTTCAGCACGGCGTTGAGCTTCTCATCTACCCGGCGCTGGGTGACCCGAATCTTGGCGCGGGCCGCCGCCAGCGCCGGGGACGCGGAGTCCAGCACATCGCCGCTCCGCCCGATACAGAGCTCGATCTCGGCCAGCAGGCGCGGGTACTCTTGGATGCCGAGGGCTCGGTCACTCAGAAGAGGGGCTTTCTCGGCGTGGCGGACCAGGAACTGCTTCAAGCGGCTTGCTCCCACTAAAGTCGACGAGAGCGTCAGGAACTCATGGGGAGTCAGGTTTTGTCCTACATCGGCGTGGGCGAGCGAGCGCCGGATATCCTGGATTCCCCCCAGCGGAAACGGCCCGTGCGCATCCGTAACCTTTCGGACTTCGGTGGTCTCTTGCTGCCACTCCTGGATAAAGGCAAATAGGGGGCTAGGCGTCAGCTCCCGCGCCCGCTCCGCCCCCAGCGCACACGCCGCCCGCTCTGCCAGCAACCCGCGCACGGCGTCAAACTCTAAAACTCGTAGGGAATGGTCATCCATAACAAAACTCGTATCGCCCCCGCGGGCTCGCTCGCTAAACAGTGTACCCGGCTATAATAGACCCATGCCAAAGACATGGACTGTCGCTTCCGAGGGAACCGGAGGCAAGGCGGACTTTAAGACCGTCCAAGCGGCGCTGGATGCGGTGCCGGAAAACAACAAAGAGCCGATCTTGATTCGAATTCGCCCAGGGACGTACAAAGAGCTCCTGACCCTGCACAAGAGCAAGGGCAATGTCACCCTGCGCGGTGAGTCGGCGGAGCGGACGGTGCTGACCTTTGACCGGAGTGCACGGACCCTCGACCCGACGGGAAAGCCCTACGGCACGAGCGGCTCGGCGAGCGCGACTCTCTCAGCCGATAACTTCCGCGCCGAGAACCTGACGTTCGCCAATAGTGCCGGGCGAGGTCGCGATGTCGGGCAGGCGGTGGCGGTCAAGACCCAGGGCGACCAGATGGTCTTTGAAAACTGTCGCTTTCTGGGCTGGCAGGACACCCTCTACGCCAACGGCGACGGCCACCAGCGCTTTACAAACTGCTACATCGAGGGCGATGTGGACTTTATCTTCGGCCACGCTGCCGCGGTTTTCGAGAAATGCAAGCTTGTCTGCAAGGGCGAGGGCTATGTCACGGCGCAGGCCCGCGATACGGAGCGCGACCCCGGCGGCTATCTCTTCTGGCGCTGCGATATCTCCGCCGCGCCGGAGGTTCGTCCGGGCAGTGTCTATCTAGGCCGTCCGTGGCGCGACTTTGCCCGTGTTCTCTTCTGGGAGTGCACGCTTGGGGCACAGATTCGCCCGGTCGGGTGGCATAACTGGGACAAGCCGGAGCGCGAGAAGACGGCGTTTTTTGCGGAGTGCAACAACAAGGGGCCGGGGGCGGAGACCAAGGAGCGTGCGCCGTGGAGCAAGCAGCTCACGGTCAAAGAGGCCGAGGCGTTTCGCCGGGCTCTAGCCGGGGTGTAGCCGGGGAATGAATGCCCCGGCAGGGGGGAAGGAGCGCCCCGTGGGCGCGGAGAGCGCTCATTTCTGCGCGTCCGCAGGACGCTCCCAACTCGGAGCCGGGGCATTCATTCCCCGGCCAATCCCCGGCCAATCCCCGGCTAGGCACCAGCCTCAAGCTCCGCTCTAAACTGCTCGGCGTAGAGGCGGGCGTAGATGCCGCCTTGCTCCAGGAGCTCGCTGTGGGTGCCCATCTCCTTGATCTCACCCAGCTCCATCACGACAATCTTATCGGCCTTGACAATCGTGCTGAGGCGGTGGGCGATCACAAAGCTGGTGCGGTTTGTCATCAGCCGGTCGAGCGCCTCTTGGATCAGGGTCTCGGTCTCGGAGTCCAGTGAGCTGGTGGCCTCGTCGAGCACCAGAATCCGTGGGTCGGCGAGGAGGGCTCGGGCGATCGCGAGGCGCTGCTTCTCGCCCACCGAGAGCTTGACCCCTTCCTCCCCGATCTTGGTGTCGTAGCCCTGTGGAAGCGCCTCGATCACCGATGTCAGGTTCGCGGCCTCCACCGCCGCGGCCAGCTCTTCGTCTGTGGCGTCCAGCTTGCCGTACTTGAGGTTCTCCCGGATGGTTGCGTGGAACAGAATGCTCTCCTGGAGCACCACCCCGATCTGCTGACGGAGCGAGTAGAGCTCGATCTCCCGCAGGTCGTGACCGTCGATGGTGATCCGCCCCTCCACCACATCGTAGTGGCGTGAGAGCAGGCTAATCATCGTGGTCTTCCCCGAGCCGCTGCCCCCCACAAAGGCGATCATCTGCCCCGGCTCCACGGTTAAGTCGATCCCCTTGAGGACATACTGCTCCGGCTCGTAGGCGAACTTCACGTGCTCGTAGACCACGCGCCCGGCGATCTTGGGGAGCGCGGGGGCCTTGAGATTGTTGACCACCACGGGCGCGGTGTCCAGCAGATCGAAGATGCGGCGCAGGCTGGTCTGGGAGCGTGCGAGCTGGTCGTTGAGCTGGATCAGACGGATCGTGGGGGCATAGAGATAGGCCGTGACCAAGACCAGAAACGCCACGAGGTCGCCCTGGCGGAGGTCGCCCTTAATCACCGCCTGTCCGCCCACACAGAGAACCACCGCCGTCCCGACCGCCGTGATGAGCTCTGCGCGCACCCAGAGCCAGGTGCCCAGGCCGTTCTGACGGATATTGAGGTTGAGGTTGTCGCGGTTGAGGTGCGTGTAGCTTCGGACCTCCGAGCGCTCCTGGGCGTAGGACTTGACCACCTGAATCCCCGCCAGCTTCTCCTGCAGGTCCGAGAGGATCACGCCGCGCAGCTCGCTGATCTTGCTGGCGTTGTCCGAGAGCCCCTTGCGTGAGAGCAGGTAGTTGAGGATGTAGATCGGGTAGACCGAGAGCGCCAGCAGCGCCAGGTGCGCGTTCTGCATAAAGATCAGAATGAGCACTCCGATCAGGGTCACGGAGTCCTGAATAATGGTCACAAACGCCCCGGTGATCAGCCCATTGACCTGGCCGACATCGTTGACCACGGTGGCGACGATCTTCCCGGTCTGGGACTTCTCAAAAAAGCCCTGCGAGAGCCCCTGCAGGTGGGTGTAGAGCTTGACACGGGTGTCGAGCAGGAAGCGCTGGCCCATCGCCTGGATGGTGACGCCCATGACATAGCTCATCAGGCCCGAGGCGAGCGAGACGAGAATCAGCAGGACAAAGGCTCCGGTAAGCGATGAAAACGGGCCGGGGAGGTGGAAGGGCTCGGACTTACGCGGGTCGAGGAAGTTGAAGATCTGCTTGATCAGCCCCGGTGTCTGGAGAGAGAGGAGGGCCGAGATCAAGGTCAAAAACGCGATCCAGAGCTGTGCCCCGCGGTACTTGCCTAGCTCCCGGATAAAACGCCCGAACTGCCCCATGGCTCTTACTTTATCATAAGCCGGGGATTGGCCGGGGATTGAAATCCCCGGCAGCCTTAGGGAGCGTCCCGAGGACGCAGGAAAGCTCTGTGCGCCCACGGGGCGCTCCTTCCCTCCTGCCGGGGCATTCATTCCCCGGCTACACCCCGGCCAATCCCCGGAAGAGGCTAGCAGCTGCGGGCGGCTTCGTAGACCGCGACAATGCGGCGGGCCATCTCGGTGGGGGTGGGGTGGAGCGGGCTCTGGCGGGCGGCGCAGGCGAAGGCTTTTAGGCGCTCGGTATCTTTAAGGAGGGCGGCGGCGGCCTGGCCCAGCTCGGAGGGTGGGACGATCAAGGCGTCGATGCCGTCGCGGACAAACTCCGGGGCACCGCCGCCGTTGGCGACCACACACGGCAGGCCGTTGCTCTGCGCCTCCGAGAGCACGACCCCTTGGGTATCCGTCACGCTGGGGAAGACAAAGAGAGTCGCGGCGGCGAAGATAGGCGGCAGATCGGGGCGTGGGACAAAGCCCGCAAAGCGCACCCGATCCGCGATTCCACGGGTCTCCGCCTCGGCCTTGAGATCGTTGAGTGCGGGGCCGCCTCCCACGAGCAAGAGGACGGCGTCCGCGGGCCAGTGCCGTAGGCCGTCGAAGAGGCACTCGATATTCTTCTCCCGCGCCAGCCGCCCGACATAGAGCAGGACCGGTGCTCCCTCGGTGAGGCGGTAGCGCTCCCGGACGCCCGCGATCTCGGTGGGCAGGACGGGGCGCAGGGCGGGGATTCCCGTGGGGACTACCGTGAGCTTGCTCTCGGGGACTCCCAGGCGGATCAGCACGTCGCCGGTGGCCTGCGACGGCACGATCACCTGGGCGCACTCGTGGCCGTAGTAGAGGCGCAGGTGTCGGGAGAGCCACCAGCGGCTCACGGCGCTTGGCAGCGGGACATAGTGGGTGTACTCGTGGTAGAGCGTGTGGAAGGTGGAGACGAGCGGCACGCCGAGCTGACGGGCCATGGCGCGGGCGTGCTGGCCCATGCCAAAGGGCTGCTGGGAGTGCACCACATCCAGGGGGAGGTTGCGGAGTGCCATCGGCTGTCCCAGGAGCGGCGAGTGCGCAAAGGGGTTCTGCGGGTTCCAGGGGGAGACCCACGACGGCAACCGGCGCACGGGAACCTCGCTGCTGTCGGCATAGCCGGGATAGCGGGGAGCCAGGACCGTCGGTTCGTGGCCCTCGGCGAGGAGTTCCAGGGCAAGGGTCTTCACCGAGGTCGAGACGCCATTGATCACGGGCTCGTAGCTCTCGGTAAACAATCCTACACGCATGACCGGTATTGTACCCGGTCGCGTCTCAGGCGGCGCGGCGTAGCCGAGGAGCGTGGTCTAGGCAGAGCTGCTCCACGGGGACGGGGCGGGCAAAGTAGAACCCTTGGAGGCCGTCGCAGCCCAGCTCCGTCAGAAGCTCCGCCTGCGCACGGGTCTCCACCCCCTCCGCGACCACGGTCATGTTCAGTGCATGGCCCATCTCGATCACCCCACGGACAATGGCGGCGTCGTTGGACGTGCGCTTAAGGTTATGGACAAAGAGCCGGTCGATCTTTAGGACATCGATGCGGTAGTTGCGGAGGGAGACCAGCGACGAAAACCCGGTGCCAAAGTCATCGAGCTCTAGCCAGATTCCCAGGTCTTTGAGGGCATTGAGGGTGCGCTCGGCGGACTTGCCGTGCTTGAGAATCGCGGTCTCGGTGAGCTCAAAGCCAATCAAGTCCGGGCGCACCCCGGACTGCTGGAGCGCACTCTGGACACGTTTTTGTAGGTCGGGCTGGAGGAGCTGGCGTGCGGAGACATTGATCGAGACGCGCAGGGGGAGCCCCGCTATCTCCCAGGCGCGTGCCTGCTGGCAGGCGGTCTGCATGACCCAGTCGCCCAGAGGGAGGATCAGCCCGGTCTCCTCCGCAAGGGGGATAAACTCACCGGGCGAGACCATGCCCCGCTCGGGGTGCTGCCAGCGGATCAGGGCCTCGACACCAATCGGCTGGTGGGTTCGGGCATCGACCTTGACCTGGTAGTGCAGGGTGAAGGCCTGCTGCTCGACCGCTTGGCGCAGGTCCGATTCTAGCTGGACTTTCTGGGCGAGGTTCTGGGCCAGGATCGGGTCGAAGCGACGCGTGCCGCCGTAGTGGTCTTCCTTGGCGCGGTGCAGGGCGATATCGGCGTACTTGAGGAGGCTATGGGCATTCTCGGCATGGCCTGGGTAGTCGCTGATACCGATCGTGACACTGGGAAGGTACTCGTAGTTGTCGAGCTGCACGAGGCGCGAGAGCTCCCGGCGGAGCCGTTTGACAAGCTCATCGGTCTGGCGCGCATCCGAGTTCTCCAGGAGGATCGTGAACTCGTCGCCCCCCATCCGGTAGACCCGCTCCCCGACAACGTCTTGCATCCGGCTGGCAATGGTCTGGAGCAAGTGGTCGCCAAAAGAGTGCCCGAGGGAGTCGTTGACCTGCTTGAAGCGGTCGAGGTCGAGGAAGAGAAGCGTGAGGGTGGTCTGCTGCTGGCGCGCTGCATCGAGCTGTGCAGTGACATCGGTGGTGAACCGGTGGCGGTTGGGCAGGCCCGTGAGGGAGTCGTGGCTGGCCTGGTAGCGGATCGTATTCTCCGACTCCGAGCGCTCTATCGCAACCCCGGCGAGGTAGGCGGCGGTTGCCAGGAGCTCCCGCTCCCAGCCTGTGGGGGTGTGGGGGTGCCGGTGGTAGATGGCGAAGGTGCCGACGGGGTTGCCCTCATTGGTGAGGATGGGATGAGACCAGCACGAGCGTAGCCCATAGCCATCAACCGCAAGGGTGACAAAGTCTTTCCAGAGGGGATCGGTGGCGATATCCTTGACAACGACCGGCTTTTTCCGGCTGAGAGCGGCCCCACACGAGCCCGCATCGGGGCTGACGATCAGCCCGTTGATCGCTGTGCGGTAGCCCTGGGGAAGGTTGGGAGCGCTCAGATCATAGACCGAGTTGGTGAGGGGGGCATAGCCCAGGATGCAGGTGAGCGACTCGGGGACCAGCTCCTCGATCAGGAGATTGAGCGAGTCCAGGATCGTCGCGAGTGGCCTATGCTCCGCGATCATCTTAAGGATGCGTGTCTGTCCCACATGGAGCGCTGCGTTGCGCTCTTGCCTGGTCACATCGACGAAGGTCCCGACCGCATCCCAGCCGTCGGGCTGGTAGAGCACATGGGCCTCTTCATGGAGCCAGTGCCACTTACCCCACTGGTCACAGACCCGAAAGGTATTGCTGACGAGCGGCTGCTGCTTCTCGATCGCCTGTGTCCAGGTCGCGCTCCTATAGGCCCGGTCTTGGCGGTGGATCGACTCTTCGAGTCTCTCCGCATAGCTGTTGGTTGAAGAGAGAGGGAGGAGGGCTTGTGCGGTCGCTTCACAGGGAAACGTAAGGCCTGCCGCGTTCGCCTTGAAGGCAAAGGCCCGCAGTGTCATCAAGAGCCGTGCCTGTAGCCGATCCTGGCGCTCATCGTCGTCGCGGGTCGTTTCGAGAAGGGGGGAGCGGTTTTGCATCAAGTCTCTCACTTTTCTTAATAATCGTCAAAAAGTGAGAGGGCGTGCAGGCTGATAAAACTACGGGAATTTCCCCTGTGGTACCTTGCGATCCCACAGGGGAAAACGTGCTTACTCCTCAGTCGGCGGTGTGGGCGGCGTCGGTGGCGTCGGGGGGGTGGGAGCCGTCGGCGGTGTGGGCGGTGTCGGTGGAGTCGGCGGCGTGGGAGTGCCACGGAGCCACTCGGGGAGGTGCTCCCGGATGACCGAGCCGATATCCTTGAGCTGGCCGAGCTCCTCTAGGTTGATATGGCTTGAGTGCTCGCCGTGCTTGCCGACAACAATCTTGACCCCTTTGTTCTTGCTCTTACCACCACTGTACTCCTCGCTCTCGTCGTCGAGGTAGCCCCGTAGCAGTCGACTGGCGACCCCGATCCGGTCGAAGCTCGCATCGGCGGGGAGGGGGGAGAACATGCCATGCAGCTCCACCCCTTGGTTCTGGAGCACGGCGAGCACATCGTTGTAGATTCGCACGGCCTCGAGAGCGCCCTCTTTCCGAAAGGCCCCCGAGAGGCTTGCGTGCTCGGCGAGGGAGTAGAGCTCCCCCACCATCCGGCGCACCCGTCGGATGTCTCTCTCGCGCTTCTCCGCCGCCGGGTCGAGGGTCGTGGTTGTTGTTTCTTCACTCATGGTAGTTCCTCCTGAAGGGAATAGTGTTGGCGCACGGCCTGGCGTGCACGGTAGAGCCGGCCCCGGACCGTGGCCTCGGGGACCGAGAGATACTCCGCGATACGAGCGACACTCCAGTCTTCGTAGGCGGCGAGGTAGAGAACTTCTTGCTGGTCTTGTGGGAGCTTTTGGAGCGCCTGGAAGATCACCTCTTGCTCGATTCGGGCGATCCAGTCGGGGGGGATCGCAAGCTCGTGGCTCGCGGTTCGCACCAGCGCCTCAAGATCGTCGGTGGCGGTGCACCGTCGCTCGCGCTGGAGGGTCTTGAGCGCAAGATTCCGGGCGATGGCGCGGAGCCACCCCCCGACTGCGCCCGGCGCTTCGAGGGTCGGCAACGCTTTAAAGGCTGCCAGAAAGGTCTCCTGCGCGACCTCTTCGGCGATTGCGCGGCTCTTAACAACCTGCTCCGCCGCCAGGGTGATCGGTCCCCGGTAGCGCCGGATCAGCTCATCAAAGGCCCGGATCGAGCCCAGCGTGGCATAGACCACCAGGGCCGCGTCCTCTTGCATTTCCAGCGAATCGTGCATCGTCGTAAGTAAAGAGCAACGCTCCGCACGAATCGTCACACCAGACGCGCAATTATTTTTTGGCGGGCAATAAATTACCCGCCTCGTATTTTTGGGAGCGTCCCGAGGACGCGCAGAGGATTTTGATTTATGCGCCCACGGGGCGCTCCTTGCCTTCGGCCGGGTAATTTACTGCCCGGTGCGTGTGAGAATGCGAACCTCGTGGGGGGCGAGGTTGAGGTTGGTCTTGCCGCCACTCACTCGTACTGCGGTAGGCTCGGGGAGGGTGCCGGCGGCGGTCTGGCCGTGGAGCTCGCGCGCGGTCCAGGCTCCCGCCGCGAGGCCCTCTAGGTTCGCTCGCTGGCGTGCGCTGGTTTTGTTGAGGACGATAATGCTCTCGCCGACGCCAAAGGCATCCACCGTGGGGACAAGGGGCGACCCGAGGACGGAGACAAGCCCCGTGCCGCTGGCGCGGACCTGGCGGATGGGCTGGCCGGCAAGGGGCGTGAGGGCCTTGAGAACCCGGTTGGCGTAGCCGGGGCCCATGTCGAAGGTCGTGCTACGGACCCCGGCGAGGGCGGCGTACTTGAGGCAGGCGGCGGCCCAGGCGGCGCCCAGGGGGCTGGCATTGCGCGGCTCGGGCGCGGGGCGCGGGTGCGTGAGGGTGAGGGCGATGTGGTGGAGATCGATGGGCTTACCGGGGGCAAACTGCCGCGCCGACTCCGCCAGCTCCGTGATGACCGGCACGTTCTCCCAGCACGTGTCGTCGTCGAAGAGGTGCTCGACCGGGAAGTAGGCAAAGGAGATGCTCTCGGCCGCCTTGGCCTTCTCACGGTCGTGGTTGATGCCATGGAACCAGTTGCGCTCGCCGGTGCTGCCCTGGCGAATCTCGGGAAGGACGCGGCCCGGCACGAGCTCCCCAACCTTGAGCGTCGTCGAGGCAGGCTGGAGAGTGCGGCGGGTCTCGCCGGTGGCGCGGATCGTGATGGTCTGGGTGTGCTCCTCACCCGTCTTGAGTTTGGGGTAGGGGTAGGGCATCACGGCGTAGGCCTTGAAGCTGGAGTCGGCGAAGTTGCGCTGGTCCTCCATGGAGAAGAGGCCGTCGCCGCTGAGGCTGACCGTGACATTGTCGTAGCGGAGCTCGGAGAAGTCGGGCTCGAACATCAGCGGGGCGTTGACAAACGTCGGGAACGTCCCGGTGCGCGGCCCCTTGGGGGTCTTGAGCTGGTAGCGCTTGCC
The DNA here is from genome assembly GCF_014202505.1 of Armatimonas rosea. Classification (NCBI taxonomy): domain Bacteria; kingdom Bacillati; phylum Armatimonadota; class Armatimonadia; order Armatimonadales; family Armatimonadaceae; genus Armatimonas; species Armatimonas rosea. Next base: position 490,379 of record NZ_JACHGW010000004.1, on the reverse strand, counting down.
GCAGACCGTCGGGGTGCCAAAGAGAACGCACAGCCCGATACGGTTGGTCTCAAAGTCGCGCTGGGGGATGCCCGTGACCGTAAACGTGATGGTTCCATCGTCGGTTCCCACCACCTTGGCTGCCCAGGAGTACGCGCCGTCGGAGTCGTAGCCCGCCGCGCCGCGCTCGCAGTCCGCCTCGAAGGTCAGCTCAAACGAGCCGAAGCGCGTCTTGATGGAGCTCGCCTTGATCCGGGGTGTCAGTGTGTCCCAGGTCTTGGTACGCACCGCGAAGAACACGCGGCGGATGATCTCCGTCTCGCCGATCTTGAGATAGCGCAGCTCACCATCGACAAACTTGCCGCGAATTGGCCCTGCAGTCACATAAGATTCCATGCGCTACAATTAGGGAGTGAGACTTGAAAGTCCTTTGTGGAGTGACGTGAGGAGAGATTGATGTCGATTGTAGAGCAACATGGTTTTTTGCAGGTGAAGGGCAACCGGATTGTCGATGCACAAGGCAAGCCGGTGCAGCTGCGTGGGATGTCGCTGTTCTGGAGCCAGTGGATCGGGAAGTACTACACTGCGGAGACCGTCAACTGGCTGCGCGATGACTGGAAGTGCACGGTGGTTCGTGCCGCGCTGGCGGTGGAGCCCGATGGCTACCTCAAGAACCCCGAGGTCGAGAAGAAGAAGCTCTTTACCGTGGTCGATGCGGCGATCAAGGCGGGAATCTACGTGATTATCGACTGGCACGACCACAACGCCCACCTGCACACCGAGCAAGCTGTCGCGTTCTTTGGCGAGGTCGCAAAGCGCTACAGCAAGGTCCCCAACGTCATCTACGAGACCTACAACGAGCCGCTCCAGAACGCAGCGTGGGCGACCCAGCTCAAGCCCTACCACGAGGCCGTGATCGCGGCGATCCGGCAGTACGACAAGAAAAACCTGATTATCTGCGGCACGCGCACCTGGTCGCAACAAGTGGAGGAGGCATCGCTGAGCCCGCTCAAGGGTAGCAATATCGCCTACACCCTGCACTTCTACTCGGGGACGCACAAGCAGTGGCTCCGGGACAATGCGACCAAGGCGCTCAAGAACGGGGTCGCTCTCTTTGTCACGGAGTTTGGGACGACCGAGGCGAGCGGCAATGGCCCGGTGGACCGCGACGAGACCCAGAAGTGGTGGGAGTTCTGCGATGCCAACGGGATCAGCTGGTGCAACTGGTCGGTCGCCGATAAGAACGAGTCGTCTGCGGTGCTCAAGCCCGGCGCCAGCCCGACAGGGAAGTGGAAGGACTCCGAAATCTCCCCCTCGGGCTTGTTTATCCGCGACGAGCTACGGCGCAAGAACCGCTAGGCGACGCCGGCGTCATTTGAGCCCAAGTGGCGAGTGTGCTTGTTTCTGTTTTGGGAGCTCTTCGACTTGCGCTTCTTTCGGTTCGGTGTCCCAGAGGGGGTGAACTGCCCAAAGCCCTAAGCCTATCGTGATCCAGCTCATGAGCTGCCGGAAATAGCTGGCGATGATGAGAGCGCTACCCCTGTCCCGGTTTTGCAGATAGCCACAGAGAAACAAGAGTCCCAGGTTAATCGAGAAGGCCAGGGCGTAGCGGCTGAAGGCAGTTCGTGTGCGGACCCGGAACGCCAAATTGTCCACGAGGCTCCGCTCTCTCGGCAGAAGCATTGTCGTGAGTCCCGCGATGAATGGGAGGAGAGCGGTCGCCAAGCCAAAGAGCTGCATCGTGAGGTCGGCTGGATTTCTCTGTGGCCAGAGCCCTGCGACCGTAAAGAAAAGCCCATTGGCAACGGCGGAGAGGGCGACCACATACCCCCAAACACCTAGCGTGCGTTTCGTGAGGTGTGGGCGACGTGTCCCGGCACAGACCGCGCCAAACCCTGCAACCAGGAACGCAATTGAGGAGAAATAGACATTTGAGCCGACAAAGGGAAACCAGAGAAGTTTTGTAAACCCCCAGAATAGGGCGACAACGGACAACGCAAGAAGGCCTATGAGGAAAGGGTAGTACTGCTTTTTAGGTTTGCTTTGGAGCCGGTCTTCCAGGACGAGCACTGCACAGCCAAGCAAAAAGGCAAGAAGTAGCGGTAGCAGTGCTCGTCCCATCGGAATTAGTGCATCGCCATCACACCGCCGTCGATGTCGTAGGCGGCGCCGGTGACAAAGCTGGCTTCGTCGGAGCAGAGGTAGGCGACCAGTGCGGCGATCTCGGCGGGCTGGCCCATACGGCCCATGGGCTGCGCCGACGAGAGCACGGCGAGCTGGTCTGCCTCTTTCCCGGGGTAGTTCTTCGCCAGATACGCATCGACAAACGGGGTGTGAACCCGCGCCGGGCAGACCGCGTTGCAGCGGATGTTATCGGCGACAAAGTCCTTGGCGATGCAGCGGGTCATGGCCAGCACCGCGCCCTTGGTGGCGGAGTAGGCAAAGCGCTCGGCGAGGGCGGTCTCGGCGGCGATGGAGCAGATATTGACGATACTCCCGCCCTTGCCGCTCGCCTTCATCCGCGCGACCGCCTGCTGGCAGCAGAGAAAGAGCCCACGCCCATTCACGCCCATCAGGCGGTCGAAGTCGGCGGGGGTGGTCTTGAGGATATCCCCGACAAACCCGATTCCCGCCGAGCAGACCAGCAAGTCCAGCGGCCCGCTCTCGTCGGCCTTGGCGAAGGCCCGTGCCACAGAGTCCGGGTCGGAGACATCACAGGGCAGGTCGGCGTGGTCGCTCAGGTCTAGGACAAGGACATGTGCCCCCTGGGCCTTGAGCGTCTCGACAATCGCCGCGCCAATCCCGCTGGCGCCGCCGGTGACAATGGCGCGTTTTCCATCTAACCGAAACATTAGGCGGCCTCCACGGTATTGGTGAGAATACCGATTCCCTCGATCTCGATCTCACAGACATCGCCGGGGACCAGCCAGCGCTTGGGGGTGCGGCCCATGCCGACGCCCTCGGGCGTGCCGGTGAGGATCACGGTGCCAGGAAGGAGCGTGAAGTTCTTCGAAAGCGACGAGATAATCTCACAGACATCGAAGATCATGTCCGCGGTGTTGGAGTTTTGCAGCGTCTCGCCATTGACGCGGGTCTGGATCTGCAGCTCGTTGGGATCGTCGATCTCGTCGGCGGTGACCAGCACCGGGCCGAGCGGGCAGAAGGTGTCGAAGCTCTTGCCGCGTGCCCACTGCTTGTCGTAGCGGAGCTGCCAGTCGCGGGCGGAGACATCGTTGGCGCAGGTGTAGCCCAGCACGTAGTCGAGGGCGTCGTCTTCGTCCACGTTCTTGGCGGTCTTGCCGATCACCACGGCCAGCTCACACTCGTAGTCCAGCTCCTCGGTGGTCTTGGGGTGGACAATCGGGTCGCCGGGGTTGCTTAGGGTGCTGGTGGGCTTGATAAAGAGCAGGGGACGGTCGGGGAGGGCCATCCCGCTCTCCTCGGCGTGGCGCTTATAGTTGAGGCCGATGCACAAAATATTGGGCGGCGTAATCGGGGCGAGGAGCTTGGCGACCGAGAGCAGCTCTTTGGTCGGGGTGAGTCCCGTGAGAAGCTCGCCATCGAGTGCAGTCGCCGTGGTGTAGGTATCGTCGGTGGGGGTGCCGTAGCGGATATTGCCCGCGTGGTCAACAAATCGGATGATCTTCATGCTGCGGGAATTATACCCCAGAGCGGTTTCCCCCCTAACCCCCGCCCAGCGGGGGGACAATAAGGAATCTGATTCCTCAGGGATTCCCCCGTCGGACGGGGGCTAGGGGGTGGGTGGCGGACTACGGAAGCCCTTCGAGGTACCAGCGGCCGGAGGCAATCGCAGCGTTGCCTGCACGCGTGATGTAGGGCGACTCTTTGGAGAGCCAGACATACTGGTCAAAGGCGATATTTCGCAGGGCGTAGGTGCCATTGCTCTGGCGCTCCAGCTTGAACTGCGCCTTGTCTTTCGTGTTCCAGAGCTTCACCGCGCCCGTGGTCTCGTTGTAGCTGAAGTAGAGCTGGGTGCCATCGACCCGCAGGCTGCAGTTGTTGAGATCGCCCTCCACGACAAACGTGAGCGGTGTCCCCGCCTTACAGTAGAGCCACTGGTTGTGCTGGAGGCCATCCGACGCACAGACATACATCTGGTTGGAGGCGCTCTTGATCTTAATTTTAATCGGCACGGCTGCGACCGGGGCAGTGGCAACCGAGACCGTGGCGCTGAGATTGGGCGACTCGATCCACTTATTGAAGGTGAAGCGGCGGGTGGCGATTCCGGGAGCACTAAGCTCGATCCAGCCGAGATACCACGCCGATGCAGGGTACATATTGTCGCTGCGCACCGTGACACTTGTCAGCTCACCCACGGGGGCGAGGTTCACGAGCGTCACATAGTCGGTCTGGTTGCGCTCGAAGGCATTGGTGGTGATCAGGGCGTTGAGGCGTTGCTCGCCAATCTGGCCGCTTGCGCCCTTAAACGAAAGAAAGATATTCGAGTCTGTCCCTGCGCCGGAGACATCGCCGGTGTAGATCTTGACCGAGTAGGTTGTGGTTCCCAGGTTGCTTCCCTGGAACTGTGAGGTCGTCAGGTTCGTGACCTTTGTGCGCACGGTCGGGATCGAGACCGCAACCCCCGCACGGGAGCAGGCTCCCTCCAGCGCTTGTTTCACGGCGGTGTAGTTGGCCTCATCGGCAGTCTCACGAAAGAGAAACTTGGGGTTTGCATCCGTTGAGACGGTGTAGGCACCGATCTGGGAGCGGATAAGGTCGGTGAAGAACTTGCGGGCGGGGGTGGAGCTGTCTACCACCAACGTGTTGAAGAACTTCCCCTTACGCTTATCCGTCCAGGCACCGTCCAGCTCGCCCTTGGCAGCTGAGTAATTGTCAAAGAGCGTGGTGGGCGTACGGCGGACGCAATCCTTAACAAATAGCCGGGCATAGGTACTTCCCTCTTCCAGGCACCGCAGGGCGCAGACGGGATCAAAGGGGGGACGGTCCGGCTGGTGGCCGTCTGCTGCGTGGCCAAACGGGGTGGAGTAGGTATCAAAAGTTGCGGGATCGCTGTTGGGGTGCTTGCGGTGTGCCCAGGTGTCTTGCTGGTAGTGGAAGAAAACCCCGAGGCGCTGGAGCCGCTTGGTGGGGTTTGTCTCGGCGAGAACACTGTCCCAGAGCTCTTTTTTCCGGGCTAGCACCTCTGTTTTGGAGCCACTCTTGGGGATCGCGTGCCAGAAGGACTCCTCGGGGATATTGGGGATAATCCCGCCTGTCCCGCCATTGGCAACGGTGCCGTCGGAGTCGTCCATGCCTTGGTCGTAGCTGGCCACGGTGAGTGCCTCCGCATTGGAGAGGCCGGCGGCGCGGCAGAGCACCAGGGTCATGGTGAAGTGCGTATCCTCTTCGTACGCGTGGGCAGGCGCAGCGAAGAGCAGGGTGAGAGCCGCCAGGGCTCCCAGGAGACGTTTCATGGTTTACTTCCTTATGAATTTTTGGATGTACAGTTCTCTCACTTCACCATGCCCCTCTTAGATTCGTCTTACAATAGTCTTAAAAAGGCGTATAATTGGCCATAACGATGGCTTGGCGCATTGAACTTTTCGGAGGCCCAAGGCTTGTGGCCAAGAGCCGCGAGAGTATCAGCCATTTTCCCACCCAAAAAGCCGCAGCGATTCTGGCGTATCTGGCCGTCACGCTCCCGCGCTCCCACTCCCGTGAGGTGATCGCGGAGCTGTTCTGGCCCGACAAAGACCCCGCACTGGCGCGCAACAGCCTCTCGGTGACTCTCTCTAGTCTCCGCAAGCTCCTCGGCGACTCGCTGGTCAGTGGCCGGCTGCAAGTGGGGCTCCACCCGGACTCTGTCACCACCGATGTGGCGGAGTTTGAGGCACGGCTCAAGGCGGGCGATGTGGCGGGAGCCGCGAACCTGGCCCGTGCGGAGCTTCTGCCCGGTCTCTACGACGACTGGGTGATCACAGAGCGCGAGCGTCTCATGGCACGTTTGGAGGCGGCCCAGCAGGCACAGACCGTGCAACAGGCTCAGCCAAAAACGCCCGTGTCTGCGTCTTTATTGCCGAGTGAGTTCTTGCACAACCTGCCCGAGCCGCTGGTGAGCTTTATCGGGCGTGAGCGAGAGCGCGGGGAGCTCGCCGAGCTTCTCAAGACCGTACGCCTCGTCACTCTCACGGGCTCCGGCGGGAGTGGGAAGACCCGACTGAGCCAGTATGTCGCGCGGGATGTCCTGGATCGCTTTACGGATGGGGTCTGGCTGATCGAGCTGGCGTCTCTGTCTGACCCTTCGCTGGTCGTACGCTCGATCGCCTCAGCTCTCCGCGTCAACGAGGCCGCCGGGAAGCCGCTGCTTGACAACGTACTCGACAGGCTGAAGTCCAAGAATATATTGCTGCTCCTCGATAACTGCGAGCATGTCTTGGACGCGAGTGCGCAGGTGGCGGAAGCGCTTCTTCGCGGCTGTCCGAATCTTCGGATTCTTGCCACGAGCCGCGAGGCCCTTGGCGTGGTGGGGGAGCGCCCGTACCGCACTCCCTCGCTCGCCCCGCACGAGGCCCTCCAGCTCTTTATCGGGCGTGGCACCGCGTTTTGTCCGGACCTCGCTCAGACGGAGCAGAACACCGCTACCCTGACCGCGCTCTGCACGCGCCTCGACGGGATTCCTCTGGCTATCGAGCTTGCTGCTGCCCGCCTGCGCACACTCTCGCTCGACGAGCTCCACCAGCGTCTGAGCCAGAGCTTCTCGCTTCTCACGGGCGGCCCTCGCACGGTTCTGCCCCGGCACCAGACTCTGCGTGGCCTGATCGACTGGAGCTACGACCTGCTGACAGAGAGTGAGAAGCTTCTGTTCGCTCGTCTCTCAGTCTTTGCAGGTGGCTGGACACTTGAGGCGGCGGAGCGGGTCTGCTCCGGCGCGGGGCTTGAGGAAGGGGCTGTGCACGATGTGCTTACCTCGCTCCTAGACAAGAGCCTCGTGGTGGTTGAGCGAGAGCAAGGCCGCTCCACGCGCTACAGGCTCCTGGAGACGGTTCGCCAGTACGCCCAAGAGCGCCTCGAAGAGCGTGGCCCCGACTTGGTGCAAGTGGCCCACCTAGAGTACTTTCGTGACTTCTGCCGCGAATCGTATCCCAAGCAGTTTCAGGCGGAGGCGGTTGCGGAGCTGCACCGTGTGGAACAAGAGCACGACAATCTTCGGGTCGCCCTCCGGTTTGCTACCTTGTCCTCGAGCGAAGTGCTACAGTGTCACGCTCTTGAGATCGCAGGGGCACTTCATCGGTTTTGGAACCGCCGGAACTACCTGGAAGAAGCGGCCCAGTGGTATCGAGCAGTCTTAGCCCTGCCTGCCACTCGCACTCCCAGCGAGGCACAAGGGCAGTGTCTCATGGAAGCGGGGGCGTTGGCCGAGCTACGGGGAGATTACGCGGAAGCAGAGTCGCTGTACCGGCGATGCCTCACCGAACAGAAGGCTATGGGGCATACCTCAAATGTGGGAAAGGTACTGGGCTATCTTGCCATTCTGATCGGGGAAGTTCAGGGCGATAAACAGCAGGCACTGGCCTACGAACGAGAGAGCTTGGTCTTTGCCCAGAGAGCCGATGATCTCAATGCGAGGGCGCGTGCGACAATCAATATTGGAATCACGCTCCTCAATCTTGGGGACTACTCTGAGGCACAAGAGACCCTGGAGCAGGGGCTCGTGCTGGCGCGTGCACAAGGGAACAAACACCTGATTGCGGCCGCTCTCGGGAACCTGGGATTGATAGCCTGTGAGCGTGGTGAGTTCTCAAGAGCCTGTGACCTTGGCCGGGAGAATCTCCTGATCTGCCAGGAGTTTGGTCGTAATATCTCCCTGGCCGTTGCCTTCAGCTACATGGGGTTGTTCGCCCAAGGTGCGGGTGATCTAAAACTGTCGCGGTACTACCGACAGGAAAGTCTTCTCTTGGCAGAAAAACTACGAGCACAGGGGCTCTGTACGGCCCTGCTGGGTTTTTTCGCAGAGCTAGATGCACAGGAAGGAAATGGGGAGCGCGCGGCAAGGCTCTTGGGGGCGCTGACCGCTCTACGAACAAAAGATAATGGCGTGATTGGAGACCGACACGTGCAGGAAATAGACAAGCTCCGCACAACCCTCGGTGAGGCGGTCTTTGAGCGGGCCTTTGAGGAGGGCAAGCACCTTTCCCTCACCGACGCCATCTCTCTGGCCATAAACCCCTAGGTTGAGTCTTCTACAGCGCGGAGCGCGGCGCAGTGGAGACAACGGAAGACATGGGCCGCAATGGGTTCACATAAGGGCGGCATAGGAAAAAACCCTCTTGGCCTCCCCCTTCCCTTGCGGAGTAAGGGAAGGGGGCCGGGGGGATGGGACTACCCTTGGCTGAGAATCTCCAGCACCTCGGGGTAGAGCGCGGCGCTGGTGGCGAAGAAGTCCGGGCCGTAGATATCGTTCTCACCCTTCCAGGTGGAGCACTTTCCGCCCGCCTCGGCGAAGATGATGGGCATCGGGCCGACATCCCAGGGGCTCTTGACCGGGTCGAGCATGATATCGAGCTGGCCCATCGCCACGCGGGCGTAGCCAAACGCATCGCCCCAGGTGCGCTGAAGATAGGTCTTGTCCGCGAGCTCGTTGTAGGCACCCGAGCGCTTCTGGGCACGGATGATCGACGAGGTCACCAGCACGGACTTATCCAGCGGCTTGTCGCTGACCCGGCAGGCGCGGCCATTGACCGTGCAACCCAGGCCCTTGCCGGCGGCGACCATCTCATCGAGCGCGGGGAGATAGATCACGCCGGCGACAATCTCGCCCTCGCGCTCCACCCCGATTAGGGTGCCGTAGAGCGGGACGCCCGCCACGAACGACTTGGTGCCATCGATCGGATCACAGACCCAGCGAAACGCACCTCCCCCCGTAGCCCCCTCCTCCTCGCCGAGAATCGCGTGATCGGGGAAGTGGGAGAGAATGCACTCGCGCAGGACCCGCTCGCCTTCTTTATCGGCGATGGTAACGGGGGTGTTATCGCCCTTGAACTCGGGGGTGACTCCCGTGTTGAAGTAGGCCAGGGTGCGCTTGCCGCAGAGATAGGCCGCCTCTTTGGCGACCCGCAGTAGGTTATCCGTTGTCGGTTCCAGTGTCTTGTTCCTCAGTTGTTGGGGGTTCTTGGGCTTGGGTCGCCTCCGCGTTGCGGTTGCGCCACTTTGCCATGACATTCCACCACGGCGTGGTGGGGGTGGTTGCCAGGCCCAGGGCCTGACGCGCGAGGTTGCCGCCGGGGACGATCTTGGTGCCCGTGTCAACCGCTTCTTTGCCCGCGCGGCGCAGAAAGTCCCGCCGCGAGAGAGCCTGCTTATCTTGTTCGTCGCTCATGATCTTCGTTTCTTTATAGCATCCCCCGCTCGCACTACTCGCGATCCCTTCGCCTGACCGGTCGTTCCTCCCTGCGAAGGGGATGTTAGCCGGGGGGCCAGCTCAGTGCACGGCCACCAAGGACGTGTGCATGGAGGTGCCAGACGGTCTGGCCGGCATCGCTGCCCGCGTTTAGCACGACCCGGACGCCGCTGGAGTCGATCCCGAGCTTGCGCGCCACAGCGGCGCAGGCTAGCAACACGCTTCCCGCCAGCTCGCGGTCCTCAGGGCCTAAATCGAGAATGTTCTTCACGGGCTTCTTGGGGATCACGAGGACATGCACGGGCGCTTGCGGGTTGAGGTCCGGGAAGGCCACCACCCAGTCGTCTTCGTAGAGCCGCTCAACCGCAATCTCACCCCGTGCGATCTTGCCAAAAATCGTATCTTCCATCAGCTCTTATTCTATCAGGCTACAATAGGGGCAATGATCTTTGTGCTGACAATTGCGGCGTGTCGAAAAGACGAGCTGGGGGTCTATCTCTTCCCGGGGCTGGCGATGGAGGAGCTGGACTTTCGGCCTGAGCTGAAGCGGCTGAAGCCCGGCGAGCTTCTGGAGCTGCGCTATCCCAATGGCTGGACCATGACAGCGGAGCTGCTCGCCTTTGGGATTCCCGCGCAGCGGCTCTCCGACGGCACCGCGCTGGTGAGCCTGACGGACTCGGTGCACCTGACGATCTCGTACCCGTTCGATCCGGAGGGGCTCCCCGCTGGCACCGAGCTCTGGTGGCAGCGGGAAGCCGGTGAGGCAGCTTAGCGCTTGACGAACTGATCGAGGATGATGTCGATCGAGCTATCCGCGTTGTGGCGGACGCTCCAGCGGGTCGGGTAGTACCCCGGCTTGGCAACGGCATCGGGGACGGTGAAGGTGCCCGAGTCGTTGGTCTTGCTCTGGAGGAAGGCGCGGGTGATCATGGGCTCGACAAAGGCCAGCTTGGCATTGGCAAAGCCATAGATCAGGGTGCGGCGGAAGGGCTTGCCCTGGAACTCCTCGGAGGTCGAGGGGGAGGTGTAGTGGACCCCCATGCCGGGGACGAGGGAATCGACAAGCTTACCCGGGGGCGGGAAGTAGCCCGCGGGCACCATGTTGGCGGGAGGTGCTGCCGCTGCCGTCACGGAGCCGGGAGCGATCGCGGCCTGCTCGGAGTCGCTGATGGTGTAGAAGTGGATATCGAAGTGCGGGGTATCGTAGATTCCCGCCGGCTCGTGGCCCTGGGGGTTCCAGTCTAGCACGACATGGTCGAAGGGCAGACCGGAGTCAGGGCCGACCGCGGCGATATCCAGCTCGTACTCCACCCCAAACGGCGCGGTGGTGGCTAGGCCGTTGAGGGCACCATCGGTGAGGCGCACGGCGATCGCGCTGGGCTTGTTGTCGGCGGCGAGGCTGACATAGGTCATGGCCTTACCGGCACCAACCGCCTTCGATGTCCCCGTGAACTCAAGGGGGACGACATTATTGCTGCTGCCACAGCCGCTGAGGGCGAGTAGGCCCAAGGCAGACACGAAAAAACTCTTTCGCTTCATTGACACTTCCTTTTAATCCAATACAAGACCCAGGCGTCTGCCTGGTATCGTCTCATTATGCCAGATTACCTATGTTTCTAAACCTGAGCATTTTTCACGAATCGCTCCGCCGCCGGTTGGAAACCGGCGTCTGCAATGGCACTGCGTGCCGCAAAGCCCATTCCGGGCTGGGGAACAGCTTCGGTAGCCCGGAACGGGCTTTGCAGCCGAAGGCTACTGATGACGCCCAATTCCATTGGGCGAACTAGTGTGGAATCTCTGACGTCAGGTTAATCGGCTCGCTGTCCGTGACCAGGATATCGTCCTCGATACGGAAACCGCCGGGGACCAGCCAGCGCTCCAGGACCTCCCAGTCGACCTGCGGTGCGTATTTCTCCCGGTTGGCGGGATCGTTGAGGAGGGCGGGGATGAAGTAGATGCCCGGCTCTACTGTCGCCAGAAAGCCCGGCTCCAGCTTGAGGTCGCACCGGGGTGTCACACCGCAGCAGCGCCGCTTCTCCCCGCGCCCCGGCCCGACCCCGCTGGCATCGCGCACGCCCAGCCCCAGCAGGTGCCCGACTCCATGGGGGAAGAAGAGCGCGATCGCCTCGGTCTCCAGGGCTTCGTCGGGGGAGCAGCGCAGGATTCCCAGGTCCTTGAGGCCAAAGGCGATCCCGCGCGCGGCCTGGCGGTGGATATCATGCCACTCGACCCCGGGGCGGCAGGCGAGGCAGGCAGCCCGCTCAACCCCGTCGAGGATCGCCAGGAGCTCGGCCTGCTGGCTGGTGAAGCCGCTGGGGCCGGGGAGAGTTCGGGTGACATCGGCGCAGTAGCCCTCGACCTCGGCGCCGGCATCGACAAGCACCTGCTCGCCCACGGCAAGCGCGCGGCTCCCCGGCTCGGCGTGGAAGATCGCCGACGTCGGGCCAAAGCCGACAATCGTGTCGTAGGCGACCGCGGTGGCTCCGGCGCGGGCGAAGGCGGTCTCGATCTCGATCTGGAGCTGGCGCTCGGTGAGGCCCTCGCGGAGAGCCTCGCGTGCCGCGGCGAACCCAGCGGCGGTGGCACTGACCGCACGGTACATCAGCAAGAGCTCGGCTTCGTCCTTGGGACGCCGCGCCTCCAGGGTCTTTTGCTCCAGCGGGCTGGTCGTGCTGTCGTGGCCCGCCCCGAGGTGCGTGATAGCCTTGCCCTGGCGTGCCTCCAGCCAGGCGGGGAGCTCACTGAGGGCGCGGCCGCGGTTCAAGGGAAGCAGCCCCTCCCAGACCGTGTCCATCGCCGTAACCGTCGGGAAGAACTCCGTCCAGCCGTCGCTGGGATCGTAGGCGAGCACGGCGTCACGGACCGAGAGCCCGGTCAGCCAGCGGAAGTGCGGGTGGACCTTGAAGGGGAAGCACTGGTCCTGGCCTCCGGGACGGCCAATCTGCCCTCCGGCGTGAACCAAGACAATCTCATCGGTGCCCCAGGCGGCAGCAGCGCGCGCTCGGCGCGTCTCAAGCATAGTTTCCATCGCGCACTTTTTCGCCGTGGCTCTCGCATTTCCCTCTGGCACAAGGCGGTTTCTGCCAAAGATTGAGGGTATATGGCTTCTTCCTCAAAGACCGGAGTGCTGGGGGACCGCTCTGGGGTCGTGTTTTGTGCCGCGCTGGGCGTGACGGTCGCGGCGGTCCTAGGGCTACGCTTCCGCGCAGAGAGTCCGCGAGCGGCCACCCCCTCAGGCGCTACGTTGCAGCTTGACCTTGCGAAAACCCACCAGAAAATCGAGGGCTTTGGTGCGTCGACCGCCTACTACCAGGAGATGCTCGCGGCCCACCCGGAGCGCAAGGCGATCTACGCCGCGCTCTTTGGCGAGCTGCGGCTCAACCTGCTGCGCCTGCGCAATACCTACGAGCCGGGAAAGCCAGGCTTCGCCGCCGCGGAGCGGGATATCGTTGCCGGGGCGACCGAGGTACGGGGGAGCGCACCGGAGCTCTTTCTCGCCTCGTGGTCTCCGCCTGCCGCGCTCAAGAGTACGGGGAGCACGAAGAACGGGGGAACCCTCGCGCGGCGCAACGGTAGCTACGACTACGCCGGGTTTGCGACCTGGTGGCGCGACTCCGTGGTGGCCTACCAGCGCGTGGGTCTTGCCCCGACCTATCTCAGTATCCAAAACGAGCCCAACTGGAAAGATCACTGGGAGACCTGCCTCTTCCAGCCGCAGGAGAGCGCCGACTACGCCAGCTACAGCAAGGCGCTGACGGCAGTCGCGGGGGTGGTTCAGCCCCTAAACAACGCGCCAAAGTTTCTCGGTCCGGAGACTCTGGGCGCGGAGAACCCTCAGGCGTTCTTGCCACCAAGCCAGGTAGGGACTGTCTCCGCCGTGGCGCACCATCTGTATAGTGGCGGCAAAGAGAGCGCCCCGGATAGCTTTATCCCCGCGCTCCGTGCGATTCGCCAGAGCTATCCCAACACTCCCAAGTTCCAGACCGAGTTTGGGCGGGGCAGTGGCTTCCAGACCGCGTGGATCGTGCACAACTGCCTCACCGAGGAGGATGCCAGTGCCTATCTCTACTGGGCAGGGGTCTGGCCGGGGCCGGATGCACTGATCACGATGGAGAATGCCTGGCAGCGGGGGAGCTGGAAGACCCCGCAGGGCTTTACCCGGACGGATCGCTTCACGGCGCTGGAGCACTACTCGCGCTTTATCGTGCCGGGCTCGGTGCGGGTGGAGGTGCAGAGTGCACTGCCGAGCCTCAAGCTCAGTGCGTTTCTCAGCCCGGACCGTCAGGCGCTGGTCGTGGTGGGGCTGAATACCGCCTCGGGCAAGCCGGTGGCGCTCGGGACGGAGGTGCCTGGTTTTGCGCTCCACGAGGTCTACCGGACAGTGTTTTCGGGGGCGGAGCGTTGCCAGGCAGTGCCACTGCCCCAGAACAGCACGGTGAGTGTCCCGGCGCAAGGGCTGGTGACGCTGGTGTTTACGAAAAGGATAAAACGATGAAAGTGATTTTAAAGCCCGCGGGCGTGCTGGTTGTGTTTGGAGCGTTCGGTGTCCTCGCCTTTGTGGCGCTTCCGAAAAAAGTGACTCCTCCTGAGGTTGCTCCTTCGTCAGCCCCTAGTAACGAGAGCCCGGTGGCAAGTGCCTCGGCAGCAGGTGGCGGCCCCGAGCTCTCCACACGCTCGTCTGGGAAGGTGAACTGGAGCAAGGCCAAGCAGATCCTCAAGCCCGACATCACCGGCCCGAACTGGCGGATGCTGGTGGGCAAGGGAAAGATGGAGAACACGGTCGTGCCGTCGTCGATTGCCGGCCACCAGTTTGCGCGCCGCCTGACCATTGGGACCCTGGGCAGCAACTCGTGGGACCTTCAGATCGCGCACCCGCTGGAGGTGGCCTTTAAGAAGGGAACCCACGTACGGCTGACCTACTGGGGCCGCAGTAAGGACTCGTGCACGCTCGCTGCGGTGGTGGAGCAGGCCGGCGACCCCTACACCAAGATCACGTCACGGACCGCCAAGCTCACCCCCGAGTGGAAGCAGTACTCGGAGGAGTGGGAGCAGACCGCTGACACCGAGCCGGGCTGGGCGCACATCAACTTCCAGGTCGGCTACCAGGTCGGGGAGCTCGAGCTGACCGGGGTGGAGCTAGACGCGCTCTAGGACCAGGTGCTGGAGAAGGCTGGTGGTGAGCCGTGCCAGGCTCTCGATCGCGTCCTCGTGCATGATCTCAAAGCCGTGGGTGTTCTCGCAGGGGAAGGCGAGCGTGATGGGGCGCGCGCACAGCCCCTGCGCAGCGGCACACGACGCATCGGAGCCGCCGCGGGAGAGTGCCTGAAACTGTAAGCCCGTCCCCGCAGCGATCGCGGCGCTTCGTACCAAGTCGAGGTCCCGTGGGCTCGTGGGGCCAAAGCCATCGCTGACCCAGCAGGTGGGGAGGGCGCTGAGCTCAATCGCGTTGTCGGGGGCGAGCGGCCCAATCTCCAGCGCGATACAGACCTCGGGGCGCGTGTTCCCTAAGAGCCAGAGCGCCCCGTGGCCGCCGAGCTCCTCGCAGGTCGTGGCGGCAAATAAGATATCGCCGCCCCCATCAAGCCCCCCCCCGCCCCCATTCATGGGGGAGCTTTTAAGGGTAGCGATGACCTTGAGCCAGGCCACCAGGTCGGCGCGGTCGTCGAGGAAGTAGCTGGCGATTTTGTCTCCAAAGGGCCAGAGCGTGCGCCGCTCGCGGGCGAGGACCACACGGGAGCCGGGGGGGACTATCGCGCCGTCGGGGACCAGCACGCGGGCATCGGCCCAGGTGAGAGAGCTGCCACTGCGTGCCCGCTCGATCGCCGTGGCGGGGTGGCTGGTGTGGATCGAGCCAAACGAGAGGACCCCGCGTATCGGCTCGCCGCCTTCGAGGGGAAGAATCTCCACCGGTCCCTCACCCCACTTCCAAGGATGCGCACCGCCAATCGGGGAGACCCCTAGCGAGCCGTCGTGGCGCGTCCCCACAACCTGCAAGGCGATCTCGTCCATGTGCGCCGTGACCACAACCTTCGGGTTCTCCGATCCGCAGAGCAGGTTGCCCCGAGCATCAAGACGCCACGGAAGCCCTAGCGCATCGAGGACATCGCCCAGGTAGTCACAAACCGCCTCTTCCTGCCCACCGGGGCCGGGCAGGGCAACTAGATCCGCAAGGAGCTCACGATCACTTTTCATAAAACTTACTTCTTTAGACAAAATTACCGATGAGTCCTGCTACGTTTTCAGGCTTATCCTCGGTTGATCGCCCCGGTTAGAGCGGGGCGTCAACGAGCCTCGTTCCTTGGCTGGGAAGGGCTTCGCCCATAGAGAGCTCTCCGCGGATTTTATGGCCGGAGGTCTTTGCGGCGGAACGCCCGTTGACGCCCCCCTCCAACGGGGGCGATCCAAACTTAGGCCAGTGCTTCGTAGACCGGTTTTCCGTCCCAGTCGGCGGGGATCGGAATCCCCAGGAGCTCCAGGGCGGTCGCGGCGGTATCGCAGGTGGAGATCGGAAGGGTGAGGGTGGCTCCCCGCCGAATCCCCGCGCCCCAGGCGATCCAAGGAATGAGCATGTCTTCGTCGGAGGCGGTCCCATGGGTCTTCTCATGCCCGCCGTGGTCGGCGGTGAGAATTATGGCGCTACGGCTCTGAATCCCGGCTTTTCGGATCGCCTCCAAAAGAACCTTGAGCGCCTTGTCCTCGTTGCCAAAGGCCTCGATCTGCTCGGGGGAGCCCCAGCCCTTGCTATGCCCCGCGCCGTCGGAGTCGGCAAAGTGGACAAAGCACAGGTTCGGGCGATTCTCCTGAAGGTAGGTCGCGGCGGTCTGCGCGACTGTCTTAGCGCTGTACTCGGGCACCGCAAAGGCATTGAGGGTCTTGGGCTGATAAAGGTGGGCGAACTTCTCTTTCCCCGCAAAGAGCGCCGTGGTCTTCTTGGCCTTGGTCGCCACGGCAAAGACGGTTGGGACCCCCACGACACCCTTCTCTGGCTTCCAGTCGTTCCAGTCGATCTTATGCTTGGCGGGCTGCACCCCGGTGAGCATCGACGTGTGCGAGACCAGCGTGATGCTCGGGAAGACCGTGCGGGCCGCCCAAGTGCCTGCGCCCTCTTTGAGAAGTCCTTGGAGGGTGGGCATGTTGCTCTGCTGCATGACACCGGGCTTGCCGCCATCGAAGCTGACGATAAAGACGTGCTCGGCACGTGCGAGTTTCATAGCTCTGTTGTACCGAACGCACGCAGCAATTGCATTAAAACCGTGTGAGCGTTTTCCCTTGGTTCGGTTTCCCTGCCGTGGGCCGTCCAAGGCAGGCCCAAACCCCTGCCTTCGGGGCGCAATCCCCTTGTGAGCTCGTTTGGGGCCTGATAGCCTTGCGCCATGCTTACTCGTACCTTCTCCCTGCACCGACGCAACGCCTTTACGCTGATCGAGCTTTTGGTCGTCATTGCCATTATTGCAATCCTTGCCGCGATTCTCTTTCCTGTCTTTGCCCAGGCTCGTGCCAAGGCCCGCCAAGTCTCGTGCCTCTCCAACCTCAAGCAGGTTGGCACCGGGCTGATGATGTACACGCAGGACTACGACGAGACCCTGCCTGGCAACTCCACACTGGGAACCAATGGCATTACGGACGCGCGCTGGCCGGCTCCCGCCGTGAGTGCACACAGCGCCGGGCTCTCGGAGCCGCTGGGGTGGATGCAGCCCTTCAACGCCGCCAACCCTGGCACGCACCGCATCTGGGCACGCGATGTCCAGCCCTACGTGAAGAACCTCCAGATCTTCCACTGCCCCGAGACCAAGCTGCGCTCGTCGGAGGCGGCGGGCTGCACTCCCTCGGCCAACACCTGTGAGGTCACGGGGGTGGCGGGGGCAGGAAATGGCAATATCCACCTCAATGGGATCGCGGCCAGCAAGTCGCTCGCGGCGATTCCGGCACCGGCAGACATTATCTTTGCCCACGAGGTCCGCAACTACAACCGGGTCGCCCAGGAGAAGCCCCGCGGCATCCTGGTGGGCTCCGAGGTGCAGTACACCGGCTTCGCCAATGCCTTCTACGACTCACTCCACAACGGCGGCGCGAACCTGCTCTTCTGCGACGGCCATGCCAAGTGGCAGAAGCGCAGCTCGATCCGCTTCGCCCAGTTTGGCGCTCCGGTGAGCCTGAACCCTGGGATGCCGACAAACCTCTCCGACGACGATACCGTGAGCAACACGCTGGGAACCCTCAACTACCGGGCGGAGTTCTAGGCAATGCCCCAGAGCGCTGTCTTTCCTCTCAATCCTAGCTTTACCTCCGAGCCCGCTGACTCTCTGGAGGCGGCGGGCCGGGTGCCCGACTACCTCCTGGCCACCGCGGGCGTAAGCCCCGAGGCGGCGGTACGGCTCGCCAAGCTGGTGCGGGTCGTGCTGTTTGGCGGGACCCTCCCGGCGAGCCTGAAGCTGGCGATGGGGAGCCAAATCACCCAGCAGTGCCAGGCACGCTACGCCCAAGCCCATGTTCAGCGGCTCGCGAAGGCGGTCGGGGGGAGCGACCCGCGCACCGCGCTGGCGGTCCGCTACGCCACCGACCTCACGCGGGATGTCCACGGGGTGAGCGACGAGACCTTTAACCTGGTCAACACGCGCTTCAACGATGCCCAGGTGATCGAGCTGACCATGGTGACGTGCTTCTTCAACTACTTTGCACGCCTCACCATTGGCCTCGGTGTCACGCCCGAGCCCTGGCTCGCCACCACCGCGCCCAAGCCGCCCGTCCAGAGCATCAGTGAGCTGACAGTCGCTCGGGTTGCGCTGGCCTCGGATGCCGAGCTCGCCATGGGGTCGTCGCTGCTGGAGCGTGCCAAGAACCCGGCCGCCAGTGGCCTTGGGATAGCCATCGCCAACTCCCAGCGCGCCATGGTCCGTGTCCCCGATCTCCACGAGGCCTGGATGGGGGGGGGTGGGACACCCCGGCCGGCGGGGAGCCCTGCACCTCCCGCGATTGTCCCTCGGACCACCATGCTCCAGGTCTCGCTCGCGGTGAGCCAGGCCAACGGTTGCCGCTACTGTGTCCTCCACCAAGTACAGGGGCTCCGTCGCCAAGGGGTTGAGGTTGGGAAGCTCCTCGCGCTCCAGAAGTCCGATGCCGCGCTCAGCCCCGACGAAAAAGCCGCCGTGGACTTTGCCCGCAAGCTCACCAAGACCCCTGGTGCCCTCACCGAGGCTGACCGGCTAGCCCTGCAAAAGTCCTTCCCCGGCCCCGCGGCCTTTGAGGTGCTCCACCAGACCTGCCGCTTTGCCTTCATGAACCGCTTCACCGACGGCCTGCGCCTGCCGTCGGAGGACGAAGCGGTGAAGACCTACCGTGAGGTCTACGGCCAAGACTTCCCCGAGAAGAGAAAGAACTAACCCATGAGTAACGAGACCGTGTTAAAAAACCAAGAGAGTATTCTGGCCAACCAGGAGTCGATCCTAGAGAACCAGAAGGTCATTGTCGAGAACCAGAAAGTGATCCTGGAGAACCAGGCACTCTTAAAGCAGCTGCTGGAGAATCAGGAGACCATTATCGCCAATCAGGAGAAGATCCTCGCGAAGTAACCTCTGTTTGTTTGAAGATGAGTCCTTCCCAGGAGCCCCGCTCCTGGGATTTTTTTCTATCCCCGTGTGATCGCCTCGTCGAGGTTGAGAACCGTGCTACAGACCGTCGCCCAGGCGGCGAGCTCGATGGGATCGAGCCGTGTGTCCACGGGGGACTCGCCGACCATCAGGAGCTTTTTCGCGTTCTCCGGTGCCTTGCGGTACGCCGTGGTCTGGCGGTTCAGGATCGTCAGCAAGAGCGCGGTCTCGTCGGGGCGGGGCGCGCGGGCGAGGAGTAGGCTGTAGAGAGAGGCGATGCGTGCGGGATTCGACGGTGGAGCCTCGTGCATGAGGCGCTCGGCGAGCTTGCGGGCGGCCTCGACATAGGTCGGGTCGTTGAGCAGGATCAGCGCCTGGAGCGGGGTGTTGGTGGCGCTGCGCCGGACGATGCAGAACTCGCGCTCGGGGGCATCGAAGGTCTGTAGGCTGGGTGGGGGGACCGTGCGCTTCCAGAACGTGTACATCGAGCGCCGGTAGAGCTTCTCGCCGTGGTCCTGCTCGTAGGTCTGGGCGGAGAAGTTGCCCTTGAAGCTCATCTCCTCCCAGAGGCCGGCGGGCTGGTAGGGCTTGACACTGGGGCCACCGATCTTGGGGACGAGCAAGCCGCTCACGGCCAGAGCCTGGTCGCGTACCAGCTCGGCGGGCAGGCGCAGGCGCGGTGCACGGGCGAGCAAGCGGTTCTCCGGGTCGCGCTGGAGGAGTGCGGGCGTGGTCTCGGAGTGCTGGCGGTAGGTGGCGCTGGTGACGATCTGCCGCACGAGGCGCTTGACATCCCAGCCGGAGTCGCGGAAGTCGGTGGCGAGCCAGTCGAGGAGCTCGGGGTGGCTGGGAGCCTCGCCCTGGACCCCGAAGTTCTCGCTGGTCTTGACCAGTCCGACTCCAAAGAACTGCTGCCAGAGCCGGTTGACCGCAACCCGCGCCGTCAGCGGGTTCTCGGGCGAGACCAGCCACTTGGCGAGATCCAACCTCCCCCCGCTCGCACCACTCGCGACCCCCTCCGGCTTCGCGAAGGGGGTGAATACAGCGGGCAGCCCGGGCTCGACACGCTCTTTGGGGCGGTCGTACTGGCCGCGGTCGAGCAGGAAGGTCGGGCGCTTTTCCTTGCGCTCCTGCATCACCATTGTGGTGGGGATCGCCTTCTCCAGCGCGTCTTTTTCTGCGGCCGCCTTGGCTTGGTTCTCGAGGAGCACACGGTACTCCGGGTCGCGCGAGCGGAGGGCGTAGCGAGCCAGAGTCCGCTGCTGCTCGGGTGTGCGCTTGTCGGCGGGCGCGGCGAGCGCGGGGCGGAGGGGGTCGGTCTCGACCAGTAGGGCGACATCGGCGGGGGAGAGCACGCGCGAGTAGATGCGGATATCGTCGAGCTTGCCCTTGAAGCCCGTCGCCTGATCGCGCCCCCCAAGGCGCAGGGGCTTGTTGACCTTGATCGTCCCCTTCAGCGAGTCCGCCCCCGCCGTCAGCTCCGTGGGCTTGCCATTGACATAGATCCTCACCCCCGAGAGCTTCCCGCTACCGTCGTAGGTCACAAAGACATGGCTCCACTTGCCCATCGGGAGCCGCTCCTTGCTGTCGGCGCGCAGGGCGCTGTCGGGCCAGTTATGGATAAAGTGCGCCATCGGCTGCCCATCGGCGAGATAGAGGTCCCAGCCCCGCACCCCGAGGCTATTGTCCATCCGTGAGAAGAGCGCTTGGCTTCCGCCCTCGGGCCAGACCCAGCAGCCGTAGGAGAACGCCTGGTCGCCCTCAAACTCCCCGAGGCCGGGGTAGTCTTTTGCGTCACTGCCATTGAGCGCCAGTGCGCCACTGACAATGCCATCGCCCCCCCCGCCCCCAAGATTGGGGGAGCCAAAGGTGAGGTGGGTCTGGAGCCCAGGGGCGAGCTGCTTGTCCCAGTCGCTGGCGAGGAGGGTCGGGATCGCCACCGGGCCAGATTCCTTGGCCGTGACCTTGGCGGTGAGTGTTTTTTGAAGGGTCTCCAGCTCCGCGAGGCGCGCCTCTTGCTCGGGGTAGGGGGCCTTGATAAAGGGCTTGGCGTTACCATTGGTGCCATCGAGCCCCACTTCATCGTTGTTGTTGAAGTAGGCAAAGAGCCGGTAGTAGTCTTTTTGGGTGAGCGGGTCGTACTTGTGGTCGTGGCACTGGGCGCAGCGCAGGGTCAGCCCCAGAAATGCCGTGGCGGTGGTGTCCACCCGGTCGGCGACATAGGCCGTGAGGTACTCCTCGGGGATCGCGCCGCCCTCAAAGTTGATGGGGTGGTTGCGGTTGAAGCCCGTGGCGATGATCTGGTCCCGAGTCGCGTTGGGGAGCAGGTCCCCGGCGAGCTGCTCGACCACGAACTGGTCATAGGGCTTGTTGGTGTTGAAGGCTGCGATCACCCAGTCCCGCCAGCGGTACATGTCGCGGTGGGGGTCGATATGGTAGCCGTGCGTGTCGGCGTAGCGTGCCAGGTCCAGCCAGCCAATCGCCATGCGCTCGCCGTAGTGCGGGGACGCCAGCAGCTCCTCGACCAGCCTC
This sequence comes from Armatimonas rosea, assembly GCF_014202505.1. Classification (NCBI taxonomy): domain Bacteria; kingdom Bacillati; phylum Armatimonadota; class Armatimonadia; order Armatimonadales; family Armatimonadaceae; genus Armatimonas; species Armatimonas rosea. The sequence continues at coordinate 468,923 of NZ_JACHGW010000004.1, read as the reverse complement.
TCGTAGGCATCGGGGCGGGTGTCTTTGACAAACGCGGCGACCCGCTCTGGCGTGGGCGGCAGGCCGGTCAGGTCGAGCGAGACCCGGCGGATGAGGGTGCGCTTGTCCGCCTCGGGCGAGGGGGCAAGCCGCTCCTGCGCCAGCCGCGCGCGAATGAAGCCATCGATGGCATCCCTGCCGGCATCCCTCCCCCGGCCCCTCCCTTCGCTCTGTTTCCCGCTTCGCGGGGACGAAGGGAGGGGGGAACCCACCCCCTCACCCCCTCCCTTCCACCCACGGAACGTGGCGGGTACCCTCTGGGTGTGGGGAAGGGAGGGGGCAGGGGGGAGGGATGCCGGCAGGGGGCTAAACGCCCAGTGCTTCTCGTAGGCCGCGCCCTCGCCGATCCAGCGCATCAGGAGCTGCCTCTCGGTGGGCGTCAGGGACTTGTGGCTCATCGCGGGGGGCATCGCGAGGGGATCGGAGTCGGGCTTGGCGATCCGCTGGACGAGCGCCGACGCGAGGATATCGCCGGGGACAACCGCGCGGTTGGGGCCGTCGAGGCGCAGGCCGGCCTTGCGCTGCTTCTCATCCGGGCCGTGGCAGGCAAAGCAGTTCTCTGAAAGAATCCGCCGCGCCTCGCGTCCTAGCGCGACGTTCGAGGGGGCTGGCGATGTACGGGTGGTCTGGGCGGTGGCGAGGGCGGCGAGGCTCAGGGCGGAGGCGAGCGTAAAGGCGCGACGGTGCATACGAGTTCAAGGTTCTCCCGCCCCATTGTACCTGTAGTTGGGAGGCTATTTGAGGCCGACACAGTCCCAGCCGCCCGCGCGCCCGGCATTGCTAAACGCGCCGACCACGGCAGTCTCCACCCCCAGCGACGCCCCGGACCAGACCGCGGCCTGCGGTGAGGACCTCTCCGCGGGGGTGGCGGGGAAGATACCCACTCTCTGGAGCGCCTCCGCCGGCCCTGCTGCTCCTACGGAGAAGTAGATCGTGACCGCGACCGCTCGCCCCTCGGAGAGCTGGACGGTGACCTCGTCGCAGCCCTTGGGCTTGAAGGTCAGGGTGTTGCCCGAGCGCTGCGAACGTGGACCTAGTAGCCGGGGGAGGTCCGCCGCGCTGAGCCCGATGACCGACTTGGCGTCAAAGAGCGTCGTGACCGGCTTGTCGAGCGCTTCGGGCTTGGAAAAATACGAAGGGTCATTGATTTCGCCCGGCTGACTGGGCAGAGGTGTCGGGGTCGCAGCCATAGCGGGGGGCGGCGGACTTGTCTGGGCGATCGGAGGTGGGGTGGGCGCGGTGCCACAGCCTCGCTGCACCAGCAGGAAGACCACGAGCCCCGCAATCCCAATGACACCGCAGCCGACAAGTGCCCCCATCCCCAGACTCAGGCCACTGCGCCCGCTACCCAAAGAGTCCCACGAGCTTTCCGGGGGCACTGGGGAAGAGTGCCGCAGCCTTCTCCAGCCCGACTTGCCGACTCGCGAGCTCGGTGAGGATATCGCGGTAGTCGGTGGTGACCTTGAGGTCGCCGGGGGCTTCGAGCTGGTTGTCCTTCAGGCCGGGCCAGCTGGCGTAGACCTTGCCACCCTTGACTCCGCCACCGGCCACGAACCAGCAGCTCGCGCGGCCGTGGTCGGTGCCCAGCCCGCTGTTCTCCGCAACCCGCCGGCCAAACTCGGTCATCACCACGATTGTCACGTCGGCGAGCTGTGGGCCGAGGTCCTTGGTAAAAGCCGCCAGCGAGTCCCCGACATCCTGGAGCTGCTGGGCCAGAAACGGCGTGTTCTGCCCGACATGGGTGTCCCAGCCGCCGCGGTCCAGACAAGCAGTCTCCACCCCAACCCCCGCCTTGAGGAGCATCGCGGTCTGGCGCAGGCCATTGCCCAGGCCCGTCTCCGGGTACTTCGCACCGCCGCCAGGCTGGTAGCGCTTCGGGTCGAGCTTCTCCAGCACCTTCAAGACACCAAGCGCCTCACGGCCGGCGACTGCGGCGGCATCGGTGCCGTGGGCGTAGACACTCTCTAGCGCACCGCGAAGCTCGGGGGAGACACTGAGCCGCAGGTCCTTGATATCGTTGATCGCCATCGCACTGGTGGCACCGCGTAGGATATCGGGGAGGATCGTGTTGAAGGCCACTCCCCGGAGCGGCGACGGGTTGTCATCGGGGAGGGCGGAGAGGTAGCGCGCCACCCAGCCCGACGGAATCGATGCCGGATCGCTGGCGGCCCCGCGCTCCATCAGGGCCATGGCCTCGAAGTGCGAGCGGCTCTGGTCGAGCGAGCCCACGGCGTGGAGCGGCGCGAGCTTGCCTTCTTGGTAGAGCGGATGGAGCCCGACAAGCGACGGATGCAGGCCAAAGAAGCCGTCGAGCTTGAGCGGGTTGGTCACCTTGATGGTCGGGCGGTTCTTATGGTAGTCGTCGTCGCCCACCGGAGCCAGCGCCGTGAGGCCGTCCATGCCGCCCCGCAGAAAGATCGTGATCAGCGGCTTGCGCTTCTCTTTGCCGACGGTCAGCTGCGCGAGCGCCGAGCTACCCGCCCAGGCGACAATCGCTGCGGCGAGGGCTCCACCGAGCAGGTCGCGCCGTGTCTGACTCTTGTGGGTGCTCTCTTCACACAGTCCCCAGTCGTTCATTTTTTCTCTATCTCCACTGAAACTCGGGTGAGGAAAGCGCGAGGGCGAGGCGCTCCTCGGGCTTGCCGGAAAACGCGGGGAGGGGCGCGAGCAGGGTGCTAGCCGCCTCTTGGTCGACCTGGGTTGCGGCCACCCCGCCCGACGTGAGCGCGTTGGCGAAGTTCCACCGCGCCAGGAGCGAGCCAGTCCAGGCCTGGGTCTTCTCAGGGTAGCCATCGGGCATGGGCCACTCGTAGAGCGGCTGCCCCATACGAGTGAGGTGCTCCTGCACACCCTGGCTGCCATCGGTGAGGGCGTTGGTGGCGCGGAGCGCGGAGACCGTGAAGTCAAAGGGCCGCTTGAGGATCGGCGGGGCGTGCTCCAGCTCCGGTGACTTCAGCAGGGTCTCCACCATCGCACGGATCGAGCCATCGGTCTTGGTGTAGGTCTCGCCCACTTTTGCGGTCAGCGCCTCGGCCTGGGCATCGTCGCCGTAGAAGTAGTGGACCAGCTTGCGGGAGAGAAAGCGCGCCGCCGACGGGTGCTTTAGGACGATCTCCAGCACGCGGGTGGCATCGCTCTCGCCGCCGCCCGCCGGGATCTTCTCGCCCAGCACCACTTTCTCGCCGTCGTCGTGGCGGTGCGGGTCGAAGTAGACCGCGCCGGTCTGGCGGTGGGAGAGGCCATCGGTGAGTTTCCGACCGGAGAGAAAGCGGTCCTCGATGGTCCAGCCGGTCAGGCAGCGGGCGACCTCCATCACATCGCGCTGGGAGTAGCCGCCGTCCACCCCGAGCGTGTGCAGCTCCAAAAGCTCGCGGGCGTAGTTCTCGTTGGGGTGGCGCGCATCGCTGACCTGCTGGTCCAAGTAGCCCAGCATCGCGGAGGACTTCATCGACGCCCCGATGACATCGTGGACTCTTCCCAGTGCATTGGCACGCACGACCGTCTTGAGATCGGTGGGGAGGAGGTACATCAGCTCTGCGGAGACATTATTGCGGTGCGGCGCGGAGTAGACCTTGCGGGCGTAGATATTGAGGTGGTTGGCCCAGAAGTCGCAGAGGCGCTCGCGGAGCTGCCACTTGGAGTAGGTTGCGCGCAGAATGGCACTACGAGAGAGCTGCTCCAGGACCATCTTCTGCGGCGTGTCGCGGAGCTCGTAGGCGGGCGTCCGAAAGACCTCGAGCCCATTGAGCCGCCAGCGTAGCGCCAGCGACTCGTCGTCGTCGTGTGTGGGGGCCTTGAGCTGCTCGGCGAGCCAGGCGTCCTTTCCCAGGCGCTCCAGGCTCTCCAGGTCCTGTAGCGACCGCCCAAACGCGGCGCGGTTGAGCAGCTGCGCATCGCCGATCGGGCGGAGCGGGGGGCGAGGGCTCGTGCGGACACGGGGGCGGGGATCGCGCAGGTCCCGCAGTGCCTCCCGTAGCGGCCCCTCGCCGGATTTTTCGCTACGGCAGCCCGTGAGCGCCGCGCTCGCAAGGCCTGCCCCTAGGAGGAGTGCTCGTCGTTTCATTGCTGGTGGGGCTGGGGCTGGGGCGCGGGCTGCTCGTAGGGGAGGCGCTCACGGGCGGTCAGCGCCTGGAAACCGGCTCCCAGCGACGCGAAGAGCTGGAGGGGGAAGAAGAGAATCCAGCCCACCGCGGGAAGTGCCCCTGCGGCGATCAGGAGGGCTCCCCCGCGGGCGAGGGTGGTCAGGGCGCTCTGGGTGGGGGCGAGGTGCTGCATCCGCCCACTCATCACGCGAGCCAGCCCCGCGCTCCCGATCATCGCGATGCTGAGGGTGATGGCCAGGAGCACCCAGCCGATCAGCATTCCGAGGCCATTCTTACTATTGAGGAGCACGATCCCCAGCCCCACCCCGAGGAGCCCGAGGCCCGCTCCTGTTCCCAGGGCACGTCCCGGTGCCCGCTCCAGTAGCTGCGCCGCGTGCTGGGTCTTGGCTGAGAACACCAGCCCCACGGTCAAGATCGCGGCCCAGAGTGTCACTAAGATCGCGGCCAGTAGAGAAATGTAGGCAAGCACATCTCCGTTTGTCATTTGCAGTTCCTCCGTTGTTCTGGTTCTGAGGATACCGCAGAGAAACGCTTTGTTACAGCGTCTGCTGGGAGGTTTCTCACACCTGCCTGTCGAACACTGACCCCATGGAACACCCTGCTGTCAGGAAAGCCGCGCTGCGCCTGATTCCCTTTCTCTTCTTTCTCTACGTGATTGCCTACATCGACCGGGTCAATGTTAGCTTTGCCAAGCTAGAGATGAAGGATGTCTCTTGGTTTAGTGAGGCGATCTTTGCCAGTGGGGCGGGGATCTTCTTCTTTGGGTACTTTCTCTTTGAAGTCCCCTCGAACCTGATCCTGCGCAAGGTTGGGGCGCGGATGTGGATCACCCGGATCATGATTACCTGGGGGCTGATCTCCGCCCTCATGGCGCTCTCCAGCAGTGCGGTGACCTTCTACTTCTTCCGGTTTATGCTGGGGGTCGCCGAGGCGGGCTTCTTCCCAGGGGTCTTGCTCTACCTAACCTTCTGGTTCACGCGGAAAGAGCGGGCGCGGGTGATCGCACTATTCATGACCGCAAACGCGGTCGCGCTGACCTTTGGCGGGCCGCTCTCGGGCTGGATCCTCGACAAGGCGAAGGCGCTCCCGGCTATGCAGCCCTGGCAGTGGCTCTTTGTTTTGGAGGGGGTCCCCGCGATGCTGATTGGCTTTGTGGTGCTGGCGTACCTGCCCAATGGCCCCAAGGATGCGAAGTGGCTCACCCAAGAGGAGCGCGAGGTCATTGAGGAGCGTCTGCGCGTGGAGGAGCTGGAGTTTGGCAAGCCGGTCTCGGTGGCGGATAGCCACGACAACGCGGTGCTCCTCAAGCTGGTAAAAGACTCGCGTGTCTGGATGTGGTGTGGGGTCTACTTCCTGCTGGTCTTTGGGATGTACGGGATCACGATGTGGCTCCCCCAGCTCCTCAAGACCATGAGTGGCGGCGACAATACCCGTGTCGGGCAGCTCACCGCGATCCCGTACTTCACGGCGGGGGTCGCGATGGTGGTCAATGCCTGGCACTCCGACAAGACCAACGAGCGGCGCTGGCATATCGCGGTTCCTGCGGTGATTGGCTCGGTCGGGCTGGCGCTCTCAGGGCAGGCGTTCATGCCGCTGTGGGGCTCGCTGGTCTGCCTCTCGGTGGCGGCGGCGGGGATGTGGTCGACTCTGGGACCGTTCTGGGCCGTGCCCCCGCAGTTCTTGCGCGGGGTCTATGTCGCGGCCGGCCTGGCGATGATCAACTCCGTGGGGAACCTGGCGGGCTTTGCCGGCCCCAAGCTCTTTGGCCAGGTAAAGGCGGGCTCGGATAGCTTCCTAAGCAGCCTGCTCCTCCTGGCGGGCTTTGTTCTCGCCGGCGGTCTCTTCGCCGGGGTTGTCGTTCCGCTCCTGGCTCGCCGTAGCGCCGAGACCGAGGATCAGTAGGTTCGGACTCCCTTGCCGAGTGTGTTGTCCCAGCGGTGTGCCTTGAGGTAGTGCAGCGCCGTGCGGAGCGCTTCGGGCTTCCCGGAGCGCTCCAGAATCTCGAGCCCAAAGCCGCCGACATAGCCGCAGGGGTCGTTCAGGGCCGCGATGACCAAGTCAATGACGGCATCGGAGTGCCAGCCGAGCTTGAGCAGGGCCATGATCGCATTGACCCGCACTTGGTTCTCCCCGGTCCACGTGCGGTAGAGCGGCTCCTGCCACACGGCGTTGTCGGTGAGGAGCAGGCGACGCAGCTCAGGGAGGAGGGCCGCTTCCTCGGCACCGACCTGCCCCAGGGCATCGAGAGCGGTGCGGACAATGGCGTGCGACGGATGCGAGAGCTTCTCGAGGAGAGCGGGCGCGGCGGCACGTGCCTTCCTGCCTTGCTCGCCCAGGGCAAAGATCGCGTTCATCTGTACCCACTCCGACGGGCTCTCCAGGAGCGCGAGTAGCCCAGGAAGGGCCGGCGTCCCCAGCGCGGCGAGGGCATAGGCGGTATCGTCCATGACCACCGCGCCCTCGTGCCAGCCACTCTCCGTGCGACTTGCTAGGGCATCGCAGAGCGGCGCGACCGCGGGCTCCCCCGCGGCGGCGAGGGCGTAGATCGCCTGAAGGCGTGCCGGGTGGGGGCCATTGAGCGCGGCGATGAGGCTTGGTATCTCCGACGGCTCCGGTGCGGGCTGGGTCGGCAGGTCAAAGGACTCCGGCTCCTGGGTGCGCACAAAGACAAGCTTCACCATGTAGCGGGTCTGGTCGGTGAGGTTGAGGGAGCCGCCGTGGGCGATATCGAAGTGCACCAGCGTGCAGGTTCCCGCAGGTCCCGCCGCCTGGAAGCCGCGCGCGTAGTCGGCCTCGGTGAGGGTGCGGTGGAACTGGGTGCCGGGGATCAGCTGGGTCGGCCCAAGCTCCTTGGGCGTGTCCTGGGGGTAGTAGAGCACCATGGCATAGCGGCAGGCGTGGTGCCGCGGGCGCGCAAGGGGGCTGTGGGAGTCCTGGTGCCACCCGATATAGGCATGGGTGCCTGCGCCCGCCTTCAGGCCGTCGTCGGTCTGCTGTGCGGGCTCGTTGTTGTGACAGAAGCGGTGGGGGTGCAGGACATAGCCCTCGCCCAGCACCTCGGTCAGGGCGGCGACAAGCTCGGGGGAGTCCAGGACCTGCTGGAGCTCGGGGACCGCGGGAAGGATATTGTTGCCCGGATTGAACTCCTGCTTGAGGACGAAGGCGAGGCGCTCCCGGATGCGGGCGTGGAGCGCGGCGGGAAGCTCGGGGTGGAGGCTGACATAGCCGTCGGTGAAGAACTGCTGGCGCTGCGTGGTCGTCATGGAATTGGTTATACCCAAACGGAACAAGAAGTGGGCGACGGTCGTATATAATCTGTTTGCGAAACCTCGCTCTGAAAGATTCAAAGGATTTTCCCATGCGCCTCAAGTCTGAACTCGCTCTCGTTGCCCTGGCAGCGCTGACGACACTCCCCCTGATGGGCTGTCCCAGCCCGCAGTCGAGCGCACCGCCACCCGCTCCGCCTGCACAGACCGCCCCTGCGGGACGACCCGCGGGCCTGCCGGACCTGCCCCCCGACCCTCGTGCCGTGCGTGCCGGTGGGGGGAGTGCGACCAGTGCCTCGTCTGCGGGCTCTGTCGGGACCCTGGTTCTACCGTCGAAGCCCGTCCCCGGCAGCGCCCTCAATAAGTTCTTCCCCGGCGACTCCGATGGCTTTAAGCGAATCTTCACCCAGGAGAAGAACGGGACATCGCTGGCCAACCTCACCAAGGACGGCAAGACGGTCGCGACTCTCTCGATCAGCGACACGGCGGGCAATCCCAGTGCACGCGATAAGTTCAAGAGCGCAGGACGTAGCGTCGCGGGCAACCCGGCCACCAACGATGGCATGAGCGGGATCGCCGTGCTGGTGGGGGATCGCTACCAGGTCAAGGTGCGTGCCAGTGGCCCCACCCTCAGCGACTCAGACCTACAGAGCTGGGTGGAGAAGTTCGACCTCGCGGGGCTTGCGGGGCTTAAGTAACCTCCCCCCGCCGCTGAGACGGCGACCCCCTCCGGCAAGCGAAGGGGGTAGAAAGTAACGAATATGGAAGCAATTAATGTTTATGCGGATCGCCTGCCGACAGCGGGGATCACGATTGGGGCGCTGAAGGCACTCGACTGGGTTGCCCCGGGGCAGTGGGAGAATGTGGTGGGCTTTGAGAACATGCTCTCCGCCTACACCGGGGAGACCGACCCCGGGATTCTCCAGCAGGTCTCGGACCGCTCGCTCGCGCTCTTTGCCGATCCGGGCGAGGGCTACCAGCGCGCGCTGTGGATCTACCAGGCGGTCGACTCCACCGACCACAAGCTGGGCAATGTCTCGCTTGCCCACCAGCTCGGGGCGCGCTTCTCCGCGCTGAAGTTTCTGGAGAAGCTCACTCCCAACGACGAAGTCACGCAGACAATCGACCTGACGGTGAAGATCGTCGCGGAGCTGACGGCATTTACCTATGTCAACGGTCTCCCCGGCGACTCGATCGGGGACTTTGTGGCCGCCCTGGGCCAGTTTGAGCACGACTCGCTGATCCGTATGGCGGCGCTGGTGACCTTCGATGGGCTCCTCCCGCTGGGGCCGGACTTCCTCGATAAAGTGGACAGTAGCCTGCGCGGCTTCTCAGCGGGCCATCTAGAGGGCAACCAGACCTTCAACGCGCTCAAGTCCATGATCCCCGGCGGCGATACCCTGGGGCAGCTGGGCTTTATCGGGCAGACCTTTGGCTCGGTCTCGGGCTGGATCGGTAGCTTTGTCCAGCAGCACGGCCTCACCCCCGAGAATATCTACGAGAGCCTGAAGGGGCGCATCGATGGTCTGGATGGCAAGATGGACGTGGTCGCGGCGCTGATCGACACCCACACGGACTACTTTGCCCACACGGGGACCCAGTCGCTCTGCCGGAGCCTGATGACCCGCTCACTCGCCGAGATTTAGAATCGCGTCGGAGATCGCCCCGGTTAGAGCGGGGCGTCAACGAGCCTATGGCTGGGAAGGCCTTCGGCCATAACCGAATAAACTTGGTATGGCCGGAGGCCTTCGTGTCGGAGCTTGCGACGACAGCGAGACGCCCCCCTCTAACGGGGGCGAGACAAAAAAAAGCGGTCAATCTAATTGACTGACCGCTTCCACAGCACGTGGAGAGAAAAGGAGATCACACGCCGAAACTATAACGTACGCTAAAGATTATGTCAAGGGTTCCCGATAAAAAAGTTTCATCTTTTTTTCATGTCCCCAACCGAGTGGGGGAAGGCTAATCTCCCCCGCCCCCGTCGCCCGCACTCATCGCCTGATTTGCGACTCCCATGTAGGCCTGGATCGCGATCATCAGCACCACCACCGCGGCCACTAAGATCGCCACCACCCCTAGTACCGTTGCCAGGCGGTGGGCCTTCATATCTGCTTCGGACTCCAGAAAGTCCGCGACACGGGCCAGCATGTCGTCGAGGCTGCCCGTCGCCTCGCCTGTGCGCGCCATCTGCACCGCGATGGGAGAGAGCACGCCCGACTGCGCCAGCACCGCCCCGATTCCCTGGCCCGACATCAGCAGCGGGACCCCGTCGAGCATCGCCTGGGCGATCGCCCGGTTGCCACAGGCGCGGCCCGCGATCTCGACCGCACGGACAATATTAATGCCGCCTGCAAACAGCGCCCCGAGTGCACGGCAGAAGCGGGCCGTGGCGTAGCGCCGTGCGACTCCTCCCACACCGGGGATAAACATCTTGAAGTTGTCCCACGCCGCGCCAAAGGCCGGAAACTGGTTCAGGAAGCGCCCCAGCCACCACAGCCCCGCGAGGGTCACCGCGACAATCACCGCAAACTGCACCTTTGCCGCCACGACCGCCGACCCCGACGCCCCCATACCGGCTTGGGTCCACTTGATAATCAGGTAGACAAGCCCGGCGAGCGAGAGCACGATCTTGGGGTAGAGGGTCTCGCGGGAGAGCTTGCGCCGGATCTCGATCTCGCGCTCTAAATAGTCGGCGAGGCGGTTGCACATCGCCTCCAGCATGCCGCCGGTCTCCCCGGCGCGGACCAGCTCTACCTGCATCGCCGTAAAGACCGCGGGGTAGTTGTCCATCACCCGGGAGAGCGGGGCACCGCTGGCGATCGCGGCCTGGCACTCGCGCAGGATCTGCTTGAGGCGCGTGTTCTTGGTCTGGTTCTCCAGCGCATGGAGCGACTGCAAGAGCGGGACCCCGGAGCGCAGGAGGGTGGCAAACTGCCGGTAGAACATCGCCAGCTCGGAGAGGGGGACCGCCACCATGAACGGGGCGGGGTCCACGCGCGTTGGCCGGTCCGGGGAGAGAGGGCGCTGCGGATTGGGGGTCGGGGGGAGCGAGTGGTCGTAGGTCGTGCCGGGGGGAGCCTGTTCGATCTTGCTGGGAAAGAGTCCCTGCTCCCGGAGCGAGGCGGCAGCGAGGCTGGGGTTGACAGCCTCGATCAGCCCGGAGATCTGGCGACCTTCGTTGTCTTTGGCGTGGTAGGAGTACGTTGGCATAAGGTTACTCGGGCGCGATTCCATCGGCGACCTGGAAGCTCATCTTCATTATGTAATAGGTCGCCAGGATCGTGACATAGCCCATGGAGACAAGCGTGATGATCCCGGCCAGCTGTTTCTGGGCCTTGCGCGCCTGGTCGGTGGCGCGGGCGGCCTCCTCTTGGTAGAGCGCGGTCACTTGGTCCAGGGTCTCGGTGAGCTGGCCGGTCTGCTGGCCGGTGACCAGGAGCTGGATCGGGTCGTGGTCCATCAGGCCCGTGGCGAGGATGGCGGCATCGAGGCCCCGTGCGGCGCGAATCTCGGGGAGGCCACGCAGGAGCTGGGCACGCAGGACCGAGTTGGGGGCCGAGCGGGCGGCGGCTTCATACGCCGTGGACGAGTCCACGCCGGCGCGGAGCAGGCGCGAGAGCACGCGGGTGAAGCTGGCAAGGGCGCGGGCGCGGTGGAGCTTGGCCATCACGGGAATCCGTAGTGAGAGGGAGTCCCGGGTGTGGGCACCGGCGGGGCTGGCCCACCACTTGCCCCCGAGGTAGGCCCCGAGGTGCAGCGCGATCCCCAGTGGGACACAGAGAAAGGCCTGCCACTTGAGGTAGGTCAGCGCGTGGCCCTTGATGTCCTCGAAGTGCTTCGTGTCGATACTGGGAAAGAGCGGCTGAAAGAGCAAGATCGACCAGACACTCTGCCAGATCAAAAAGCGCACCCAGCCGAGCCCCTGGCGCAGGGCGGCGTCTTGCTCCGCACTCAGGGCCGCTTCCTCGCAGGAGAAGGGCAAGAAGCCACCCGCCTCTCCCGCCGCGACCAGCCCGACCATGTGCTCGGGGATCAGGCCGTTGGTGCGGGCGAGCTCGGTGGCCCAGGAGATCCCGTTGGAGACACTGCGTGCCATCTCCAGCCCCGCCGCCTTGAGTGCCGGGTTGGCCGTGCGGGGCGCGAGGTTAGCGAGTGCCGCCCCCGGAGTCATCCCTGCATGGAGCAGCGCGCCGAGCTGGCGAAAGAACAGCCCCAGGTCCTCGGCCTTGGCAGCCGGCGTGATTCCCGACACCTCGGCTCCCCCACTTGTGGGGGCGGGGGCGTGTACGCTGCTCTGCACGACAACCTGGGTGTAGCCCTTGCCCGCGAGACGCGCCTCGACCTCCTGTGGGCTCTGGGCGTCCATCGCGCCGCGTAGGACGCGGCCGGTGGGCTCGTGGGCTTCGTAGCGAAAGATGGGCATGGTGTGTACCTATTGTAACGTATGGACGAAATTTACCGCGCATTCGTTACGGGTGGTTGATCTCTTGCATTCGGGGTATAATCCGAAGGTTTTTGCCGCGCCGGAGAAGGCTTCCTTTGTGAGCTCAGCTAGCGCGGCATTTTTACGAATTTTAACCCGGAGAAAAGTTGACCTATGGCGACACAGAAGCGTGTCTGGCTCTTCCGTGATGGTGACAAGAGCATGCGTGATCTCCTCGGCGGTAAGGGTGCAAACCTCGCTGAGATGACCAATATCGGACTGCCCGTTCCCCCTGGCTTTACGATTACGACCGAAGTCTGTACCGACTACTACGCGGAGGGCCGCAAGCTCCCCGCCGGTCTCCTCGAGGAGATGAAGGCCGCGCTGGCCGATGTCGAGAAGCAGCTGGGCAAGACCTTTGGTGATGTGAAGAACCCGCTTCTTCTCTCGGTGCGCTCTGGGGCGAAGTTCTCGATGCCCGGAATGATGGACACGGTTCTCAACCTTGGCCTCAACGATGCGATTGTCGAGGAGTATGTCAAGGTCGCCGATCCGCGCTTTGTCTACGACTCCTACCGCCGCTTTATCATGATGCTCTCCGATGTGGCTTTCTCCGATAAGTTCGACCACATCACCAAGCATGACTTCGAGCACAAGTTCTACGACCTGAAGGCGCGCCTTGGGGTGAAAGAGGACCTGGAAGTGCCCGCCGAGAGCCTCAAGGAGCTCTGCGCCGAGTACCAGGCCCACGTGCTGAAGCAGACCGGCTCGCCGTTCCCGCAGGACCCGATCGCGCAGCTGACCGCTGCCGTCGAGGCGGTCTTCCGCTCCTGGAACAACGAGCGCGCCTTTATCTACCGCCGCAAGGAGAAGATCGACGACTCCATCGGGACCGCGGTCAATGTCCAGGCGATGGTCTTTGGAAACCAGGGCGACGACTGTGGCACCGGTGTTGCCTTCACCCGCAACGCCTCGACCGGTGAGAACGTGATCTTTGGCGAGTACCTGATGAACGCCCAGGGCGAGGATGTCGTGGCCGGTGTGCGCACCCCCATGCCCATCTCCGAGCTGCAGAAGGCCAACCCCGAGATCTACAAGCAGTTCGAGGACACCTGTGCGATTCTTGAGAAGCACTACAAGGACATGCAGGATATCGAGTTCACCATCGAGCATGGCAAGTTCTTTATCCTCCAGTGCCGCTCCGGTAAGCGCACCGGCCCCGCCGCCGTGAAGATCGCGGTGGACCATGTCAAAGAGGGCCTGATCACCAAGGAAGAGGCGATTGCCCGTGTCGAGCCTAATCTCTTGACCCAGTGCCTCCTGCCGGTGATCCCTGCCAACGCCAAGTACAAGGTGATCGCCAAGGGCCTGCCCGCTGGCCCCGGTGCCGCCACTGGTATCGCGGTCTTCTCCTCCGATAAGGCTGCCGAGCTGGGCAAGGGCGGAGCCGGTCAGCGCGTCATTCTGGTGCGCGCCGACACCAACCCCGATGACCTCAAGGGAATGCTGGCCGCCCAGGGTGTCCTGACCGAGCGCGGTGGGATGACCTCCCACGCCGCTCTCGTGGCCCGTGGCTTTGGTATCCCGACGGTCGCGGGGTGTTCTGAGATCGCGGTCTCGGAGACATCGTTTATTGTCCATGCCACCGGGCAGGTCATTAAAGAGGGCGATTTTATCTCCCTCAACGGTGCCGCCGGTGAGGTGATCGAGGGCCAGGTTCCGGTCGAAGAGGCCAAGATGACCGGCGACTTCGGCGAGTTCCTGGGCTGGGCCGATGAGTTCCGCGGCAAGTTCGGTGTCCGCGCCAACTCCGATACCCCCGCCGATACCGAGCTTGCTATCAAGCTGGGCGCCGAGGGAATCGGGCTGTGCCGCACCGAGCACATGTTCTTCGAGGGCGAGCGTCGCCCTGTGGTCCAGCGCATGATCCTTGCCAAGAACGATGCCGAGCGCCAGAAGGCTCTCGACGATCTCTTGGTGTTCCAGCGCGAGGACTTCAAGGGCATCTTTGAGGCGCTCGGTGGCCGCCCGGCGACCATCCGCTTGATCGACCCGCCGCTCCATGAGTTCCTGCCCCACGCGGGTGAGGTCGCCGCCGAGCTGCGCGAGCTGCTCAACCGTGGCGCAACCGGCGCGACCGTGGCGGAGAAGGCTACCCTGCTGGCCGCGATTGAGTCGATGCACGAGATCAACCCCATGATGGGCCTCCGTGGCGTCCGCCTCTCGATCTACATGCCGCAGATTGTCGAGATGCAGACCCGCGCTATCCTTGAGGGAGCCGCGGCGGTGATCAAGGCGGGCGGCCAGGCTGTCCCCGAGATCATGATCCCGCTGGTCGGGCATGTCAATGAGCTGAAGTTCGTGAAGGATCGCCTGGAAGCCACCGCGCAGAAGGTTGTCGCCGAGCAGGGAGTCGAGATTCCCTACCAGTTCGGGACGATGATCGAGGTGCCGCGTGGCGCTCTGACCGCCGATGAGATCGCGGTCGAGGCGAGCTTCTTTAGCTTCGGAACCAACGACCTGACCCAGATGACCTTTGGGTTCAGCCGCGATGACTCCGATAAGTTCCTGCGCCCGTATGTCGAGCACAAGATCCTGCCCGGCGACCCGTTCGAGTCGATCGACCAGACCGGTGTCGGTGAGCTGATGAAGATCGCGATTGCCAAGGGGCGGTCGGTGCGGCCTGACATCAAGCTGGGAATCTGTGGCGAGCACGGCGGCGAGCCGACCTCGGTTCAGTTCTGCTACAAGATCGGCCTGAACTACGTCAGCTGCTCCCCGTACCGCGTCCCCATCGCCCGCCTAGCCGCTGCACAAGCCGCACTCGGCAAGGGCGTCAGCGACAAGTAGGTTACCCCCTAGCCCCCGTCCGACGGGGGGACAATAAGGAAGGGCCGGAGGCAATTGCCTTCGGCCTTTCTGCTTTGCGTTTTTCACCGGGTGGCTAAAGCGACCCGCTGATGCGACAAGACCCATAAATGGGCCTCACGATTACGCACCAGAGCCGAGCGGGCTTTAGCCTGCTTGTCGAAACATCGGGCCGCTTTAGCCGCCCGGTGGAACACGAAGCCGCCGCCGCGCAGGATGCCACCGCGCAGATCGAGGACGCGCGAGTACAAGAAGTGGGGGCCGAAGCCGGGGGGCGCTGCGGCGGGGACGGCGGGGTAGCCTCGACGGAGATCGTCGGGCTATGGGGCCTTCGGCCGTTCGCTTCGCTCAAATTTTAGTGACACAACACTTGTACCGACGAGGGACGAGGAGGCGGCGCGAAGCGCCCCATAGCCGGATGATTTCCATCCTGGCTTGCCGCACGATTTCCGTGCCGGACAAGAAGCACGGGCCGAAACCCGCAAGCACTCCGCCCACTCCGTAGGCCCATTCATGGGTCTTGCCGTAACAGCGGGCCGCTTTAGCCGCCCGAACACAAACGCCGCCCGAATTTATGCGCCCCACCCAAGACGAAAAACGCCCCGCGCCAAGACCGGCGCGGGGCATTGCATTACGACGAAGCCGGGTTATTTCCAGGCGACATCCAGGTTACGTGCGGCAAAGGGCTCGTCGAGGCGCTTGACCGGGGCGGTGTAGGGCGCGCCCTGCACCAGGGCGGGGGTGTCGGCGGCCTCTTGCGCGATCGCCTCCAGCGCCTCCACAAACGCATCCAGGGTCTCCATGCTCTCCGACTCCGTGGGCTCGATCATCAGACACTCGGGGACGATCAGCGGGAAGTACATGGTCGGGGGGTGGAAGCCGTAGTCGATAATGCGCTTGCAGACATCCAGCGCCTTGACATTGTAGTCCTTCTTCAGCCGCTCCAGGGAGAAGACCGCCTCGTGCATGCAGGGCCGGTCGTAGGCCACCGCGAAGGTCTTGGAGAGCTTGGCCTTAAGGTAGCTCGCATTCAGGACGCTGTTCTCGCTGATCTGCGGCAGCTTCTCGCGACCGTAGTGCAGCAGGTAGGCAAAGGAGCGCACCACCGCAAGGTAGGCCCCCGCGTACGGCCCGACCTTGCCAATGGAGAGCGGGCGGTCTGAGTCCAACGAGAACGTGCCGTCGTCGTTCTTGACCGCCATCGGCACGGGGAGGAACGGCTCCAGGATCTTCTTCACGCCCACCGGGCCGGAGCCGGGGCCGCCGCCGCCGTGGGGGACCGAGAAGGTCTTGTGCAGGTTGACGTGCATCACATCGAAGCCCATGTCGCCGGGGCGCACCGTCCCCACCAGCGCGTTCATGTTCGCACCGTCGCAGTACATCAGCCCGCCCGCCTCGTGGACCAGGCGCGAGATCTCGAGAATCTCCTCCTCAAACAGCCCGACCGTGTTGGGGTTGGTGAGCATGAAGCCCGCGATATGCCCCTCGTTCTTGGCGAGCTGCTCCTTGAGGTGCTCAAGATCGGTCAGGCCGCGCTCATTGGTCTTGACATCCACCACCTTGTAGCCACAGCGCGCCGCCGATGCCGGGTTGGTCCCGTGAGCAGCCGTGGGAACCAGCACGAGACGCCGGGTCTCGCCATCGCCGCGGTGGACATGGTAGGCGCGGATCAGCATCAGCCCGAGCAGCTCACCGTGGGCACCCGCGGCGGGCTGGAGGCTGACCGCGTCCATGCCCAGGATCGTCGAGAGCCAGCTCTGCATCTCGTAGAGCACCTCGATCGCGCCCTGTGCGGTCTCCTCCGGCTGGTAGGGGTGCACGCGGGCGAAGCCGGGCATGTTCACGGCGACATCGTTGATCTTGGGGTTGTACTTCATCGTGCAGGAGCCCAGCGGGTAGAGGCCCTTGTCGACGCAGTAGTTCAGGTTCGAGATACGCACAAAGTGCCGCACGACCTCCGGCTCGGAGAGCTCGGGTAGCGGGAGCTCGTCGCGCAGGGCGACCCCAGGCAAGAGCGCCTCCAGCGGCTTGGTCGGCACATCGCAAGCGGGCATGCGGACACCCACACGGCCGGGGCGAGAGAGTTCAAAGATTGTTTGTTCCATAGTGTTATCCGTTACGTTTTCCAAAGAGTCGTGTGAGCAGGCCGGGCTTGCGCTCGGGGGTGCTGGGAGTCTCGGGCACGAGTGCGGCGGGGGGCTCGGGGGTGCTGACATTCATGCTGATGATCTGGCCGTGGTGCGCAAACTGAATCCGAAGCTGGCTGCCTCCCAGCTCCCAGAAGAACGTCTCGTCGGCCAGGTTCGAGCCGCCCGCGCCGCTGGGGGTTCCCAGGTAGGCGACCACGGCCTCTTTGTGGTTCATCGAGAAGCGCAGCTTGCCTTCCTCAATCACGTGCGCCGCAAGATGCACGTCGCGCTCGATCAGCCCCGCATCGGGGAAAAAGTCCACGGCGAGGAGCTGGGTCTTGCCGTCTTGACGCGCCTCGAAGACAAAGAAGGCCTTGAGGTAGCCCGCGCAGGCAACCGCCCAGCCCTGCGCCTGAGTGGGCGTGCGGAGCGTGACGGGCTCGACCGAGTCGAAGATCTCCAAGCCCGCGCCGCGTGCGGTCACACGCAAGCGCCCTAGCCCCGAGACACACTTCCAGTCCTCGGGAATATCGGGGTTGGCCCAGCCAAAGCGAAAGGCCTCCGCCTGCTGGTCGTAGGTGCCCACCAGCTTGACCGCCGACGAGAACAAGATCCGCCCGGTGCCTGGCTCCCGGAAGAGAATCTCCCCTCCGGGCAGGTCGAGCTCCCACACCCACGAGTGCGCGGTGCGGTTCAGAAACGCCAGCGCGGTCTGCTCATGCTCCAGCAGGCGAAACGCGTGGTCCTCGAGCTTTAGCGAAGGCATTCCACTAGCTGGTCGATCTCAGACTTGGAGCGCTGCTCCGTGACACAGACAAGCATCTGGTTTCCCGGGAGCGGCAGGCCCCCAAGAATCCCCGCCGCGAGGAGCTTCTTGTTCAGTGCCACGGGATCGCTCGGGCACTGGATCACAAACTCCTTGAAGAACGCCCCCGAGAAGACAAGCGAGAAGCCCGGAAGGCTGGCGAGCTGCTCAGCGGCGTAGTGGGCTTTCTGGACGCAGAGAGTCGCCACTTCCTTCATTCCCTGCTTGCCAAAGCTCGCCAGGTAGACCGTCGCGGCCAGGGCAAAGAGCGCCTGGTTGGTGCAGATATTGCTCGTGGCGGTATCGCGGCGGATGTCCTGCTCGCGGGTGCGGAGGGTCATCACAAAGCCCCGGTTGCCGTCGGTGTCTTTGGTGACTCCCACGATGCGGCCGGGGATGCGGCGGATGTACTCTTTCTTGCAGCAGAAGATTCCGAGCAGCGGACCGCCGAACGCGGGGAAGCAGCCCAGGCCTTGGCCCTCCGCGACAAGGATGTCCACGCCGCACGCACCGGGTGTCTCCAGGATCCCCAGCGAGATTGGGTCCACCGAGGCGACCAAGAGCGCGCCATGGGCATGAGCCGCATCGGCGTGGGCCTTGAGGTCCTCGATCGTCCCAAAGAAGTTCGGGGACTGCACCACGACACAGGCCGCCTCGGAGTCCGCCATCACGGGAAGCTGGCCGGTTGCGGGGTCGTGGGCGAGCGTCTCGATCGTGATCCCGAGCGGGTCCAGGTAGGTCTCCACGACCTGGCGGAACGCGGGGTGGAGCGAGCTGGGCAGGAGGACCTTACGACGCTTGGTCAGGTCCGCCGCCATGATGACCCCCTCGGCGAGGGCCGTCGCGCCGTCGTACATCGACGCGTTGCAGATATCCATGCCGGTGAGCTGGCAGATCAGGCTCTGGAACTCGTAGATGCTCTGGAGGACACCTTGAGAGACCTCGGGCTGGTAGGGCGTGTAGGCGGTGTAGAACTCCGTGCGCCCGGTCACAAACCCGACTGTCGGCGGGATAAAGTGGTCGTAGATACCGGCCCCGAGGAAGCACGGGTGGGAGTCCATGGTGACAGACTTGCCGGAGACCTCGAGGAGCCGCCGGCGCAGGCTGATGTCATCGAGGGCATCGGGGAGCGCGGAGAAATCGGCGGCATCGCGCACCTCTTGGGGCAGGTGGTCAAAGAGTGCACTGATCGAGCTCGCCCCGACCGCCGCCAGCATCTTGGCGCGATCCGCATCGGTATTGGGAATATAGGACACGGGTCTACTCCCCGATCTCGCTCTTGTAGCCCTCGGCATCGAGCAGCTCGGCCAGGGCATCGGGGTCGGAGACACGGATCTTGAGCATCCAGCCGTCTTCGTAGGGTGTGGAGTTGATCAGCGCCCCATTGTTAGCGGGATCGTCGGTGAGGGTCTCGTTGACCGCGACCACCTCACCGGCGAGCGGCGAGTAGAGCTCGGAGACCGCCTTGACCGACTCGACCGTCCCAAAGACATCGTCGTAGGCCAGCACGCGCCCGACCTCAGGCAGCTCGACATAGACAATATCGCCCAGCTCTTCCTGGGCATGGTCGGTGATCCCCACCGTGGCGATATCGCCGTCTAGCTTGACCCACTCATGGGACTTGGAATACTTCAGCTCACTCGGTACGTTTGACATAACTCTCTCCTAGGCTCAAAAATATCAGACATTCTTATAAAAGGGCAGGGCCGCGACTGTTGCCGCATGGCGCGCTCCCCGAATCTCGACCTCAAGGGCAGTGCCCGTCTTTGCGTAGGCGCTCTCGACACGGGCCATGGCGACCCCGCGGCCCACGGTGGGGGAGAAGGTCCCCGACGTGATGTGCCCGACAGGCGCACCGCCCACCACGCAGACCGGATAGCCCTCGCGGGGGATGCCCTTGCCCTCCAGCGTGATTCCAACACACTTTCGCGCCGGGCCGCTCGCCTTCACGGCTTGCAACACGTCTTTTCCGATAAAGTTCGCGGCTTTGTCGAGCTTCACCACCCAGCCCAGGCGCGCCTCGTAGGGGTTCACGGTCTCGTCCATCTCGTGGCCGTAGAGGGGCAAGGCCGCCTCCAGTCGCAGGGCATCGCGCGCCCCGAGGCCACAGGCAAGCGCTCCCGCCGCAATCAGCGAGTCCCAGAGCAGGGCGGCCTGGTCGGCGCGGCAGACCAGCTCGGCACCGTCCTCGCCCGTGTAGCCCGTGCGCGCCAGATCGACTCCCGCCGTGCCCAGCTTGACGGTCGCGATCTGAAAGCGCCCCATCCAGATCGCATCCTGGGTCATCCCGCGGAGCAGCTCCAGCGCCTTGGGGCCCTGCACCGCGATCAGCCCGGTCTCGTCGGAGCGGTCGGTGAGGGTGGCATCGAAGCCCGCGAGCTTCTCGCGCATCCAGGCGAGGTCCTTATCGCGGTTGCCCGCATTGATCACCACAAAGAATCCCGTGGCGGAGATGCGGTAGACAATGATGTCATCGACCACGCCGCCGCTCTCGTAGCACATCAGGCTGTACTGACCCTGGCCATCGGTGAGCTTGCTGACATCGTTGACCGTGAGGTAGTCCAGAAATGCCTCGGCTTGCGGCCCTTCGACCCAGACGCGGCCCATGTGGCTGACATCAAAGATTCCCGTTGCCTCGCGGACCGCCTTGACCTCCGCGACAACTCCGGTATATTGAACAGGCATCTCCCAGCCTGCAAAGGGGACCAGCCGCGCTCCGCTGCGTAGATGGGTTTCGTAGAGCGGCGTACGCCGCAAATTTTCGCTCATGCCGTTGACGATTATACCCTTTCAGACTGTCTTAATCACCCCTCGCAACCAAGAATAAAATTATGGATCAACGCTACTCTGCTGCCACGGATATCCTGGGAGCACGTCGCCAGGCCGAGGGCTGGCTGACACGCTTTGCCCCCGTTCTGGAGATTGGGACGGAGAGCCCGCAGGAGCGCCTCAAGACCGTCCAGGCGCTCCAAAAAGACGGCGAGCGGGTCTTGGTGGAGCTGAGTGCCTGGGCGACTCAAGACGACCAGGTGCTCCTAACAACAGTGCGTGAGGCGCTGGCGCACCTCAAGAGTGTCGAGGAACCTCTCAAGCGCACCCTGCAAGGCAGTTCGGGTACCGTGAACCTCACAGACCTCCGGTCCAAGATCGCCGAGGCAGCGGCGCGCACCGAGCTGGGGAGCACCGCGGTGGTGCCTGAGAAGGTGGAGCTCGCCCTCGCCCCCGGAAGCCTGGCGGCAGCGGGGGGGATGGGGCTGTTCTCGCTGGCCTGGCTGAGCTTCACCACCTTCCATGCGACCCTCATGATCGGGGGGATGTGGAAGGCCTTTGGCCCAGTGGCGCTCTTCTTGCTCGCCTTCTACTCCCTCTTTTTTGGCGTGGGATTTATGATGGCCCGAGGCGCGCTGGAGATCGCATCCAGCGAGAACCTGGAGCTCTTTGGCAGGACACTGGTGCTGCGCAAGAAGCTGGGGTTCTGGGTGCGGGAGCGGCGTATCGAGCTGGGGCCCCAGAGCCGGGTGAGCCTGGAGGTTCCGACACTCCGTCAAAAGGGCTCGCGTGCCATGGCGCTCTCCGTCAACGATCTTCAGGGCAAGCAGCACCAGTTCGGTCTCGGCGCACCGGAGCACCTCAAGAGCGACTACGTCCGCCAGCTCAATGCATCTCTTGCGGCGCAAGGAGCGAGCTGAGCAGCGCCTCGGCGGCATCGGGAGAGTGCTCGGGCTCGTCTTTCCAGCGCTTGGCGGCGGCCTTGAGGAGCTTCTCCTCGCCGACACCCTGCTGCGCCGCGGCGAAGAGCGGACCGGGATCGCACAGGAGCGCGGCATCGTCGATTCGCTCCTCGGCAAAGACCAGCCCGAGAATCTCCTCCGCCGCGGCGAGGGCACCGTTGCGCGGCGCAAGCGTCGGGATCGTGCGTGGCAGTGCGGCGAGCCCGGCCGTGATCGCCTCCGGGTCGAGCCCACTGAGGCGAACCCCCGCGCCGGCAGCGACACAGCGCTCCACCCGCGCCTCTTGGTCGTCCCAGCCCCGCGCCAAGGGGAGGAATAGGCAGGGGACCCCGCTGTGGAGCAGCTCCCAGACCGAGTTGAAGCCGCCCGCGGTGATCGCGCCATCGAAGGCCCGAAAGCACTCACTCAGCACGGGCCGCCGGGTCCAGGAGACATTGGGCGCCGGAAACTCTCGTCCCCGGTAGAGCATCCCCGCACCGAGCGTAAAGTGAATCTCCGGGAGCGCCCGCGCGGTGGCCACCAGCTGCTCAAAGAGTGCCTCGGCGTCTTTATCGCCCCCGCCACCGGTCGAGGCATAGAGCGCGGTCGCACCCAGCGGAATCCCCAGCCGCTCCCGTGCCTCAGCCCGCTCGTAGGTCTCCTCGACAGAGCGCAGCAAGATCGGCGGCACCCCGACTGCTTTCTCGCGAGCGTGCTCCGGAAGCGGCGTGTCGTTGAAGCCGTCCTCTTCCGGCAGGACAATCTTGTCGTAGCCGCGCAGGGCGCTCTGAAACGCGGGCTGGGTCGCCACGTCGGCCCGGATCGCGCGGCAGACAAAGACATTCTTGCTCCCCAGGTCCAGCACGTCGTAGAGCTCATGGAAGCTGCCTGCGGGAAAGGTATCGACCACGAGGATATCAGGGGCAAAGAGGTTGATTGCGTTCCAGACCCACTGCTTGCCCAGTTTTCGGTACCGTGCGGCGCTCAGTCCTCCTCCGGCAACAATGTTCTTCGACGGAATCTTAAAGGCGGGAAAGTCGTGCACCAGCGCGAGGCCATCGCCCTCGCTTGAGGTCAGGATCGCCACCTCCAGCGGCTCCCCCAGCGCCCAGCACAGGCGGCGTAGCTGGCGTGCAATCGCAATCGTCCGGGTCAAGTGCCCCAGCCCGAGGCCATTGACCGCGTAGAAGAGAACCCGTAGCGGGGAAGGAGCACGGCGCATGCGCTAGGAGTCGTCGCGGTCCCAGGAGCTGTCGGAGGAGCCGGAGTCGTAGACGGGGCGTTCGTAGGCGTAGTCGGGGTGGACCTCACGGTACTCGGCCACTTCTGGGATAAAGTTGCCGTCGATGCGACCGTCGGTGATGACATCCCACCACAGGAACTCTTCCAGGAGCGACGGTCGGTAGTAGTCGTCGTAGACATAGACCACCTCGGTGACCCGCTCATAGCGGTCCCCGAGCTTCTGGTAGCGGCCCGTGCGACCAAAGCGCTTGTCCCACTGGTCCTGAGAGAAGCTCTTGTTGCGGTAGCGGTAGCGGTCGGTCTCGTAGCGCAGTTTCTCGTCGCGCAGCTTTGCCGCCCGCTCCAAGAGCCCCGTGAGGTCGTCGTCGATCTTGCTCTGGGTCTGCTCCAGGTAGGAGATCTGGTGGGTGATCCCATCCAGGGCGAGGGTCGCACGCTTGGCCGCCTCGGGGTCGGGGAGCTTGTCGGTGCCACGGACGGTCGCATAGGCGGCGAGGTCCTCCCCGAGGCGGGCGCGGGTCTGGCGCGGCAGGTCGGCCTGCTCGGCCGTGAGCTTCTCGTGCTCCCAGACCAGCGCCTGGATCGCCTCTTGCTCGTTCTTGAGGCGCAGGACCCGCTCGCCCAGAACCGACTCTTGCTCCACCCGGTCTGCGTGGCGCTGTGCGATCTCCGCGAAGTCTCTTGCCTTTAGCGCGGCGACCGCGGCATCGGCGTTCTTCCAGTCTCGGAGAAACTCGGACTTGAGAAAGCGAAAGATCCCACGGTGGGGGTAGCGGGGCGTGCCCCACTCCCGGCGGATGAGCTCCAGGACACCCGGCTGGCTCTGGAGGCGAGTGCGCTCGGACTTGGCCTCGTTGTAGAGCGGCTCGACCTCCCGAAGCTCGGTCTCCAGGCGCAGGAGCTTGATATCTCGCTCGGCGAACTGCGGGTTGGCCGTGAGCTGGGCGAGGCGCTCGGCGATCTTCTGGCCCCGCGCTTGGACCTCCTGAAACCCCCAGACCAGGGCGGGCGCTCCTAGCTGGTCGGCGAGGCGCTGGACACTCTCCGCGGTCGGGCCGTCAGGGAGGCTTGCATCGGCGAGCTGTGCCTGTGCGTCGATAAGCCGCTGGCGCAGGCCGGCCTGCTTCTCGGCATTGCTGGCGCGGAGGCTATCGAAGCGCTGGGCGTGGGCATCGTACTGCCGCAGCTCCGTGTCGGCAGCCCGGACAAAATCATCTACACCGTACATATCGTCTCAGTTCGCTATCTGGCCCAGATACTCCTCCGCCGCCGCGCAGACAGGACCCCGTGTGTGTTGCTGCATGGCCTCGTGAGCACTGTCGAGGAGGCGGCTATCCCGAAGAGTTCCCAGCGCAAGCAGGCCGGCGCTGGCAAGCTGGGTGTAGCGGTTGTCGGTCTTGGAGAGCTTGATCGCCCGGTGGGTGACCAGCCGAAGGGCCGCCCGCTGGCGCTCATCGAGGGCAAAGAGCTCATCGGCGGGGGCCCGCACGAGTGCGACCTCCAGAAACGCCCGGCAGGCACTGCGCTCTGTGGAGCTGCCCAGGAGTCCGGTCTCTGCGAGGATGAGAACCGGCCCCAGGCTGGCTCGGTCGGCGCGCTGGATGCAGGCAGGCAGGACAAAGCGTGCATTCTGGCCGCGCAGAGTCGCCCCCTTGCTCACGGTCCCGACATAGGCATGGACCACGCGGACAATGACTCCCACAAGGATAAGGCTACCGATGTCTTTGTTTTCATAGGTCACCAGCACCCAGGCGACGAACCCCAGAATCATGAGAACACTCAGGGCCTGGCCGAGCTTCTGTCGCACTCTCTCTCGCCGCCGCTCCGTCTCCACGATAATCGCTAAGGCGGTCAGAACCTCCTGCGGCCCATCGTGGGCCAGGGTAGACTCCACCATCCGCAGGTCGCGCTTGTTGAGCTGCCGCGCGAGGGTCTCGTGCAGGGTGGCAGGGCGAGCGTTCTGAGGACGTAGCGACATCGCCCTCAGTATAGCGGTAAAATATCCCCGTATGAATCGCTGCCGCCTCCTTGCCGTCCTCCCGTTTCTCGTCCTCGCGGGCTGCCCCAAGTCCGACACTCCCGATGCGCCCGCCGTGCCTCTCGCGCAGGCAACCCCCGCCGACACGGGAGCCTTCAAAGACCTCGATCCGTGGGTGCTCAAGACCACCGACCCCAACGCCAACCGTGGCAACCACGGAATTTATTTAAGTAGTGGGATGCTTGGAGCGACATTTGGGGCGAGTGGGGGCGCAGGCAAGGACAGTAAAGCCTTTGTTGCGGGTGTCTACGACAATCGCGAAAACTTGCAGCCGCTGGCCGACTGGAAGCCAGGTGAGCTTGCCCTAAAACCAGGCGAACCTTACGAGCAGTCACTGGATCTCAAGCGCGGTGTCCTCACCACCAAGCTTGGTAGTGTCACCACAACCGCTCTTGTGTACGGGTACAACAGCATTACCAATGTGAATAGTAGCTCCGCAAAGGGGAGTGGGCGCGATGAGCCGGATGGTTCCTGGTCACAAGTAACCTCGTATACCGATCCCACCAAGGAATATGCCAAACTGCCGGACTGGCCGACCGTGAGGAAGTCGCACGAAGACACTTGGGCAAAACGCTGGGAGGGGCGCGATATTGTCATCGACGGTGACCCCGAGGCGCAGCAGCTGGTTCACAAGCTGATGTTCGATCTGATCCAGTCTGTCCAGCCCAATGGCACGTTCTCTGTCGCGCCGGAAGCGCTCTCGGGCGATTTCTACAAGGGGCATATCTTCTGGGACGCCGAGGTCTGGATGTTCCCCGCACTCCTCGCGCAGCACCCCGATCTCGCTCGCTCCCTCCTTGAGTACCGCTTCGAGCACCTGGCGCAGGCCAAGGCGATTGCGGCCAAGCAGGGCCTCAAGGGCGCGGACTTCCCCTGGGAGTCGGCCAAGACGGGCAACGAGACCGTACAGGGCACCTTCTCACAGGAGCGCCACGTGACCGCAGGGATCGGCTGGGCGGTCTGGCAGTACTGGCTCGCCACCGACGACAAGGCCTGGATGAGCGCCAAGGGCTGGCCGCTTCTCTCCAGTATCGCCGACTACTGGGCATCGCGGGCGACCAAGACAGGGAGGGGCTGGGAGATTCTAAAGGTGATCGGCCCCGATGAGCTCCAGAACACGCCTCTAGACAACAATGCCTATACCAACGCCATGGCGCAGCGCTGCCTGCTCGCCGCCGCCGAAGTCGGGAAGGCGCTGGGCAAACCGCTCAACCCCCAGTGGACCACAGTGGCCAATGGGATGTACTTCCCGAAGAACAGCGACGGCGTGATCCTGAAGTGCGACGACGATAAGGGCAAGCCTGGGACAAAGCAGGCCGATGGGGAGCTCTTGCTCTGGCCCGCCCAGCTGCCTGCTGCCGATGCCAAGACCTTTGATTTTCATAAAGTGCGCCCCATCAAGAACGGCCCCGCCATGACCGACTCCGTGCACGCGCTGATCGCCGCCCGCCTGGGCCGCGCCGCCGAGGCTGAGGAGGAGTTCCGCGCCAGCTACCGCCCGTTTGTCCGCGGGCCGTTCCTGCTCTTTTCTGAGAAGCGCTCGCTGGACCGCTGTGTCTTTACCACCGGCTGTGGCGGGGTCTTGCAGGCGGTGCTCTATGGCTTCGGAGGGCTGGACTTTGCCCACTGGGACGCGATGAGTAAGGCGCCTGTCGCGCTTCCCAAGGGCTGGAAAAAGCTGGAGATTCAGGGCGTATGCTACAAAGGCAAGCGCTACACGGTGACAGTCACGCCGCAAGGCCGAACGGTTACTCCCGCTGCGCGGGGGTAGGAGAGTCTGATGAAATACGATACGTTTGTGAAGCTGCGGGGTGTCGGATGCCTGGCGCTACTCGTCGCTCCGATCGCCCTGTTTGTCGTGCGGAGCAATGCCAATAAAGCCGCCGAGCAAGCCGCACCGGCCCTGGTGAATGAGGGTATGCCTATACCACCCCCGCCCGGCGAAGGGGCCACGACAACTCCGGCCGAGGGGAGCCTCTCCGATGTGGACCGTGAGGTGTTGAAGCTGCAAAAGGAGCCACTCGACCGGGGGACGCCCGATGCCAAGGGACCGAAGTGGCGGGTCAAGAAGGGCGGGGTCGTGATCGAGCTGCGCTGCGACCAGGACAAGGGCTACACTACCTGGAACCGTGCCAAGATCGATGCCAACAACAACAAGCAGTTCGACGAGACCTGGGCCTTCAAGAAAGACGGCACGGTCGAGCGCAAGGTTGCTCCCAATGACGATCAAAACTACACGCAGACCTTTGTGTTGAGTGGCGAGACGTGGGTTCCGAAGTAGAGCGTGTTGATCGCCCTCGTGTAGATCGCTCCCATGAACGGGAGCGTCTCGCTGTCGTCGCAGGCTCCGACACGAAGGCCTCCGGCCATGGGCGCGAAGCGCCCTTTGTGTCCGAGGCACGAGGACAGCAAGACGCCCCCCTCCCACGGGGGCGGTCACAGGGGCGATTAGAAGAGACACGCCTAAACCTCCTCCCCACTCTCGGTCCGCAGAGTGTCAGTATCGTGCTGACCAACGCCTGCAACCTGCGCTGCCTCACCTGCTGGAGCTACTCGCCGCTACGCAAAGAGCTGCCCATGGCGGAGTGGCGGCGCAAGCGCCTGGGGCGGGAGCTCCTGGGGCCACTCTTTGCCGAGCTCGCCGGACTGGGGACGGAGCGGGTGATCTTCACCGGCGGCGGCGATCCACTGGCCCACCCCGAGTGCCTGGAGGTCTTCGCCGACGCCAAAAGCGCGGGGCTGAAGGTGACCCTGATCTCCAACCTCACCCTGGTGCGGGACCGGGTGCGCTTTCTGGCGCTGGGGCTCAACACGATCTTGGCGAACTTCTCCTGCGCCGATCCCGAGACCTATGTCGCGTTCCATCCGGGGCGCAGTGCGGCCGATTTTCATGTGCTGATCGCACTGCTACGCCAGGTCGTGGCGGCGGGGACACAGCTCAAGCTGGTCTTTGTGGTCTGCGCGGTCAACTGTCATGTCCTAGCCAAGGCCCTCACGCTCGCCAAAGCGCTGGGGGCGTCGGTGCAGTTCAAGCTGATGAGCGCCACCGACGAGACCCAGTCGTTGGTGCTGAGCGAGCCGCAACGCTCCGCGCTTGTTGCCCAGCGCCCCGAGCTGGAGGCGATTGGCGCATCGGCTAACCTGGACGCTTTCTACACCGAGCTCTCCGGGAGCGCGCCGGACCGCTTTCCTATCGACGAGGTCGGGTGCTTTGCGGGGCACTGGTACGCCCGAGTCGATGGCGATGCCAATGTCCGCTTCTGCTGCAACCCCAGCAGCGAGCTGACGCTGGGCAACCTCAACGCGGCCTCCTTCACCGAGCTCTGGCGCTCGCAGGCATGGCACGCCCTGCGCACCCGCCTCCGGTCTGGCGATTTCCTCCCCGGCTGCGAGCGCTGTGGCAAGTTCGATCTCAACCTAAAAGTAAAAAAACAGCTGGAGAAGTAATGCCAAGCGACGAAATTGAGCCCGACTACAACCTTCTGCGCGACCCTGCGGTGCAAGCAGCACTCAAGCTCTCCGCCAACCAGCGAGCGGAGATTGCGAGGCGGGAGCGCGAGGCAGGGGCGCAGCTTCGGGCAGAGCTTGCGGAGAACCCCGGGCTGCGAGCGGAGCAGATCTCGCCGGCGGGGAAGCTGGCTGGCCGTGTGAATCTACGCCTAAAAACAGTGACACTAACACCCGAGCAGCGGCGGGGACTGGTGGCGCGAACGCTCTGGCAGAGGGGAGCGGAGGCGATCTTGATGGCATCGGAAGCGCTCAAGCTCACTCCGCAGCAGAACAAGCGTCTACATAATGCCTGGGAGTCGCTGCAGAAGGCGCATCTGGCGGAGCGGCTTGCCTACATGAAGGCGCACCATGTCCCGCCATCGGGGTCGAAGTCTCCATGGAACTTTGGGCACCTCACGGCGCCGCAGGTCAAGGCCGTGAACGACTGGTGCGTCGCGCAAGATCAGCAACTCGATACCAAAAAATGGCGAGTCGCGGCACAGGTGCTGGATGGGAAGCAACGCCGCCGGCTCACGGAGCTTTTGGGGCGTGAGCCGTTCTAAAGGCAGAGTTCGAGAGCCTGCGATAAAATTCCATTTATGCCTCATGCACACTTTATCGGGCTCTGCGGCGCGGGGATGAGCGCGGTCGCAAAGCTGCTTCTTGATGCCGACTGGAGCGTCTCCGGTTCCGATGAGGGTTTCTATCCCCCGATCTCCCACGTGATCCAGCGCTACGGCATTCCCTGCGCCATTGGCTACCGCGCCGACAACATCCCCGAAGACGCCGACTGGATCGTGATCGGCAAGCACGCCAAGCTCGTCCCTGAGCAAAACGAAGAAGTGGCAGCGGCCCTGGAGTCGGGCAAGCGCGTGCTCTCTTTTCCCGAGGCGATCGCGGAGCTCTTGGGGGAGCGGACCTCGCTGGTGGTGGCGGGGAGCTTTGGCAAGTCGAGCTGCACCGCGCTGCTGGCCCATGTGCTGCGCCACGCCGGAAAGGACCCGTCGTACTTTATCGGGGCCGAGGCACTAGACTTCCCCGACAACGGGCACCTGGGCAATGGCAGCGAGTTTGTCCTAGAGGGCGATGAGTACCCCGCCGCCAACTGGGACAACCGGAGCAAGTTCCTGTTCTACCAGGCCCAGGCGCTCCTGGTGACCTCGGGCGAGCACGATCATGTCAATGTCTTTCCCAAGCTCGATGACTACCTTC
Organism: Armatimonas rosea; assembly: GCF_014202505.1. Classification (NCBI taxonomy): domain Bacteria; kingdom Bacillati; phylum Armatimonadota; class Armatimonadia; order Armatimonadales; family Armatimonadaceae; genus Armatimonas; species Armatimonas rosea. Next base: position 439,599 of record NZ_JACHGW010000004.1, on the reverse strand, counting down.
GTCCGTTTGCCCAGCTCGTGACAAGCCTCCCCGAGAGCGGCCTGATTGTCGCCTGCGCCACGGGGGCCAACCTGGGCCACGTGATGGAGAATGCGCGGGCACAGGTGGTCTGGTACGCTCGCGAGGAGCACGAGGACACCGACTGGTACGCGACTCAGATCCAGCGCGACAGCGGCCTGACACGCTTTACCCTCTGTCACCAAGGCACGGAGGTCTGCCAGCTCACCACGCGCCAGCTCGGGGACCATAGTGTGGAGAACATTGTCGGGGTCTCGGCACTCCTGATCGAGCTGGGGCTAGTCTCGCCGGAGGAGCTCGCCGCGGGCGTGGCTGCCTTCTCGGGGGTGCGGCGGCGGCTGGAGCGGCTCAACCCCGCAACACTTCCGCCCGTCTACAACGACTTTGGCTCCAGCTACGCCAAGTGCCGCGCGGGGATCACGACGATCTTGCAGAGCTTTCCGGGCAAGCGGGTCCGGGTCTGCTTCGAGCCCCACACCTTCAGCTTCCGCAACCGCGAGGCGATCGGCTGGTACAACACGCTCTTTGCCGGGGTCGAGCGGGTCTACCTGTTCCAGCCGCCTGCCCACGGTGCCGCGACCCACTCCCAGCTCTCCCAGGCGGAGATCGCAGCCCGGATCGAGGCCAGCGGGGTGGGAGTCAAGACTGTCAGCTCCGCCGATGCCCTGCTCAGTGCGCTCAAGGCGGATGTCTCGGTCGCCGACGATGTGATTCTCTTTGAGACAAGCGGGGGATTTGACGGCGCGATTCCACGGGTGGCCGGAACTGTTTGGGGCAGTTTGGGGTCTTGAGTACCATGGATAAACCCACCCTCAACGACCACCCGATTCTTGGCGCACTGCGCCAGCGCTGGAGCCCCCTCGCCTTCGACCCCAAGCCCGTCCCCGAGGAGCTCCTTCTCTCGCTCTTTGAGGCCGCGCGCTGGTCTGCCTCCTGCTTTGGCGAGGAGCCCTGGCGCTTTATTGTGGGGGTGAAAGAGACCCACCCGGAGACCTTTGAGAAGCTGGCCAGCACGCTAGTCCCAGCCAACCACTCCTGGGCGAGCAAGGCACCCGTGCTGATCCTAGGGGTCGCCAAGAAGACCTTTACCTACAACGGCGCGGAGAACCGGTTTGCCTCGTACGATGTGGGCCAGGCAGTGGGCCAGCTCACCGCGCAGGCGGCCTCCAACGGGCTCTACCTCCACCAGATGGGGGGCTTCGATGCCGCCAAGGCGCAGGAGCTCTTCGCCATCCCCGAGGACTTCGCACCGCAGTCGATGATCGCGCTGGGCTATCTGGGCGAGGCGGAGCTCCTCGACGACGAAAAGCAGCGCGAGCGCCACAACAACCCGACCCGTGCCCGCAAGCCCCTGAGCGCGACGGTCTTCACCGAGTGGGAGACACCCGCGTTTTAGTCCCCCCTGGTTAGAGCGGGGGGGCTGGAGAGCGCTTCGCGCTGCGAAGGGCCACCCAGAGGGTACCCGGCCCATGAAGAGGAACAGAACCATGGCCGGAACGGCCTTTGCAGCCGAAGGCTCTCCAGCCCTGCCCCTCCAACGGGCAGGGTACTTCGGAATCCGCGTTGTCGATGCAGAGACCGGGCGCGGGGTCCCCTTGGTCGAGCTACGCACCACCAGCGACCTGCGCTTTATCACCGATAGCGCCGGCTGGATCGCGTTCTACGAGCCCGGCCTGATGGAGACCAAGGTCTGGTTCTCGGTCAAGAGCCACGGCTACGCCTACCCCAAAGATGGCTTCGGCTACGAGGGGCTGGTGCTCACGCCCAAGGCGGGGGAGACCGCGACAATAAAGCTGCCCCGAACCAACATTGCGGAGCGTCTCTACCGAGTCACCGGAGAGGGAATCTACCGGGACTCCCTCCTGCTGGGCAAGCCGATCCCGGCGGGGGTGAGCCAGCTCAATGGGCGGGTCATGGGGCAAGACTCCGTGCTCGTGGCACCCTACAAAGGCAAGCTCTACTGGTTCTGGGGGGACACAGCGCGGCCGGAGTACCCGCTGGGGCAGTTTGGCACCGCCGGCGCGACCTCCGACCCGCGCGACAACCCCGACCAAGCGATTCGTCTGCGCTACTTCACCGACCCGAAAACGTGGTTCTCTCGCCCGATGTTCCCGAGCCCCAAAGGCCCCGGCCCGGTCTGGATCACGGGGCTGGCGGTGGTGGATGGTGGCGAGAAGCTCGTTTGTTTCTACAGCCGGATGAAGGACCTGGGGACCTGTGTCGAGCGCGGACTCGCAGTCTTCAACGACACGAAAGCCTGCTTTGAGCCGGTTGTGGAGTTCGATCCCACCAAGCCCGAGCCGCTGACGGGGCACCCGTTCCTCTACGACGACTGGCTCTACGGCACCTACGATGGTGGCGCGCCGCTTCCCTGTGTCCGTGTGAAACCAACTCTTGCCGCGCTCAAAGACCTCAAGAACTACGAGCGGCTCGCCGAGCCAAGGCTGCGCCTGCGGGATGCCAAGACGGGCGCGCCGGTCCAGAACCACGGGGGCTCGGTCTACTGGAACGCCTACCGGAAGCGCTGGGTGATGCTCGTGCTCCAAATGCGCGGGAAGTCGTCGAATGTGGGCGAGGTCTGGTACGCCGAGGCACCGAGTCTGTTGGGGCCCTGGGACAAGGCGGTGAAGATTGTCACGCACGAAAAGATGGATTTCTACAACGTGACACAGCACCCGTACTTTGACCGGGGACGTTATGTCTACTTCGAGGGGACCTATGTCAATACGTTCTCCGGAAACCCCGATCCGACCCCGCGCTACAACTATAACCAGATTCTCTACCGGCTCGATCTGGAGGAGAAGCGCCTCCGGGTGTAGAAACAAGCGCTAGAGACCGCTGCGCTCTTAGCCTAGAGCGCGATAAATTTCAACAAGGAAAGAAACAACACATGAAGATCGGAATCTTCACCGCGCTGTTCCACGATCGCCCGATCGAGGCAGCGCTTGACTATATCGCCGAGGCCGGAATCCAGTCCGTGGAGCTGGGCGGAGGAGCGTACCCGGGGAGCCGACACCTCGACGACCTGGGCGGAGCAAAGACCCTCGCCACCGATGCCGGCAAGCGCAAGCAGCTTGTCAAGGCGATCGAGAGCCGTGGCCTGATCCTCTCCGCGATCTCCGTGCACGGCAACCCGCTGCACCCCAATAAGAAGATCGCCGACGAGCACCACGAGGCCTTCACCGATGCTGTCCTCCTCGCCGAGGCGCTGCACGGCGATGGCATCATGCCCCAGGCGACTGTCAATGGCTTCTCCGGCTGCCCCGGCGACTCCGCCCGCGCCAAGAACCCCAACTGGGTCACCTGCGCCTGGCCCGATGAGTTCCGCGATATCCTGGACTACCAGTGGAAGGTCGCCGCGCGCTACTGGCGCGCCCAGAACCGCTTCCTGAAGCAGCACAACTGTGTCTTTGCGATCGAGATGCACCCCGGCTTTATCTGCTACAACAACGAGACCCTCCTGCGCCTGCGAAAAGTGGCGGGGGACCGGATCGGCGCCAACTTTGACCCGTCGCACCTCTGGTGGCAGGGGATCGACCCACTGGCCGCAGTTCGTGAGATCGGGGAGGCAGGGGCGCTGTTCCACTGCCACGCCAAGGATACCCGGATCGACCCGCAGAACTCGGGCCGCAACGGTAACCTGGACACCCAGAGCTACGGCGATATCGCCAACCGCTCGTGGGTCTTCCGCTCGGTGGGCTACGGCCATGACGAAGCCTGGTGGAAGGACTTTGTCAGTGTCCTGCGCACGGTCGGCTACGACTACGTCCTCTCCATCGAGCACGAGGACGGCCTGATGTCCAGCGCCGAGGGCCTCCACAAGGCACTCGATGTCCTCAAGCGCTCCGTGATCGCCGAGAAGCCCGGCCCCATGTTCTGGGCCAAGGACTAGCTTCGATGCGCCGCCCCCCAGGCCCGGGGGGCGGCTTTGTTTATATCCGTGACTGTTTCCTCTGTACTCCAGCAAGCCGATACACGCCTGCTTGCGGCAGCGCGGGTGAGCCGCTACCTGCTCTACCACCTCACACGCACCACGGCAGCGGAGCTGGTGCCCGTGGACTCGTTCTATATCGGGTTTCGCCAGGGGGAGAGCGCGATTGTCTACCCGTACAACTGGGACGGCCACGAGATCGACGATCCCAATGTGAACACGTTCTCGCCCGAGGGGCTGACGGCGTGGATCGTGAAGCACAAAAAGACCTACTGGTCCCAGACCGATAGAGCGCTGCTCTTGCACCGAGGCCGCGCGTTTGGCGACACGAGCCGCCGCTCCGCCGAGGCGATTGTCACGCCGCTCTTAGAGAACCGCCGCGTGATCGGGGTGCTTGCGCTACTCTCCTACACGGAAGGGGTCTACGACCCGACCACGTGCCAGTTCCTGGAAGGGCTGGCGGAGATTCTCGTGACCGCGCTGGCCCGGGAGCACGAGGACCGGGAGCGCCGCGCCCGCTTTGGCGCAGCAGAGCCTGGCGAGCCGCCCGTCACCCAGACCCTGCGTCGCCTCCGCCGCCAGACCGAGCAGCTTCGCGCGGCGCATCCCGAGCTCGCCTACGCCCTAGAACCGCTCTGCCAGACCATCGCCCAAGCCCAGACCGAGACCGCGGAGCTCTTGATTGCCCGGGCTGCCCAGAGCGATCCTCTCCTAGGGCTCACGGAGCGCGAGCGGGAGATCGCGCTGCTCCTGGCAGGCGAGCTGACCTACCGTGAGCTGGGAGAGAGGCTCGGCATCACAGAGAAGACCGTCAAGACCCACGCGGCAAATCTGATTAAGAAACTCGATGCGGGCGGCCGGAGCGGGGTGCGCCAGCTACTGCTTGGGAGTAGATAAACCTCCGCCCGTGCCCGAGGCAGACCACCCACACGTCGCCGTACCCTAGGTGCGGAAGGAAACGAAACAATGAGTGAGCTTTTCGATAAGAACTTTCCCGGTGAGGGGGGAGGCGCTGTGACTGTGGTGGGGAGCCATATCGCCCGCTTTGGGGTGGGGCTGGACCAGCGGGTTGTGCCCTGCTCCACGTTTAAGATTGTCTTGGCGCACCTCGCGCTGGAGGCGAAGCTGGTCAAGGGGCCAGACGAGCTCTGGAAGTTTACGGGGAAGAAGTCGGGGCGCAAGGAGTGGGACCGTGATCTGAGCCTCCGAACGGCGCTGGAGACGTCGGCGGAGTGGTACTTTCAGCAGGTGGCGCGAAAGCTGGGAGCGGAGCGGCTGCGTGCGGGGGTGAAGAAGATCGGCTATGGCAGTGGTTGGAGTGGCAAGGACCCCGCGCTCGCCTGGCACGATGGGACAATCACGATCTCGCCGGTGGAGCATGTCCTGCTCATGCAGCGCCTGAGTGCGGGAACCTGGCCGTTTCCGCTGGAGCTTCAGAACACGGTTAAGAAGTGCCTGGCCTATTCGGTCGATAGCAATGTCACCCTCTGGGGAAAGACGGGCAGCTCAGGGAAGGGCAAGGACGGCCGCTCGCTGGGCTGGTATGTCGGCGCGTTCTCTCGTCAGGGGGAGACCACCGCCTTTGCGATCCTACGCCATGCCCCCGGCGCGATCGGCCCCCAAGTCCGGGAGCGGCTCGTCCAGCGGCTGACCACACCGTACTAGGAATTGGTGGCCTGAACGCTGGTGGCCTGAAAGTCCACCTCTAGGCCGCGCAAGCGCGAAGCGGGCCGAGCCCGCGAGGAATTCTGCGCGGCCTCGGGCCGCTTCGCGAAGTGAGGAACGAACGTAGCGGCCTAGCCAGGGACTTTCAGGCCCTGGCACGCGCCACGTGGCTTGGCTTATCTGGTATGTCCCTGGGGAGATTCGAACTCCCGCTCCACGGCTTATGAGGCCGTCGCTTTAACCGCTAAGCTACAAGGACCGATACCCCTGGAGAGAATCGAACTCTCCTCTTCCGCTTATCAAGCGGGCGCTCTTCCACTGAGCTACAGGGGTACAAAAAAAGGGGTACAAAAAAAGCGGTGGTTCCACCTTTCGGGGAACCACCGCTTTAGAGTGAATCTAGAGAACGGAGAATTAGGTCCAGAGAGGCGAGGCTACGGTGCTTGGGCAAATAATCTGCCCAATGCGTATCTCTCGGTGTATTCTCTGAACCATTGCTTCTCTATCGCCGGTGAAGGGGCGCTTGCTAAACCGGGCAATAAATTACCCGGCAGAGGGGAGGAGCGCCCCGGGGGCGCATGAATTCTCTCTAGCCTGCAGCTTCGGCATCGGCGGCGGCTTGCTCCCACTCGGCGAGCTTGGCGTCGAGCGCCTCGCTGACACGGGTGTGGGCTGCGGCCTGCGCTATTGCGTCGCCCTCGCCGGAAGCAAGCGCGGCCTCGACTTGCGCGAGCTCGGTCTCCAGCTTGCTGATCTCGTCCTCGATGGTCGCCACACGTTTCTGGAGCCGGGCGCGTTCTTTGGAGAGCTGAAAGGCGTTGGGCTTCACCCCCGCTGGCTCCCCCTTGCCTTTAGGTGAAGGGGCTGGGGCGAGAGGTTGGCTCTTTGCCGCCCGGTAGACCGCGTAGCTGCCCTCGTGGAGGGTGACCTTGCCCTCGCCCTCAAAGGCTAGCGTGTGGTCCGTGACTGCATCGAGCAGGGCGCGGTCGTGGCTGACAACCAGCAGCGTGCTGGGGAAGGACTTGAGAGCATCGGTGAGCGCATCGCAGCTCCAGACATCCAAGTGGTTGGTGGGTTCGTCGAGGATCAGCAGGTTGGCAGGCGAGAGCACCATCAGCGCCATGCGGAGCTTGCTGCGCTCGCCGCCGGAGAGGGCGGAGATCGGCTTAAAGACATCGTCGCCGGTGAAGAGAAACTTCGCCAGGTGGCTCCGTGCCTCGGCGATAGTCTGCCCAGAGCGCTCGTAGAAGGCCTCCAGAACGGTCTCCTCGCGCTCGAAATCGTCTTCGTCCTGCCGGTGCACCGCCACGGTCACTCCATGCCCGAGCTTCAGAAAGCCCGAGTCCAGCGGCTGCTCCCCGAGGAGCACTTCGAGCATCGTGGTCTTGCCGGTGCCGTTGGGGCCGACAATGCCGATCTTCTGGTCGCGGCGCAGGATGAAGTCGACATTGCTTAGGATCGCCTTGTCGCCGAATCTCTTGTTCGCCTTCTCCGCCACGACCACATTCTCGCCGCTCCGCCCCGAGCTGGCGAGCCGCGCTTTCACGCCCTGCGGGTCGGAGTCCGGGCGCTCTAGCCGCTCCAGTCGATCAAGCCGCTTCTGCCGCCCCATGGCGATTCGGGTGTTCTGGCCGGCCTTGTTGCGACGGATAAACTCCTCGGTGCGGGCGATCTCGGCTTGCTGGCGGAGGTAGAGCTCGAGCTGCTCGGCGCGTACCCGCTCGCGCTTCTCTTTATAGAAGGCATAGCCGCCGGAGTAGGGGGTGACGCCCGTTGCCTCGACATCCCAGATGGCGTTGGCGGTGTTCTCCAGAAAGCGCCGGTCGTGGGAGACCAGCAAGACGGCTCCGGGGAAGCGCTGCAAGAACCCCTCCAGCCACTCCACGGCGCGGATATCCAGGTGGTTGGTGGGCTCGTCGAGCGCCAGCACATCGGGTGTCGTGGCCAGGAGCTTTGCCATCGAGAGCCGGGTCTTCTCGCCGCCGGAGAGCACGGCAACCGGCTTGTCCCAGTCTCTCTCGGGGAGCCCCATGGCCTCCAGCGAGGCAAGGAGTGAGGCCCGCGCCGCCTCGCCGCCGGAAAACTCGTAGCGGTCCTGCGCCGCGCCGTACGCATCAAGCAGGTCCTCACTCTCCGGCTCCGCTGCCAGCGCTAGCTCCGCCTCACGTAGCCGCGCCTCCGCATCGGCCACACTCGCCAGTGCTGTCTCCGCCTCTTCCAGGATGGTCTTGGTCTCGTCGAGGCGCGCGATCTGGGAGAGGTAGCCAATCCGGACGCCCCGCGCCACCCCGATCTTGCCGCGTGTGGGCTCTTCAATCCCCAGAAGCATTCGTAGCAGGGTTGTCTTCCCGCCGCCGTTCTTCCCGACTATTCCCACTTTCTCCCCCCGCGCTAGGCGCAGCGAGATGCCATCGAGAATCGTGTCGGGGCCGTAGTCTTTTCCGAGGTCGGTGATCGTAATGAGGCTCATAATGGGATCTTAGATAGTATTTTTCGGCCATAATCTGTCAAATGCCATTCATCTTCGATATCATTTCTGTCTATTATAGAATATAGGGTCATGATATCTTTTATTTTGATTAGAGATATTTTCTGGATGATGGATTTGGGGAGTTGGTTACTAATCAAAGATTCTAGCCATGACAATGGCATAGTGTAATTTACTGGATCGAAAATATTATTTCTGTAACTGGTTAAGATCTCGAGTATTGTTATGTTGAATTCGGCAAATTCTCGATAATTAATTTCTTTTTGATATGTGACAAAAATGGGAAAATTTAGGTTTAGGTTTATTAGATTATCGTCTTTGTTAATTAATTTTAGAGACTCTGACATGTCATGATTCTCTTTGCTTAATCTCGCAATTTCCTCTGCAACTTCTGGCCCCACTCCAGAATCCGCACGAACCCAACCTATGCGTGGTTGAGTGTTGAAACTTTTTCCTAAAGCAATTGCAATCATACCATGCAGTTCATTGGAAGATTTCCAGAAGCCGCAAGGTTTATTTTTGACTTTTTTCTTAAATTTCTCAAGAGCTTTTTGTTTTTTGAGATCATCATCATATCGTTCGTGCGGCCAATCTTTGACACTGGAATCAATCACAAATCCGAGAGTAGGAATATTTTTTTCTAGGGCGTAGTCGTATTCTTTTTCAGTGTAGCTAATCCCGCTTCCAGGAATCGTGGAGCCGTAGCGGTGGGCGATAAGGACGACATAGTAGTCGCTCTGGTCGATCTGGCGCTGGATGATCTTCCATTGTTCCTCATCGGCGGCGCTGAACTGCTCCATGCCGACGGGGATATGGCCCATTTCGAGGATGGCACGCATGACCTGCTGGCGTTCTTCAATGAGATCGACGTAGGTGGAGCTGACGAATATCTGGTACTTCTTGTCCATGAGGAGGCGGCCTGTTGGTGGGAATTTGACGCGGAATTGTACCGCATTTTTGGGGGGCTGGCCGAGGGGGAGAAAGACTTGGGGGAGACCTAAAAAGACCTGGGGAGGTATTTTTAGACCCGGCGCAGGTGTTTTTAGAACCTCCCCAAGTCTTTTAAAATGTGGCGTGGGTCAAGGCCGACCTGCGCAGGTGCTTCTTAGAGGCTCGGTTGGTCTTTTGTAGTCTGGCGCAGGTCTTCTTTATAGGAGGGGGGATCGACACTGACTCGCTGAGGGTATTTGCGGCGGGGCTTCAGACGTCGATTTCGTTGGCGGGTTGGGGGTTGAGGCCGATGGGGAACGGCGGTGTTGCGCGGGCGGCGAGGGAGTGGAGCCAGGTCTCGGCTTTCTCGATAGCGAGAAACTCCATCTCGGCCTCGACACAGAACAAGAGAAGGGTTGCGCTACGGCGTGTGCACTGGATGCCGGTGGGCGGGGATGCTGCCTTGAGGAGCGACTCCCAGTCGGTCTCGCGCCCGTGGGGGAGGCTTAAGACCATTGCAAACGAATGCCATTCCAAGTCCATGCGGGCATTCTATCGGAAAGTGCTTGCTTACACCAAGAGAATTCCGGCGATTAGAAAGGCCCCGAGGCCGGCCCAGGCGAGGGCCCACTTGAGCTTCTCTTGCTTGGTCGCGCGGGAGCGGCCGGAGAAGACCGCGGCGAGCCAGTGGCCATCGAGGGGCGGGGCGGGGATGAGCAGGTTGAGCGCGTTCATCAGGTAGTTCAGGTGCGCGATTCCGTGCCAGAGCGGCTCGCCCGTGAGGCGGTAGGCGATGGTGCAGGCGATGGCGACCAGGGTGCCAAAGACCGGCCCCATGATCCCGATAAAGGCGTCCTCGGTGACCGTCGTGTTGCCTTTTTGGTGGAAGACCACGCCGCCAACCAAGGGAATGAAGCGCATCCCCATGTAGGGCAGGCCATAGCGTCGGGCGGCGAGGGCGTGGCCGCACTCGTGGATAAAGATGGAGAACACCAGCCCTGCCGCGACATACCAGCCCCAGTGCAGAATCTGCGCGTAGAACCAGATCGTAAAGCCCATCGAGAGGAGCGTGCCGGGCAGGGTCGCTCGCAGGCGTGCCGCGTCGCCAGGATCGGGGGCGACCTTGATGCGGCGCTCTTGTGCGGGCCTTGCCGTGACCTGGAGGCTCTCGTCCCCCAGGTCGAACTTCGTGGGCATGGTGAGTTAGAGCTCGACCGGCTCGGGGAGCTCCGCGAAGGTGGCGTAGCGCTGGGACATGTCGCTCAGGACGGTAGGCTTGTAGCCTAGGGCCTTGCGCTGTACCTTGCCGTCGCTGGAGACCAGAAAGACCGCCGGCGCATAGGGAATGCCGTAGAGCCCCGAGTGGTAGAGCTGGTGGTCGAGCATCAGCGGGAAGGTGATCCCCAGCTCTGCGGCAAAGGACTTCACCACCGCGGGGTCGGTCTCCTGCGAGATCCCCCAGACCGTCAGCTTCCCGCTCTCTTTGTAGCCGTCGGCGAGCTTTTGCAGGGCCTGGAGAGTCTGGGCGCTCTGGCCATCGAGGCCGAAGAAGGCAAAGAGAATCCAGCCACGTCCTCGGGTCGGGAACGAGTGACAGACCCGTCCTGCCAGGTCGGTGAGCTGAAAGTCGCGGATGTAGTCCGTCGTGTTGATCGAGTTATCGCCCCAGCGCTGCTGAGATTGTCCACCAAAAGCCATAGTGTCCACAGTTTACCCGATCTTTGCCCCGCTTTCTTGTTACAATGGCGGCATGCGAGCGTGGTACTACCAGCAGTTTGATGCGGACTTTGCGCGGGAGATCCCTGCGGAGGGCTACGGCGGCTGGAAGCAAGCGGACCTTCCGATCCGAAAGGAGGAGACTGCGCTGGTGGTCATGCACGCCTGGGACACGGGGACACGCGAGCTGTTCCCTGGCTGGCACCGCGCGGTGGAGTACATCCCCCGCGCCGACCACATCCTGCGCGAGGTCTTTCCCCCGCTCCTGGCCGCGGTCCGCGCGGCGGGCTGGCCCGTCTTCCATGTCGTGGGTGGTGGCAATTACTACCAACATCTGCCCGGATACCAGGCTAGGCACTCTACCTCCCCCCGCGCCTTAGAGCGCGACCCCCTCCGGCTTCGCGAAGGGGGAATAGAGGAGCTCCTGCGCTTCCGCTCCGAGAATGTCTTTGTGGGGCGGCACAACGAGGCGGATGTGCGGGCGGGCTTTGCACGGCTGGACTTTCCTGAGCAGGCTCGTCCCCAAGGCGCGGAGGGGATCGCGGAAGATAGCGAGCAGCTGGCGGCCCTGGCGAGCGCGGCGGGGGTCTCGCACTTGGTCTATGTGGGCTTTGCGCTCAACTGGTGCCTGCTGCTATCTCCGGGGGGAATGGTCGAGCTGAGCCGCTTGGGGTATCTGTGCTCGACGATCCGTGAGGCGACTACGGCGGTAGAGAACGCGGAGTCGGCGCGGACCGAGACCGCGAAGGCGCTGGCACTCTGGCGGGTGGCGCTGGCGTTTGGGTTTGTCTTTGACCTGGCGGATTTCTTGGAAGGGCTTGCCTGATGCGAGCCCGTGTCTGGGCGATGATTCTCATGGTGCAGGGGGGGCTGCTCTGGTGGACTGCCGATAGCGAGATCGCCCGGAGTGTCTACCTGCTCTGCTACTCGCTGATGCTGCCGACCGTGCTGTATCTACTCCTGGGGGGGGCACTGCGGCGCTTGCTGGCCCTCGACACGCGCGAGTGGCTCTTTGGCTACGCTGTGCTCACCGCAACCCTGCCCATTGTCGGCTTCGGTGGGATGCGCTTCTTGCTCCCTGGCATGGGCTATCTCGCCTACTCCGCCCCGACCATGCCCCAGTGGGCGAGCTACCTCCCCGTGCTGGCGTCGCTTCCCGTGCTTCACGATCCGGCGGCGATTGAGGGCTTCTTCAAGGGGCGAAGCGCGGTTCCTTGGTCCGCCTGGGCGGTGCCAATTGCGTTCTGGAGTACCTACTTGCTCCTGCTACACGGCCTCTGGCTGGGGCTGGCGGCGGCGCTGCACCGGCACTGGATTCGGGAAGAGAAGCTCACGTTCCCGGTGGCTGCCCTTCCCCTCGAGCTAAGCCAGAGCCAGTTCGCGCTCCTGCGGCAGCCGCTGTTCTGGCTCGGGGTGAGTGTTCCGGTGGTGCTCCAGAGCCTCTTGGTTCTCCACGAGTGGTACCCGACTGTCCCCGCGATCCAGCTCAAGGTGGCGGACTACCGCGACATGCTCTTTCCGTCGCCGCCGTGGAGCTCTATCCCCAGCTTTGGCGTGAGTTTCTATCCCATGGCGGTGGGGCTCGCGTATCTCATGCCGTCGAGTGTGAGCCTCTCGTGCCTTGTCTTCTGGGTGCTGATCCGGCTCGCCTACCCTCTGGGCACCTTCTTTGGGCTGGAGGCAGCGGGGCAGGGGGCGGCGCGCTTTCCCTACCCGCTGGAGCAGAGTGCGGGGGCGTGGCTGATGTCGGCGGGGATGACGTTCTGGGCGGGGCGCAGGCTCTTACCGACCAGTGCCCTGGTCTGCGTGGTGCTGGCCGCGGCCCTGCTCTGGGGCATGGGAACTCCGCCGACAATGGCCCTGCTTGCCGTGGTCGCCTACGCAGGCTACGTGCTAGCGGGGGCACGCGCACGTGCGGAGGCGGGGGGCGTCTGGACCTTCGCGCCGCTTACCTGGACACCGGGCCGTGTCGCCTTCGAGCTCTCCGGGGCACCGCGGCTGGAGCCACGGAGCCTTGCCGCCCTAGGATTGAGCGACTTGGTGCACATCGACATCCGGGGCCAGTCTCTGCCGTATCTCATGGAGGCGCTCAAGCTCACGGATGCGCAGGGGGTCTCGCCGCGGCTCTTGCTCCGTGCGGTCGGGGTGTTCTCGCTCACCGCGCTGGCCTTTGGCTGGCTCTTCTCCCTGCCGCACTTCTACGAGCTGGGGGCGGCCACGGCAAAGAGCAATGTCTATGTGGTCACCAAGACCCAGATTGGGATGAAGGAGATGCACCAGCTCGCCAGCCGGGCACCGGGCTTTGATCGCGCGGGGCTCGGTGGGATGGCCTTTGGGGCGCTCTTCGTGGCCTTGCTGGGGTTTCTGCGGGTGCGCTTTATGGGCTTTCCGCTGCATCCGGTCGGCTATATCCTCGGTACCACCCTGACCATGAACGCGTTCTTCCTCCCGACTCTCTTTGCCTGGCTCGCCAAGACCCTCGCCCTGCGCTACGGCGGGAGTGTCGCGCACAAGACCGCCCTCGGGTTCTTTGTCGGGCTGACCCTGGGCGATATCGGGATTCAGACCTTCTGGACGCTCTTTGGGCGGGTCTTCAACCTACCTATCTACCAGTTCCTCACTTAAGCGCTCCCACTCCGTGAGGGTGGCGGTGAGCTGCTCCTGGGTCTGGGTGTGCTCGGTGGCGAGCGCGACCATATCGCCCTTGCCCGATGCAAGGCTGGCTTCTAGCTCTGCGAGCCGTGCTTCCAGACTCGCGATCTCGGCTTCGGCCTTTTCGAGGGCTGCTTGGGTCTTGGCGCGGGCTTTGTTATTTCCTCCCGCCGCATTTTTGCCTCCCCCGGCTCGCTGGGGCTCGCCACCCCCTCCGGCTTCGCGAAGGGGGGCGTTTTTGGCGGTGGGTGCTGGGGTGGGGTTTTGTAGCTCACGCCAAGCAGCGTAGTTACCCTCGATCAGCTCGGCGCTGCCCTTGCCGGTGAGGCCGAGGGTTTTATTGGTGACCGCATTGAGCAGGTAGCGGTCGTGGCTGACCAAGAAGAGTGTCCCGTTGTAGTCGGTGAGCATCTGGCCGAGGGTCTCGCAGGACTCGATATCCAGGTGGTTCGTGGGCTCGTCGAGGATTAGCAGGTTACACGGCTCTAGCAGCATGCACGCCAGCGCCAGCTTGTTCTTCTCGCCGCCGGAGAGCATCACCACTTTTTTATAGACATCGTCGCCGGTGAACAGAAACCGCGCTAAATAGCTCCGAAGCTGGGTCTCATTCCAGGCCGGGGCCTCGTCGCGCAGGGTATCGAGGACGGTCTTCTCGACATCCAGGGCATCGGTGGCGTGCTGGGAGAAGTAGGCCATGCGGACATTGTGTCCCCACTGAATGCTTCCCGCGGTCGGCTCTTCCTCCCCGAGAAGCAGCTTTACCAGGGTGGTCTTCCCTGCGCCGTTGGGCCCGACAAAGCCGACCCGGTCGCCGCGCTCGACCAGCGCGTTCAGGTCCGAGAAGAGGGTGCGCTCGCCATAGGCCTTGGCGACTCCCGAGAGATTCAGCACCTCGCGCCCGATCCGCCCCGCGTTTTTATCGTCGATTCTGGCCTTGACCCGTGTCGTGTCGTGGCGCACGGCATCGACTTTCTCCATGCGCTCGATCCTGCCTTGGGTCTTGTGGCGGATATTGCTCATGGTGGCATTGGCGCCCATGTTGCGCTTAATCAGGTCATTCAGACGGGCGATCTCTTTTTGCTGCTGGTCGTAGAGGTCCTGCTGGCGCTGGAGCCGCTCCTCTTTCTGCCGCCGGAAGTGGGAGTAGTTGCCCTTGTAGATCGTCAGCTTCTGGAACTCCAGCTCGGCGATACTGTCCACCACGGCATCCAAGAAATATCTATCGTGGCTGACGAGGATCACGGCACCTGTGTACTCTTTCAGGAAGCCCTCCAGCCACTCGACCGCGTTGATATCCAGGTGGTTGGTGGGCTCGTCGAGGATCAGCAGGTCGGGGCGCGTGAGCACGAGCTTTGCCAGTGCGAGGCGGGTCTGCTCGCCGCCGGAGCAGGAGCCGACTTGTTTTTCAAGGGTCTCCGGCCCAAAGCCCAGCCGCATGAGGGTGGCGTCTTTGGTGGACTCGATCTCCCAGCCGCCGCGGGACTCGAACTCATCGAGCGCCTCGGTGTAGTCTTCCAGCGCCTTGCTGAGGGTCTCGTCGTCGGTGGCGGCGCTCATGGCGTGCTCTGCCTCGGAGATACGTGCCTGAACTGCGCGGTAGGGCTCCAGCGCGACCTCGATCTCCTCGGCGATCGTGCGCTCGGGATGGACCGGTGCCTCTTGGCGCAGGTAGCCCATGCGCCGGCCATTGGCGAGGTTGATCTTGGGCGGTGCGTTGCTGCTGGCATCGGCCAGCTCCTGCCCCAGGAGGATCTTGAGCAGGGTCGTCTTGCCCCCACCGTTGCGCCCGATGAGCCCCAGCTTCTGGCCCGCGGAGATGCTAAACGTAATGTCCGAAAAAAGAACGTCCGCCCCAAAGCTCTTGGCGAGGTTAGAGACTGTCAGAATGCTCATGAATCAAAAAAACTCCCGAACATTATCGCCCGACGGTGGGGGATTCGCAAATCGGACATCCCCGGCGTGGCATCCCCCGGCGGACATCCCCCCGGCGGCACCACCGCCGACCCCCTTCGCCTGAAACCCGCGTTCCGCGGGGCGAAGGGGGTTGGGGGCTTCCTTAATCCCCTTCGCGCCGACGAAGGAGGAAAATGGCGAAGGGGGTGGCGAGCGGTGCGAGCCGGGGGATGCCACGCCGGGGGATGCAAACAAGACCAGGTAAAATGCGGCATGAAGCAAGCAAGCACGCGAAGTGTTTTTCTGCCAGCGGCGCTGGTGCGGCGGGCACAGGCCAATGCGGCGAAGTTTCCCTTTGCCAAGGCAATTCGGGACCAGATTGTCGCGGCGGCGCAGCCGTGGCGCTCGCTTACCGACGAGCACCTCTACGGGCTGTTCTTTGGCAACACGATCAAGCGGAGCTGGATGGTCTGGTCCAATGGCTACTGCCCGAGCTGCAAGAAGTCCGTGCCGATGTACACGTGGAAGATGGACGCGCTTAAAGAGCCGTGGAAGGTGCGCTGTCCGCACTGTAGCGATGCGTTCCCCAAGAATGATTTTGGCGCGTTCTACAAGTCCGGCCTGGATGAGAAGGGCGTCTTTGATCCGAAGCGTGCCGACCGAAAGCTACTGGTCAACCCCGATGGCCCGCCGGGGTTTGGCGTGGATGACGGCGAGGGCTATGTCGAGGGCGACAAGCGCTGGCGCTTTATCGGGGCGTACTTAGTCTACGGGCAGTGGAAGCAGGCGGTTCACGGCGGGATTGTCGCGCTCTCAGCGGCCTACGCGGTGACCGGCGACACCCACTACGCTCACCAGGCGGGGGTCTTGCTGGCGCGGGTGGCGGAGCTCTACCCGACCCACGACTTTGGCAAAGAGGGCGTCATGTACGAAGGACCACCGCGCTCGGGCTATGTCTCCACCTGGCACGATGCCTGTGTCGAGACCCGGGAGCTGGCCCTCGCCTACGATAGGGTGCGTGAGGCGCTGGCCAAAGACAAGGCGCTGGCGGCGTTTTTGAAGAAGCCTGCGCCCGCCGACGTTCTGCGCCAGATTGAGGACGGCATCCTGCGCGACCCGCAGAAGAACCTCGATAAGATCTACTCCAACTACCCCCAGACCGAGCTGACGGTCGCGATCCTCAAGACCGTCGAGGGCTGGCCGGGAAACCGCGCGGAGATTCTCGCGCTGCTGGAC
This sequence comes from Armatimonas rosea, assembly GCF_014202505.1. Lineage (NCBI taxonomy): Bacteria > Bacillati > Armatimonadota > Armatimonadia > Armatimonadales > Armatimonadaceae > Armatimonas > Armatimonas rosea. The sequence goes on along the minus strand of NZ_JACHGW010000004.1, from coordinate 423,070 downwards.
AAGACCCTTGAAAAGGCGACCGCTGTGGATGGCATGACGGGGGAGAAGGGCCTGACGGGCTACTCGGTCTATGCGACCAGTGGGATCGCGACCGTGCTGGCGCTCTATGCCCGGATCGACCCGAGCTTCCTGCCGGACCTCCTGCGGCGCAACCCGCGGATTGGGGAGATGTTCCGCTTCCCGCTGGATACCTGGTGCTTGGGGCAGTTCTACCCACGGATCGGGGACTGTGGGACCTTCGCCGCACCCAGCCCGACCTACTGCGGTGTGAGCTTCTCGACCAATCCCGGCGTTGGGGCATCGATGTTCGACTTTCTCGGGCGGCTCTACGCGGCCACGGGCGAGATCGGGTTTGTGCAGGCGCTTCACCACGCCAACGGGCGCAAGACCGAGAACCTCCCGCACGATCTCTTCGCCGAGAGCCCGACTGCGTTTCAGAAGCAGGTGAGCGCAGTGATCGCCCAGTACGGCCCGACACCCAAGCTGGCGTCGGTGAATAAAAAAGAGTGGCACCTGGCGATCCTGCGCGGCGGAGCGGGAAAGCACGAGCGGGCGCTCTGGCTGGACTACGACTCGGGGGGCTACCACCACCACAGCGATGGCCTCAATCTCGGGCTCTTTGCCTATGGCCTCGACTTGCTCCCGGACTTTGGCTACCCGCCCGTGCAGTTTGGCGGCTGGGGCGCGCCCCGTGCGCTCTGGTACACGATGGCGGCGGCGCACAACACGGTAGTCGTGGACGGCAAGGACCAGAAGCGGGTCAGCGCCGCCATCACCGAGCGCGCGGGCTACGAGGGGCTCCCCGCGGGAAAGACCACCCTCTGGCGGAGCGAAAAAACCTGGCAGGCGGTTCGTGCCGAGGGCGCAGCGCTCTACGGGATCGAGTGCTACGAGCGCACGGTCGGGATGGCCGAGCTCCCCGGCGGCGGGTTCTATGTCGTCGACTTCTTCCGGGTGACAGGTGGCCAAGACCATGCCTACTTCCTGCACAGCGGCTACGGCACGGTCAGCACGCAGGGGCTGTCCCTCACGCCCGGCCCTGACTACGGCAACAAGACCCAGACCCGCGCCTTCCGCACCGACCCCACTCCCAAAAGCGGCTGGAGCGTCGTCTGGGCGCTGGACGACCGCTTCAAGACCCGCCCCAAGGACGCCCCCACGGTCCACCTCAAGCTCACCAGCCTGACCGAAAACGCCAGCGCGGGCCTCTGTGAGAGCTGGGTGGCGCCCGGAAACTACAACACCGACACCGACGGCGAGTGGATTCCGACCCTCTTGGTGCGCCGCCAAGGTGCCGCCCCGCTCGACTCGCTCTTTATCTCGGTGCTGGAGCCTTATGAGGGCGCAGGCGGCTCAAAGATTCGGCAGATTCACCGTGTTGGGGAGACTGTCGAGGTAACCCTGCGGGACGGAACTGTGCACGCTTGGGATGCGCTCTCCGGGAAGAGAGGGAGCTAGGGGGATGCCTAGCCCCGCCGGACGTAGCCCGACGGAGTGGCGACAAACCCGAAGCGCTCGGCGAGGGTGGCGAGGGCGGTGTTCTCGGGGGGGAACTGCATGGTAAGCGCGGTGACTCCCTCGGCTTCGGCAACCGTGATGAGGCTCTCCAAGAGGCGTGAGCCCATGCCGCGGCTCTGCCAGCTATCGGCGACCACGAGACGTAGCTCGGCGGTCGGGGCACCGCGCTCGCGCTCGTAGCGGGCGACTCCCAGGAGCTCTCCCGTCTGCTCCGCCTCTGCGACCAGGGCCATGACCCGGTCGTAGTCGGGGAAGAGGATATGGCGCAGGCGCTCGCGTGCCGTGCGCTCGCTCAGCGGGAGTGCCTCGCCGTAGCGCTGGAGGAGAGTCTGCTCTGAGAGGGAGCGGTGAAACGCCGTCAGCGCCGCTTCATCGTCGGGGCGAATCGGACGGAGCCGGAGCAGGGTCTGGGGGTCGAGCAGGGCGGTTGTTTCGTAGGCATGCGGGTAGGAGCGGAGCGCCACGGGTGGGCGCGTCCCCAGCACCACACGAGCATCGAGCGCCAGCAGACCGTCGGGCGATGCCAGGAGTGGGTTGATCTCGATCTCCTTTAAGAGCGGCTGGTCGGCGACCAGGCGGCTGAAGCGCACGAGGAGCTGCGCGAGCGCCGCTTCGTCCACCGGCGCGCGCCCCCGCACCCCCTTCAGCGCCGCCGCTATCCGAGGCTTCTCGATCAGGCGCGCGGCCAGCGTGGTCGTGAGCGGCGGCAGGGCGAGCGCGTGGTCTCGCTGCACCTCCACGAGCTGACCGCCCGCGCCAAAGAGCAGGACGGGGCCGAACTGCGGGTCCGACGATGCCCCAACAATCAGCTCGTAGGCATCTTTGAGGCGGATCATGGGCTGCACCGTCACCCCTAGGAAGTCCGCGGCGGGAACCCGACTCTGGATCCCAAGAAAGGCAGTCCGCACCGAGTCGGCGTCTTGCAGGTTGAGCACGACTCCGCCCACATCCGTCTTGTGGGTGATGGTCTCCGAGTGGAGTTTGAGGACGACCGGATAGCCCAGCGCGGTCGCCTGCCGTGCTGCCTCGTCGGCGCTCGCGGCGATATAGGTGGGGACGGTCGGAATGCCGTAGGCGCTGAGGAGTGCCTTGGACTCCGCCTCGGTGAGCAGTGTCCGGCCTGTGGCCGCGACCCCTGCCAGAAGCGCACGGGCAGCTACCTCCGCACCGTCGGGGAGCTCCGTACGCTCGGGGGTCTCGTAGAGGGTTTCGAGGTTCGCACTGTAGCGCCAGAGATGGTTAAAGACCCGAACCGCGTGGTCGGGGTAGGGAAAGGTGGGGATGCCAGCGGCAGCGAGGAGCCCCTCGCCCTCCAGCACCGACGCGCCGCCCATCCACGAGGCCAGCACGGGCTTACCGAGCGTCTGGGCATAGGGCACCAGCGCGGCGGCGGTCTCGGTGGGGGCGGTCATGGCCTGGGGGGTGAGCACGACCAGCAGTCCATCGCTCTGCGGGTCTTGCGCGGCTACCTCCAGCGCCTTGGCATAGCGCTCCGGCCCGGCATCTCCCAGGATATCCACGGGGTTGGCGTGGCTCCAGTGTGGCGGCAGAAACGCGCTTAGCCCCGCCTCAATCTCGGGGGAGACTGGCGCCAGCACGCCGCCGCCGCCGATCAGCGCATCGGTGGCCAGCACACCGGGTCCGCCCGCGTTGGTCACGAGGGTCAGCCGCCGTCCCTTGGGCCGCGGCTGCATCGCCAGGGTCTCGGTGAGGGCGAAGACATCCGCGAGGCGCTCCACGCGGAGCACCCCGACTTGGTCAAACGCGGCGTCGAGGACGTCATCGGAGCCGGTCAGCGCGCCCGTGTGCGACGCCGCCGCCTGGGCGCCTTGTGCCGTGCGTCCCGCCTTGATCACCAGCACCGGCTTGCAGAGCGCCGCCGCCCGCGCCGCCGCCAGAAAGCTCTGCGCCTCGCCCACAGACTCCATGTAGAGCACGATACTCTCGGTCTTATCGTCTTCGGCGAGGTAGTCGAGCACATCGGCCCAGCCGATATCGAGCATCGAGCCCAGGCTCAGGACGGCGGAGAAGCCGATCTTCTCGGTGAGCGCCCGGTCTAGGATCGCGGTGAGGAGCGCCCCGGACTGGCTGATAAAGGCGACCCGCCCTGGTGCGGCCATGGTCTGCGCAAACGTCGCGTTGAGCCCCGTATGCGGCGCCATCACCCCGAGGCAGTTGGGTCCGATCAGCCGCACGCCCCCCGCCCGCGCCGCGTGTTGCAGTGCTTGCTCCCGCGCAACCCCCTCGGGGCCGGCCTCGCGAAAGCCTGCGGAGATCACGACGGCTGCAGGGATTCCTAGCGCGCCGCACTGACGCACGACCTCGGGGACGCCGGGGGCGGGGACCGCGATCACGGCCAGCTCGACCGGGTCCGGGACGGCGTGGAGGCTGGCGTAGGACTTGACGCCCAGCACCGAGCTGCGCTTGGGATTGACTGGGAAGACCGGCCCACCAAACGGGCTCGCCAAGAGATTGGTAAGTAGCGTCCGACCGACGCTGCCAAGGGTCTCGGTGGCTCCGATAACGGCGACGGACGACGGGGTGAGAAAGGACTGAAGACGGGTATGCACGGGGGATGCTCCTTGAAAAGTGACGCTCCTTAGTATTGCGGAGGGGGGCATCTTTCACATCAACACTATGGCGGATTACAAGTTCCCCCACCTCAGAAGGATTCGGCTGGCGTGGGGTGAATCTAACGCTATGATACGAATTGGCCTTGTGGACTTTGATACGTCGCATGTGGAGGCCTTTACCCAGCGCCTCAACCATGTCGCAATCGCGGAGAGCGAGTGGGTGGACGGCGCGAAAGTGGTGGCCGGCTGCCCCGGTGACTCCAAGATCATGCCCGAGCGCATCCCCGGCTATGTCGAGAAGCTGAAAAGTTTTGGGGTCGAGCTGGTGGAGCGCCCGACAGACCTCATCGGCAAGATCGACGCGGTGATGATCGAGTCCCTGCAGGGCTCGCGGCACCTGGACCGCGCCAAGCCGTTTCTGGAGGCGGGGATCCCGACCTTTGTGGACAAGCCCTTTGCCGGGAGCCTGAAGGAGGCCGATGCGCTGCTCGCGCTGGCGCAGAAGCACAACACGCCGCTCATGAGCTGCTCCTCGCTGCGCTACGATCCCCAGATTGCTGCTGCGCTCGCCAAGCAAGCCGAGCTGGGGAAGCTTCTCTCGGTCGAGGTCTGGGGGCCGTGCGCTCTCCACGACGGCAACCCGGGCCTCCTTCACTACGGCATCCATGGGGTCGAGATGCTCTACACCCTTCTCGGACCGGGCTGTGCTGAGGTACAATCCTGGCGCACCGAACCCGGCGAGGTGCTCATGGCCCGCTGGCCAAGTGGCCATCTCTCCACCCTGCGCGGAATCCGGGCCGGGCAGTACGGCTTTGGCTTTGTCGCGCACTACGAGAAGGGCAACCTGCCGTTTACCATCACCGGCTCGGCGTACTACCGCGAGATGCTCAAGGCGATCGTCGGCATGTTCCAGACCAAGAAACTCCCCATTCCCTATGCCGAGCAGCGTGAGATCATGGCCTTTATTGAGGCTGCTGACAAGAGTGCCGCGCTCGGGGCAAAGCTCCAGAAAGTAGGCTAAGTGACCTCGCTTCCCATTATCAATCCCGCGACCGGGCAGACCATCACCACGGTTCCCGCCGGAACGGCCCAAGACATCGACCGCGCCGTCCAAAGTGCGCAAGCCGCCTTCGATGGTGCGTGGGGGCAGTCTGTGCCCCGCGACCGAACCGCTGCTCTCCAGAAGCTCGCCGCCGCCATGCGTGAGAACGCCGAGGAGCTGGCGCAGCTGGAGTGCGCCAATGTCGGCAAGCCTATCGGCTCCGCACGGGGGGAGATCGGCTACGCCGCTCGGGTGCTGGACTACTACGCCGGCCTGGCGTCTACGGCACGCGGCGAGACGGTCGGGCTCTCCGGCGGGCTGGGACTGACCCTGCGGGAGCCGCTCGGGGTCTGTGGCCTGATTGTCCCGTGGAACTTCCCGCTAGTCATCACGCTCTGGAAGCTCGCGCCGGCCCTGGCGATGGGCAATACCGCCGTGATCAAGCCCGCGGAGTGGACCCCGCTCACGGTGCTCAAGCTCGCTGAGCTCGCCAAAGATATCTTGCCCGAAGGCGTCCTTAACGTGGTCACGGGCACCGGCGCCGAGGCGGGCGCGGCGCTCGTGGCACATCCGGGCGTTCGAAAAATCTCCTTCACCGGCTCGACCAGCACCGGCCGCACGATCATGGCGTCGGCGGCACAGACTGTCAAACGTGTTTCGTTGGAGCTGGGCGGAAAGTCGGCGAGCATTGTCTTTGCCGATGCGGACCTAGACAAAGCCGCGGGCTCGGTGATGAGTGTCTTTGACAACACGGGGCAGGACTGCTGCGCCCGGAGCCGCTACCTGGTAGAAAAATCCCTCTACGCCGCGTTTGTGGAGCGCTTTGTCGAGAACTCCAAGAAGCTCGTCGTGGGCGATCCGCTCGCCGACGGCACGGACCTGGGGCCGCTGGTCGCCGCCGCGCACCGGGAGCGGGTTCATGGCTTTGTGGAGCGCGCGGGAGTCAAGCCGCTGATCGGGGGCGAGAAGCTCGACGGTCCCGGCTGCTTCTACGGCCCGACTGTCTTCACCGGAATTGCTCCCGATGCCGAGCTGGCCCAAGCCGAGGTCTTCGGCCCGGTCGTCACCATCCTGCCCTTCACCGATGAAGCCGAGGCGATCGCGCTCGCCAATGGGACGCTCTACGGGCTCTCCGGCTCGCTCTGGACCACCGACGCCGCCCGTGCGATGCGGGTCGCGCGTGCGGTGCGAACCGGAGCGCTCTCCGTGAACTCGTCGAGCAGTGTCCACCTGGAGCTGCCCTTCGGCGGCTACGGCCAGAGCGGTCTCGGGCGCGAGCTGGGACCACAGGCACTCGATGCCTACAGCGAGGTAAAAAGCGTCTACTGGGCGCAGTAAAGCTCTCCCCCTTCCTTCGTAGGCGGAACGCCGGAAAATCGAAGGAAGGGGGCCGGGGGGATGGATGTAAAGACGGGGATGGATGTATGACACGAGAAGAACTGGAACGAAAAGTCGCGACCGACGAGATCGACACGGTGCTGGCCGTGATGCCCGATCTCTACGGCCGCCTGCTGGGAAAGCGCCTCACGGGGCACTACTTTCTTGAGCACGTGATCGACGATGGCATGCATGTCTGTGACTACTTGCTGGCCTGCGATATGGAGATGGACCCGGTTCCGGGCTATGCCTTCACCAACTGGGAGCGCGGCTACGGCGACCTGCATGTCCACCCCGACCTGAGCACCCTGCGTCGCGCCGCCTGGCTGGAGAAGACTGCCATCGTCCTCTGCGATGCCCATGCGAGCATCGCTCCCCGGACCATGCTCCAGGCCCAGATCGACAAGCTCAAGGCACGCGGCCTGAAGGCGATGGGTGGCACCGAGATCGAGCTGTATGTCTTCGACGAGAGCTACGACGCGCTCCGGGAGAAGCACTACGCCGCCCCCAAGACAGCGGGACGCTATATCGAGGACTACCATATCTTCCAGGGCACGAAAGAAGAGGCGCTGGTCGGGGCGATCCGGCGCGCGCTCGATGCCAGCGAGGTGCCGATTGAGTCCAGCAAGGGCGAGTGGGGCCCGGGTCAGCAGGAGATCAACCTCCTCTTCTGTGAGGCGCTGGAGCAGGCGGACCGCAATGCGCTCTACAAGCACGCCGCCAAGGAGATCGCCTGGCAGCAAGGCAAGGCCGTGACCTTCATGGCCAAGTGGGACGAGACCCTGGCTGGCTCGAGCATGCACGTTCACCTCTCGCTCTGGAACCAGGATGGCACCAATGCCTTCTCCGACGAGACCTTCTTCCTGAACTTTCTCGGGGGGATGATGCACCACGCGCGGGCGATCACGGCGTTCTTTGCGCCCAATGTCGCCAGCTACAAGCGCTACCAGGCGGGCTCGTTTGCCCCGACCAGTATCGCCTGGTGCCGTGACAACCGCACCGCCGGCTTCCGCGTGGTCGGCGCGGGCAAGTCCCTGCGGATCGAGTGCCGCATCCCCGGTGCCGATGCCAACCCGTACCTGGTCTACGCCGCCCTGATCGCTGCGGGCCTCGATGGGGTGGACAATTCCATCGCCCCGCCACCGCTCTTTGAAGGCGATGTCTACGAGGCACAAGACCTCCCACGCGTCCCCGCCTACCTTCGGGAAGCCATCCATGAGTTCGAGAAGAGTGACTTCCCCGCCCGCGCCTTTGGCCCGGAGATCGTCACCCACTACTCCCACTTCTGGCGCACCGAGCAGCGCAAGTTCGATGAGGTGGTCACCGACTGGGAGAAGAAGCGCTTCTTCGAGCGGATTTAATCGCGGAGCCCCTCATGAACGAGGGGCACTCGCTTCGCTTCTGGCGTCCCGCCACGATGTCGCGGAGCGACTTTGTGGCCAAAGGCCAGTAGGGCGAAGCCCGGAGCCCGCCTCGTTCCTGAGGCCCGGGGAAGAAAGGTTTGAGAGATGCGTTTAGCAGGAAAAGTAGCGCTGATTACCGGCGCGGGTTCAGGAATTGGGCGGCAAGCCGCCCTCCGTTTTGCCCAAGAGGGCGCGAAGATCGTCGTGGTGGACCTGAATCTGGCCGCCGCCGAGGAGACGGTCGGACTGGTGAAGAAGCAAGGCGGGGAGGCGATTGCCACCCGTGCCGATGTCTCCAAAGCCGCCGACTCCGCCGCGATGGTCGCCCTCGCTGAGGAGACCTACGGGGCGCTCCACATTCTCTTCAACAACGCGGGCATCTCCCACGCCGACGACGACAACGCGGAGACGACCGAGGAGAGTGTCTGGGACCTGACCTTCGACGTGAATGTCAAGGGGGTCTTCTTTGGGTGCAAGTACGGCATCCCCGCGATCCGGCGGGCGGGTGGCGGCTCGATCATCAATACGGCGTCGTTTGTGGCCGTCCTCGGGGCCGCGACTCCCCAGCTTGCCTACACGGCCAGCAAGGGGGCGGTGCTCTCCATGACCCGTGAGCTGGCGACCATCCATGCCCGTGAGGGAATCCGGGTCAATGCCCTCTGCCCCGGCCCGCTCCGCACCGAGCTGCTGATGAAGTACCTCAACACGGAGGAGAAGCGCCAGCGCCGCCTCGTGCACATCCCCATGGGCCGCTTCGGGGAGGCCGTCGAGATCGCCAACGCCGCCCTCTTCCTCGCCTCCGACGAGGCGTCGTTCACCACCGGCGCGACCTTCCTGGTGGACGGTGGCATCACGGCGGCGTACGTCACGCCGGAATAACGGGCAACGTTTCACAGACGGGCGGCTAAAGCGGCCCGCTGTTGCGGCAAGACCCATGAATGGGCCTGGGAGGGAGTTCCTATGGATAGTTGGGGGGCGCCACAAAAGGAACACTGGTCGGCAAATCGCCGGTTTGTCTTGCGCGTTGAGGCTGGGAAGGATGCCTATGTCCTCTCTCTGCACCAGTGTGATGGGGTTCGTCTGTGGAGCATTCCCAGCCCCCAGCGCTCCGCCCCGATCCGGGCGCTGGTTCGCGACGATGGTAAGTATGTCGTGCTCTGTGACTGCCACGGTGGAACGGGCTATGGCTATGTCTTGGCGTTTCTGGGACCAGGAGGGAAGCTCCTACGGCGCTACACGCTGGAGGAGATTCTCACCCAAGACCAGATTCTGAGAGCGGGCCACTCCATATCCTCGATCCAGTGGGTCTCCCACGAGCACTTCACGTTTCTCGAACAGGGAGCGACCTTGGGCTTTGTCGGCAACACGCTGGGGGAGACGTTCGTTTACTCCGTTGCGACGGGAGGGCCTGTTCCGCTAACTCCGCCCCGTCTCCAGGCACTCCGGAGTATGTTGGTCTTCGTTGCTCGACGACGCCTGGCCGACGTCAGAGAGCGCCCCTATGCTCTCTGGCAGATCGGTCGCTACCGCTTGGGGGAGCTTCTTCCCGAGGTGCGTCGTGCGCTCCAAACCACCGGTGAGGAGCAGACGGCCGCGCTGGGAGCGCTGGCAGTGCTTCGGCCAGCGGAGGCCATCCCCCTCGTCTTGAAGCTCGTGCCAAAGCACACCCAGGTGGGGCAACTCGCGTGTTTAGCCGCGCTGGAGAGTATCGACAAAGACGAGTATCTTTTCACAGACCCACCCCGAAAGGTTCCCGAAGCGAAGCAGATTCTTGCGGCATGGCACCAGCTGGAGCAGCACAAAAATAAAGTAATCCACGACGAAGCCCTAAAGGCGCTCTGTGAACGGGAGGAGCCTTCGTATTTACTTGCTCATCCCGAACTCCTGCATCATTCCAACGAAGATGTGCGGTATATATACATCCGTAACCTTGCGGAGCGTGGGGGGAAACCGGCAATCCCTCTCCTCAAGAAAGCACTCGCAGACACCTATAGTGTCAGCCAAGTCTGGGCCTTTCGTGGGCTTGTTAAGTACCAGCCTGCCGATCTCCTGGCAATCTGTAGACGAGGGACGCTCGATCCGAAGTGTGGCTACTACGCTGAGGCACAGACCGAGCTGGCAGCGGCGCGTGATCCTAAAGCTACCCACTGGTTAATCGAGCGCGTGAAGGTGGTCTATCCGTACTGGGGAGATGAGCCCTACCAGATGATTGCGCGTCAACAGCGTGTTGAGTTTGCTCCGGCGTTAAGAATCGCTTGGAAGCAGGTTGGTAACAACACTATCGTGACTGGTAGAGCTATTGTGGGAGCGCTTGCTGCGTTGGGAGATCGGGCGGCTCAGGATCAGCTCTACAAAGACCTCACACGGGGGGAAGCGCTGGATCGTGCTACCTCCATTGACTTTGCAGCCATTGTCCGGGAGCCTCGTGCGTATCCGGTTCTGAAAGCGGCACGGAAGGATCGCGATCCCATGGTTCGGGAGGCGGCAGAGAAAGCGCTTCAGGAGTGGGAGAGACCATCGAACGGGAGTGCGCCTTTGTGATTGTCTGGATTTGCACCGATATGGAGGGGCTCGCGGGGGTGGATCACTGGGACCAGTGCTATCATCCCGATGATAATGCGCCGGAGTATCTCTATGGTCGTGAGCAACTCACGGCGGACACCAACGCGGCGATTGCGGGGGCGTTTGATGCGGGCGCGACTGAGGTGCGTGTCGTGGATGGGCATGGGCGCAACCGCAACCAGGGCTTCACGGCGGCACTCGACCCACGGGCGACCCGCTGCTGGATCGCGAGCCGCAAGCCGGTGCGCTGGGAGGGCCTGGATGCGAGCGTCCATTGTGTCGCGATGGTCGGGCAGCACGCGATGGCGGGGACACTCCACGGGTTTCTCGACCACACGCAGGTTCCTAAGGAGCTGTGCCGCTTCTCGGTGAATGGCGTGGAGTACGGCGAGCTAGGCCAGCTGGCGCTCTACGCGGGGGCATTTGGGGTTCCCTTGGTCTACGTCAGCGGCGACGAGGCTTGCTGCGCGGAAGTCAAGCGGCAGTTTCCCCACGCGCGGACCACGCCCACCAAGCGCGGCACGGGCTGGGAGACCTGTGAGCTATATGCGGTCGAGGAGGTGCGTGCGGCGATTCGGCGCGAGATTGCTGCGGCAGTGAAAGGTGCCAAAGAAGCTCCTTCCTTTGCGCTCCCCCTGCCGCTGACAGTTACGGTGGAGTGGGCCTACTCCGCGCGGGCGGATCGCCTCGCGAAGGCCACGGGAGTAGAGAGGGTCGATGCACGCACGGTCGCCTGGCAGCTCACCGACCCCCTCGATATCTTCACCTGGCCGTAGACTCTCCTCGTCTCCCCTCCCTTCGTCCCAACGAAGTTGGGTTTCAAGCGAAGGGAGGGGCCCGGGGGTGCCAATACGGGGAGGGATACCTACGGCTTGAGCACCACGCCATTCTCCATCACGGTGGGGAAGAAGTCGCCCTTGAGCTCCTCGCCGGGCTGGACCGTGATATGGTGCTCGACCAGGTGCTCACGGCCGGGCTCTTTCTCGTAGCGGGTCCAGCCGGGCATATAGTGGACCGCAATCGCCGGGCGGGGGCGCTCGGTGCGGTTGACCGGCGCGCCGTGCCAGGTGAGGCAGTGGTGGAAGACCACGCCGCCGGCCTTCACGGGCTGGGAGACCACCTTGACGCTCTCACCCTCGGGGATCCACTCTGGCTTGTAGTCCGGGCCCCAGACATGGGGATCGCTCTCGTCGGTGATGGTGCCGATCGTGCCGCCGTTCTTCGGCCCCCACTTGTGGCTTCCGGTCACCATGCTCATACAGCCATTGGCCTCGTCGGCGTCTTCAAGCGCGACCCAGGCGCTCACCAGATCGGCGGGCTGGATGATTGGCCAGTAGGGGTGGTCCTGGTGCCAGGTGGTCGGGCCGCCGACGAGCGCGGGCTTCTCCTGCATCTGGTCGTGCCAGACCCGCACGGTGTCGGTCCCGATCAGCTGGGCGACCATCTGGACAATCTTCTCGTTGTAGAGGTGCCGCCGAAACGCCTCCTCCGCCTGGAACATATTGACAATCTGGGTGACCACGAAGCCCTTCTCTTTCCCCCAGGAAATATTGCGGTTGGACTCGGCGGCCTGTGGTGAGCTTCCTGCCTTGCAGCGGGCGAGCGCATCACGGAGCTCGGCGGTCTGCTCCGGGGTTAGCACCAGCCCGTAGTTCAAGTAGCCGTTTTCGCGGAAAGACGCGACCTGTTCTTCAGTGAGCATGGTGTTAGTATGCAGGAAATTGGCGGGTCTGTCTAGCCTTTTCCCCTGGCGTTTGTCCCCCCGGTTGGAGCGGGGGGACTAGAGAGCGCCGCGAGCTCCGCGAAAATTTCTCGCTACTCTGGCGCGAGTCTTGCAAACGCTACCTAGCAGAATGACGATAACCTATAGCCTTCGCGAAGACGATATCCTCACCTGGAACGAGCGTGTTGACCGGACCCGGCCACAGTCCGCGTCGAAGTGGTGGTGGCTGGTCGCGGCGGGAGCGCTCTCGGCGGGCTTGGGGGCCTGGCAGTCCCCGGCGTTCTTTTTCTGGCTCGCGGTGGGAGCACTGGTGCTCGCCCTCCAGCCGGAGAAGAAGATCCCGGAAGAGGTGCTGGGAGTGCGCAGTGTGACACTGGAAGTCGATGGAATTCGGGTGCACTCACCGCGCCACCGACGGCTGATCTTCTGGGCTGCCTGCCAGCCGTTTGAAGAGGACGAGCACAACCTCTACCTGCCCTTCGATCCCCAGGGGGTGCTGATCATTCCTCGGCGTGCCTTCCCGACCCCGGAGGCCTGTGCGGCATTTCGGCAGGAGCTGATCCGCAACAGTGTCTGGGGGATTCGGCAGGCGGTGGGCTAGGCGCTCTAGAGCCGCTGGCGCTGGCCCTGCGGAACCTCAACATAGGGAAAGAGGAGCCAGTAGGGAACCAGCTCGAGCCCGCCTTGATCGCCGGGCTCGGCTAGGCAGGGGAGCACCGAGCTGGTGAGGTAGCCCGATGCTAGAAGGCCCGGGTGAACAAACAGATCGCAGCAGTACACGGTCGAGCCGTCGGTTAGGGAGTGCGGGAGCTTGACACGGCGGTAGCGGCGTCTGCGCTCCCGGCTAGGGGTCTTCTCCGCCCAGCGCTGGGCGAGGTACTGCATGTACTCCGCGTCGCTGGCAACCTCGTTCTGGAAGCTGATGAGCACCTGGCAGGGCTGCGCCTGGGAGCCGGGGCGGTAGAGCGAGTCGCTGGCACGGACGAGATAGCCGTTGACGCGCTGGCCGGTCTCGGCGATCTCCCGGACACGCCGTGCGAGCCACCGGTCGCGCTGGCGCGTGAGGAGCTGCCAGCACCCCCAGCACCCCAGCCAGATCCCCAAGGGAAAAAGCGGCGCAGCGAACAGCCGCCGCCAGAGGAGCGCGGTGGCCACCCCCAGGAGCAGTGTTAGGAGGCCACCGACGATAGCCAGCATCCCCCAGACAGGTCGGCGATCCGGGACATGTTTTTCGTCGTCGAGAAAGGTCAGAAAGCGATCGTTGAGGTTGTTCATCGTTGGTATTGGAGCTGCACAGCCTTGCGCATGATCTCGGTGGGGGGATCGTAGCCGGTCCACCGACGAAACGAGATGGCACCTTGCTGGACCAGCATCTCAAGGCCATTCTGGGTGTCGCAGCCCCAGCGGTTGGCGCGTCTTAGGAGCTGGGTCTGGCGTGGGTTGTAGATCAAGTCCATCACCGAGAGCCCACGGTGGAAGGAGTCGTCGGTGAGCGGCGGACAGTCGCTGTCGTTGGGATACATCCCGATACTGGTGGTATTGACCAGGAGGGAGGCGCTCTTCAGGGCGGTGCGGAGGGGCGTCTCTTCCAGAGGCAAGACTGCGTGGGCACCGAAGCGCTCAGCGAGCTCCTCGGCGCGTGCCAGGGTCCGGTTGGCGATGGAGACGCGCACCCCGCTCTGGACCAGGGCATCCACGACTGCCCGTGCACTGCCCCCCGCGCCCAGCACGACCGCCTCACTGCCAGGCTCGGGGGAGGAGGGAAGCGCTTCAAGAAAGCCAGGACCGTCGGTTGAGTCTCCCCAGAGCTGGCCGTCGTTCCAGAAGAGCGTGTTGACCGCCCCTAGGCGTGCGGCCCGCTCGGTGAGGCCATCGAGGAACTCCCCGACCTTCTCTTTATGGGGGACTGTCACATTGACCCCCACGAGCCCCAGCGCACGCACCCCCGCGACCGCCGCTTTTAGATCGTCCGGGGCGACCGCGAAGGGGACATAGACATAGTCCAGCTCCAGGGCCTGGAAGGCGGCGTTGTGCATGGCGGGCGACGCAGAGTGCTTGACCGGCCACCCCCAGACTGCACAGACCTTGGTTGTCCCGTGGAGGGTCACTCGCGCACCTCAACGACCTTGATGCTGTAGCGGCCCATATCCGCGGCGATACTGCTCACATCGGTGATCTCGCCCTCGGTGAGCTTGAGGTGCGTGGCATCGGCAAAGGGCGCACCCCAGGTCACCTCCAGCGCCACCCAGAGGTCGTTGCCGCTTGCATCCGTGCCCACCCAGACCTCGGGCCAGGCGTGGTAGAGAAAGAGCCCATTGGCATAGGCGACTCCGGTGCACTGCTTGGTCGGGAGCCCCACGGCACGGGCGAGTGTGGTGAAGTAGGTGGTGTAGTCCCGGCAGACCCCGCGCGGGTCCTTGCGAATGTCGTTGGCGGTGCGGACCGCGAGGATGCTCGGGTCGGCCTTGATGGTCTTGTAGGTGTGCTCGGCGAGGAGCTGCGCCACGCGAGCGGCATCGGTCTGGCTCCCGATCACCTTGCGGGCAAGGGCCACAAACGACGCGTCCTCGCTGGGGACGTACTCGGTCGCCTTGAGATAGCGCCGGAGCCGCTCGGGTGCCTGGCTGGGCTGGGCAAAGAGCTTCACGGTCGGTGTCGTGGGCAAGAGCGGGGGCGTGACCGTCACCTTGAGGGTCTTCTCGCCCTTCTCCGCTCCGGCGACCGGGAGCTCCTCCCAGCGCTGGACCGAGTCACTGGGGGGCAGCGGGCGAGTTACGTGCCCCAGCTCGTAGACCGCGTGGTGGGAGGTGCGGGCAACCTTCTCCAGCGATACTCCCGTGGGGCGTGTGCCGATACTGTCTGCCAAGTCGACACTCTTGCCCTCCGGGGCGAGCGCGGCCTCTTTGGGAAGCCGCCGAATCTCGATCCCCAGCGCGACCTGGGCCAGTAAGATCTCCCCTTCGTCATCGACATAGACCGTGGACGGAACGGGACCAACCGCCTGAATCTTGTAAGCTGAGACCGTCCGGTTCGCCACGACAATCGGCTCTTTCTCCCCAACCACGGTCTCCATGTCCACGAGGGTCTGGGTGTCGGGGGAGAAGGTCTTGCCCTTGGAGCGGGTGCCAGGAACCGGCTTGCTTCCGGGCATGTCGGAGGGGTCGCGGAGGAAGACCTCGCCGGGCTTGAGGCGCAGGGTCCCGGACTTCTTGGTGCCCTGGATCTCGGCGGTAAAGCTCACGGAGTCCTTGGTGTAGGTCGCCTTGACCTCGGTCACGCGCCCTGATGCCTCGGTGCGGGTCTCCTCCGCGAGGGTCGCGCCGGTCTTGGGGTCGAGGTAGACCACCTCCGACGTGGTGATATTGCCGTTCGCGCCCAGCATCTTGATGTTCATCGCCGAGCGCGCCGTGAGCTTGGTGGAGGGCTTGCCTTTGTAGCGTGCCTTGCTGTCGAGCTCCTGGTGCAGGTGGCCTAGCTTGGTGTCTTTGAGGAAGATTCCGAAGTAGAGTCCGCCGCCTGTCTCGGTCGGGCGGGGCGCCTGTGCCAGGCTGGGCAGGGTGAGCAAGAGAGCAAAAAGAGCCGCGACAAATCGGTGCATGCGCTATTTTACCGCCTGATCCGCCCCAGTTGGATCGCCCCCGTGGGAGGGGGGCGTCTTGCTATCGTCGCAGGCTCCGACACGAAGGCCTCCGGCCATACCCCCGAATAAACTCAGGATTATGGGCGAAGCCCTTTGTGTCCGAGGCACGAGGACTGCAAGACGCCCCGCTCCAACCGCGGCGATCTCACGGAGTTCTACGGAAAGAAGAACTTGAGCGCGTCTTGGATGTGGAGGTCCCAGTACTCCCAGGTGTGTGCGCCGGGGAACTCCTCGTACTCGTGGGGGATGCCCTGCTCGGTCAGGAACTTGGTGAAGGCGCGGTTGTCCTCCAGTAAGAAATCCTCGGTGCCGCAGTCGATCCGAAGCTGGGGGAGTGTCCCCGCGGCCTGGTTCTTCTCGGCGAGGGCGTAGAGATCGCAGTCGCCGCCCTTGTAGTCGTCCCCGACAATCCGCTTGAACTCCGGGGTTCGGGCATCGTCCCAGTTCGGGTCCTTGTGCCCAAAGCCCACCGCGCCCGAGAGGCTATGCGCCGCCCGGAAGCGCTCCGGGTAGGCCAGTGCCAGCCGCGCCGCCCCGTAGCCGCCCATCGAGAGCCCCGCGATCACGCGACCGTCGCGGGTGGCTTGGGTCGGGAAGGTCTTGTCGATCCGGTCCACCAGCTCCTCGCCGATTGCTTTTCCGTAGGCGTAGCCCTCCGCGGCATCGGCGTAGAAGCCCCGGCCACCATCGGGCATGACCACGATCAGCGGGAGGTTGGCGACATAGCGCTCGATCGCCGTGCGCCGTAGCCAGATCGTGTGGTTGTCGGAGAGGCCGTGGAGGAGATAGAGCACGGGGAAGGGACCGACGCCGGTCTCGGGTAGCAAGACATAGGCCGCCGTCTGCTTGCCGAGTGCCTGCGAGAAGTAGTGGTAGTCGAGAAATGCCATGTGGTTATTCTACCTGACAGGCATCGCATCCCCCCGGCGGACATCCCCCCGCTCGCACGGCTCGCGACCCCCTTCGCTTGAAACCCTCGTTCCGAGGGACGAAGGGGGAGAGGTCACCAGCGGGCTCCGGCCTCACGCAATAGGCGAACGCAGTCATCGTGCTTGTAGCGGATCGCCACCGAGAGCGCTGTGTCTCCGTCGCCGTCGCGGTAGCCCGTCCGTGCGCCACGTCGCAGAAGCTCGCGCACCATCTCCGTATGGCCGTACTGCGCTGCCTTCATGAGAAGGGAGTTGCCATGAGTATCGACGACATCCGGGCCGCCTGTGAGCACCGTGCGGAGCCACTCCACACTGCCATTTCGCGCGGCTTTGTGGCACATCTCATCGCCAGATTCCCAGATCATCGTGCCGAAGAAACCGATTGGCATGAAGACGATCAGCGCCAAAAACAGTCCAAACCAGCGCTTGTGGCACGCTCCGTTCAGTAGCCAAACGCCGAGCAAGAGCGCCAAGGGGAATGCAAGAAGCGACGCTATATAGATAACTTGAATGAGCGCGACGGGGAATACTTGAAGCGAAATTAAGAGCGGGACTACCATCAGAATGGTTAGGATCACGGTCCTGACAAGCTGTTTGGGTGGTTTGTCCGTTGGTTTCATGGGGTGATTTTCGGCGTTTTCATCGTTTTTCATCCGGGCGCATAAATGGGCCCGCTGGTGCGGCAAGACCGATAAATCGGCCTGAGGGGTGTGATGATCTATGATGGGTTGGTATGTATTGTAGTGTGGATCATTTTGTAGATCGCATGGAGCCCCCGAGATTCTAGCCATTCCTCGCATTGGGGATTGTCGTAGAAGCCACAAAACGCGGAGAAATCATAGTGGCAGAAGTGCAGAAGATAGCCACGTTCGATGCCACGGTTGAAGTCGGGAAACTCACCGTCGTAGAGGAGTCGGGAGAATTTTTGCAGGCTGGCAATATCGAGGGGGATATCGGTACGCACTCTCTGTTCGGGATCGGAGAGGTCATCGGAGCGCGACCAGTGGCAGGTGTGTTCGTCGGGAAACAGCAGGAGGTATTCGAAATGGTAGCCGTGGGCCCTTGTCCAAAGTGAGACTGCGGCACAGTATCCTTCCTCTAGGATCGTGCGCCGACGAAAGTACCGGGGCTTCTCGGTCATGAGATAGAGATTTTCGTAGAGGTTCCTGATATCGACACCGAGCTCCTCTTTCACGGTTTGCAATTTGTCCCCGAGGCGTAAGGCACTCTCTCGATCTGTCTGAAATAACTCTGTGATTCGTTGTGAAACGGGTGACAAAGGCGTCTCCCAGGGAAAAGGTGCTTGGAGCATCAAAGGACTACCTCTCGGGGTTTTCTTGGACAGGGCGTGCCTGCCAAGCGGTGATGATACGGGCGGCGTTTTCGGGGGCGGGCTGGGTGGAGTCAATCTCGATATCGTAGGGGAAATAGGTGTGGGTGACGGCGAAGTCCTTGCGCGCATCGCCGAGGGGGCGGTCGCCGCGGACGCGCTCCCGGCGCTCTAGCTCATCGAGCGGGCAGTGCACTCCCACAAAGAAGACCTCAAAGGGGGCGAGAACTTCGAAGAGCCGCTCGGGGTAGTCATTCGGGGCGAGGATATGCTCGATAAGGAGATTGTTTCCCGCCTCCGCGAGCGCGGGGAGCGTCCGGTAGAAACCCTCGAAGAGCTGGGGACGGAGGGTCTGGCGGTCGAACTCACCGCTGCGGACACGGTCCCAGGGGATGATCCCTAGCTCGCGGTAGTGGTCGAGACTCAGGTACCAGAACAGCTCGGGGAGCGCGGCTTGGAGCGCCCGGCAGAGGGTTGTCTTGCCGGAGCTCGATGCGCCATTGACCAGAATTATCTTGCCCTGCATGGTGTATGGTATACCTGTAAAAGCACCCCATGAACAGACAACTCTCTCTCCTCAGCCTCGCTTTTCTCCTCACACTTCCCGTCCGTGCACTCGCGCAGCTTCCCACGCCCACCTACGGGTGGAACCTGGGAAACACGATGGAGCCGCCCAGTGGAGTCGGAACCTGGGGAGGCAAGCCGAGCGCGGCGCTGATCCAGTCGGTGGCGCGGGCGGGGTTCAATACCGTGCGGGTTCCCTGCGCCTGGGACAGCCACGCCGACAAGACGACCCACAAGATCGATCCGGGCTACCTGGCACAGGTGAAGCAAGTCGTGGACTGGTGCCTGGCGCAGCGCCTGCACGTGATTATCAACGCCCACTGGGACGGTGGCTGGCTGGAGAACAAGCTCACAGGGACGGTCGATCCGGCCATCGACACGAAGATGAAGGCGTACTGGACCCAGATCGCGCAGGCCTTCGCCGGCTACGACAGCCGTCTTCTCTTTGCCGGTGCCAACGAGCCCAATGTCGATTCCCCCGCCAAGATGGCCGAGCTCCTCACCTACTACCAGACCTTTGTGGACTCCGTGCGCGCCACGGGCGGCAAGAACACGTCGCGCTGGCTGATTGTCTCCGGCCCCAGTACCGATATTGAGAAGACCAACAAGCTCATGGATGCCTTGCCCAAGGACCCCACCAAGGGCCGGCTGATGGTGGAGGTGCACTACTACACGCCGTACCAGTTCTGCTTGATGTCCAAAGACGAGTCCTGGGGCAAGATGGCCTATTTTTGGGGAAAAGACTACCGCTCGACCGCGCTGCCGGAGCGCAATGCGACCTTCGCCGACGAGGCGGGGATGGACGCGCTCTTCAAGTCGATGCACGAGAAGTTTGTCCGCAAGGGGATTCCCGTGCTTCTCGGAGAGTTCCGCGCCGACCGACGCCTGAACAACCCGGAACTGAAGGGGATCGAGCGGGAGCGGCACCTCGCCTCGACCACGTACTGGAACCGAACGGTGGTCCAGACCGCGCACCGCTATAAAATCGCCCCGATCTTCTGGGACACCCCCGGCCATCTCTTTGACTTTACGACTGGAGCCGTCCTCGATAAAGACACCATTCGCGCCCTCACCGGCGGCCCCGCGCTTCCGCCCCCGAAACCGTAGCGCGGTGTCCTGACCCACGGGGCTTGCTCACCGATGCGGAAGACGCTGTAGCTGGAAAATAACAACGACCACCATTGCGAGAACGATCGCGGAGACAACGGTGTGATTTTCGGAGTGGAGGCTTACCGAATCAGGGATTGTTTTGTGACGGACTTTTAGAAGAAGCCGCCAGAGCCACCACGTGACGTAGGGCGCAGCTCCAAAGACCGTAAGCGCCCAGCACAGAGCCAGTCCGCCTATTTTCCAAAGTGGTGTTAGCGGTTGCCCAAGAAGCACCAAGTACACCCCCAGCGGGAGAACCACACTGAGGACCGTGGCTATACTATCCGGGAGCTCGTACCGCTCGTATTGGGTTGGCTCTTTACTCATTTGCGTCTCGTAATGGGAAGGCCCGCCATCGCAACGAGGCCCCTTTAGGGGTCTTGCCGCAACAGCGGGCCGCTTTAGCCGCCCGTCGGATATCCGCCCGGACGCCCGGAATTATAAAGCCGCGATGATCGCGTCGGCCATCTCGGCGGTGCCGACCGCGGTCGGGTCGTTGCGGTCGGGCTTCATGTCGTAGGTGACATGGGTGCCATCGGCGATTACCTTCTCGATAGCGGCCTCCAGGCGTGCGGCGGCGGCGTCTTCCTTCAGGTACTTGAGCATCAGGTAGCCCGAGAGGATCAGCGCGGTCGGGTTGACCTTGTTCTGGCCCTTGTACTTGGGCGCGGAGCCGTGGGTCGCCTCAAAGAGCGCACAGTCCGCACCGATATTGGCGCCAGGTGCCACACCCAGGCCACCGACAAGGCCCGCGCCCAGGTCGGAGAGGATGTCGCCGTAGAGGTTGGGCATCACCAGGATGTCGTAGTTCTCGGGCTTCTGCACGAGCTGCATACACATCGCATCGACCAGCCACTCGTCGTAGACAATCCCCGCGCCCTTGCCCGCACAGTCGGCCATGGTGGGATCGGGCTGTGCAGCGGCGGGAGTGCCGGGTGCAAAGGTCGCACCGTAGGCAGCGGCCACTTCACGTGCCACCTTGTAGAACAGACCGTCGGTGTACTTCATGATGTTGGCCTTGCAGACCGCGGTCACTTTCTTCCGGTTGTTCTCGATGGCGTAGTCGAAGGCGATCTTGATGATGCGGCGGATTCCCTCGACCGAGAACGGCTTGATGGAGATCGCCGAGCCCGGCTTGATCTTGCCACCGGCCATGTCGATGATGGTCTGCGCCTCGGGGCTACCCAGGTCGTACTCGACACCGGCGTAGAGGTCCTCGGTGTTCTCGCGGACAATCACGATGTCGATGTTCTCGTAGCGGCTGCGGACACCCTTGTAGCTCTTACAGGGGCGGATACAGGCATAGAGATCGAGCTCTTTGCGCAGGGCCACGTTGACCGAGCGGAAGCCGGTACCGATGGGGGTCGTGATGGGCCCCTTGAGCGCCACCTTGTTCTTGCGGCAGGACTCCAGAACATTCTCGGGAAGCGGCGTCCCCGCCGTCTCCATGATATCCACACCGGCCTCGACCACGTCCCAGTTAAACGACGACCCACTGGTCGCCACGGCGGCCTCTAGTACCCGACGGGTTGCCTCAACCAGCTCAGGGCCGGTCCCATCTCCACGAATCAGTGTCACATTATGAACTGCCACAATTTGCTCCTAAAAAGTTTCGTTGCTCGCGACGGCGAGCTCTCAGGAGGCATTGTACCAAATCACGCGAAGAGTCGGCTGAGGGGAAGCGTAAAACCTGGCAAGACATCGCCGCCCGTGAGCGTGTCGGCTGCGGTGAGCACCTGCGGCGGGCTGCCCGGCGTGTGGACCGTCAGGCGTTTCGTGCGCGGCTCCAGGTGCAGCGCGAGGCGGACCCCAAAGCCCATCCAGAGCGCCAGCTTATCGGCCATCCCCTTCGACGTATCACCGGGCGAGCGGGTCTCCAGCACCAGATCGGGGACGAGTGCCACAAATCCCGGTCCCGGTTGCTCGGTCAGGCGTGCCTTGGCGACAAAGGCGAAATCAGGAGCCAGCACTGTATCCGGGTTTCGGGACAGGCGAAAACCCGTCTCCGCGGCGTAGCCACGCCCTAGATCGTGAAGACGAATGTAGTAGTTTAGCTCGGTGGCCAAGTCCATGGTGTATGCGCCGTGCGCATCGCCAGCAGGGGCCATCTTACGTAGTTTTCCTCGAATCAGCTAGTAGTGCAGGTGGGCAGGAAATGCCGCCAGCTCTTCAGCCGTTGTCCAGCGGGTATTGGGGGCAGACATAGCCGTATTGTACCGCTTGCTCCGAGGAACGCATTGCCCGAGGGACGAGTTGTACCGGAACCAACAGGGTTCCCGAAGAACAAGTCTTCGGGCAAGCCCGGACACTCGTTGTCTGGGTCTCTATGTTGTCCGGGCACAAACCTCTCTCCTCGAAATGGACTCCTGCCGATTATGCTAGTATGCGTCTTAAAACTGTTGTCGCCGAGGAAAGCGCTCCGCGCTATGCTGTCGCAGCCCCCACGAAGGTTTCCCCAAGCCAAGCCCGTCCGCGGATGGAGCACACGGAAGACTACGAAGCGAGTGTCACGCCGACCTCGCTCACGAAGGTAAAGAAGCCTCTGGCGCACCCGAAGCGGGTGGCGCTGATCTCCGGGGCCTTTTTGTTGTTTTTAGGAAGCCTGCACTACCTCAGCCTCAACGAGGCCCCGACTCTGCCGACAGCCCATGCTAAGCATGTGGTCCGGTTGCCTAGGAGAGAGGTCGGTGGGGAGGCCTATCTTCGTGCGGCGTCGGACCTGAGCACCCCAAGCCTCTTTTACCTCGATAAGCAGACACTCACCGACAAGCGCAATGTTCTTGCGGTGAATGCGACCGCGCTCTCACTCTTGCACCAAGCGCTAGGCAAGGATATCGGCCTCATTGACAACGAGCGGGTCTACACCTCGACACTGAATCGCTTGCTTGAGGCGGAGTACACCGTGGCGCTCGCCGATGGCAAGCGTGCGCAAGCGGTTGAGGCCTTGGTAGGGATGATTAAGCTCGATGCCACAAGTGTCCGCTCCGTAAGCGACTCCGAGTTCCTCAACGTTGCTTATACCGAGTGGCGGCCGATCTTAGAGAAAGATCGCTTCACGGCGGCGGAGACGGTGAAAATCCGCGCGGCCTTGGAGGACCTGCGGCAGGCGGAGCCCGACTGGGAGACACTTGCCAATGAGCGCGAGCGGCAGACGATTGAGGTATTGCAGTCGCTCCTCACGGGCACGGTGTCACGCTTCTCGTACGGGGATGTCACGGTCGCCAAGCCGCTCAACTGGTACAACATCGCCGATGGCAGCTTGCTGGAGCAGACACGGGCGAGCATGGCGCGGCAGGGGGCGATCTTGCGCTACGGGACCCAGGGCGTGGTCGATGCCTACACGCCCTATATCACCGCCCTCCGTGCGCGTGCTCTGGCTCCCACTGCCGAGGCGGCCGCCAAGATCACGCTTCCTCCCGTGCCGAAGCTCCCTCACAGCGAGGACCTGGGCACGGGGTTAGAGCGCTTGGCAAAGGCGCACCAGGACTGGGAAGCCCAGCGCGAGGCGCTCAAGGCCCTGAAGATACAGCAAACCGGAGAGTAGCCCATGCGTCAAAAGCTACAAGAGACCCCATCCCCGGCGCTCTACCGTGCCCCTGTCACCGTCCCTGCCACGGTGGTTGGTGGGCAACAACAGAGCGTGGACGTGAGCACCGTGCAAGCGCTCCCCAGCACGGTGCGGCGGAAGGCACGCACCCCGAGGAAGCTCCTGCTCCGTCAGGCAGTCCTTGGCCTTGTCTTGTTCTTTGTCGTTCCCTGGATGCCCCCCGACCAGAAGCTCGTCGCCCTGAACACGCCCTACAAGCCCTTGGTGCTCGCGCCGGATAGTGCTAACGCGGTCTATGCGCGCGCGGAGACTCTGCTTAAAAACGACTTTCGGCCGTTCCGAGACAGCCAGCGGGAGTCGTCGCATGGCAAGACGCGCTTGCCCAAGGGCCTGCAGGACCCGTATGGCGTGAAGGCCCTTGAGGATATCCGGGCGCTCGACCAGCGGGGGGCACCGCTCCTCCCCCTGGTGCAGCAGGCCCTCGCGCGGACCTTTGATCACCGCAACGGCCAGCAGCACTCTTTCTTTGTAACTTCCCGTGATCTCACCGTGATTTCGATTCGTCACGGGGTGCTTGCCGCGGCAGCGGGGAGACATGGGGAGGCAGTCTCGGCGTACCTCGATGCAATGGCGCTTGGGACCCAGGCGAACCACTACGCACGGGAAACGGCACTGCGCCAGGGGCTGGAGGCGCTGGCCTTTAGTGCTTCCCAGCTCAGCCCGACGGAGGCCCGTGCAGCTACCCTGCGACTGGAGAGCATCCTGGCAAAGCGTCCCGCCTTTATCGCGGAGATCTCGGCACAGCAAGCAGAGCGGAAGGACTACGCCCAGTACCTGAGCTACCCACGCTTCTTTGCGCCGTCGGAGAACATCAACAGGATGACCCGTGTCCCGATTTTGCGGGTAATCGCCAACTACCAGGCGGCCCACTACGGAGCGGTGGTTCAGCAGCAGCTCGCGCTGCTACAGGCCCCCGATGCCCAGACCGTGCAGAAGCTCCGGGCAACCGTCCCGGAGTGGCTCCCTAACCACGATCTCCTAGGGTACACGGCAAGCGATTTTGACTGGTACACGCAGAACACGGCGCGAGCGGCGACCGTGCTCCAGCAACTCAAGGCACAGGCAGGTAAAGGTAAATGAGATCCCTACAGCTTAAGCCCACCACCACGGAGGGCTGGGTCTCCAAGCGCCAGCCGCAGGCACCCACTGTCGAGGCGGTCGCGACGGTCGAGAGCCCTGCGGTGCAGTCCACGGCCAAGACTGAGACGAAGACTAGGGCGCGGTGGCGGCTCAAGCCACGCTGGTTCCTGACGGGCATCTTGGCGTTTTTCTTCGTTCCCTGGTGCCCGCCCCTGACCCCGGTTGCACTCACGAGCACTCCCGCCGGCCCTTCGGCCAATGCGCTCTATGAGGGCCTGCAGGTCTTCTCTGGGAATGTCCGCGGCCACGGGAAGAGGCCACCGCCGGGGATCGGGAAGGCAGCGTGGGCGGCATGGAGCAAGGAGCTGGCCGAGCGGCCCGGTGAGCATGCTGTGCCAATAAGCTACCAGGACCCCGATGGGCTGCGGACGATCGAGCAACTCCAGCGCCAGGTGCAGAAGAACCAGGCGGCACTCGAAAAGCTCCCCGAGGCGCTGCGCCTGCCGTACGACAATGGCGGCGTCCACGATACGCGCACCTATGTCGGAGGCACGGTGCATGATCTTGTGGTGACCCTGAGCCACCAGGGCTTTCTTCTGGAGCACGCGGGGAGGTACCCGGAGGCGGTGGAGACCGCGCTTCGGTCGGTGGAGCTGGGGGTGCAGGTCGGCAAGGGGGGGAACCTGCAGTCCTGGTTCCTAGGAGAGTCTTGCCACCAGATCGCGCTTCAGACCCTGGAGCGCACCTACGCCCACCTGACACCGGCGCAGGCAAAGCAGACACACGAGCGGCTTTCGGCACTGCTCGCTCAGCACACGACCCTCGCGCAGGCACTGGCCGGGGAGCGCGACCAGACCGCCCGCCTGCTCTCGTTCTACCGCTACCCCGGCACGGAGGGAAATATCCTGTCGCGCATCCCCCTGGTGCGCCTTGCCAACCAGGGCGTGGTGAGCCACTACGAGGCGGAGGTCAACCACCGGATCGCGCTGGTGACCCACCCCGACTCCCACACCGTGACGGAGCTAAGCAAGGAGCTACCCGCCTACGACCCGGCGAGTATCGCGGTCTTTTCGCTCCATCGGGTCTATGAAAACCAGCAGGCGCAGGCGGCGCGGATCGCCCGCCTGCTCCAGAACCTCAAGACACAGGCAGGAGAGTAACCAACCATGCGCCAGCAACTTCGTGACACAGAGAGCCCGCGCACACAGCGCACCTTGGCCCCCCAGAGTGCCGCCGCGGTCGTTGCCACGCCCCAGAACACTGTCGTGGCCCCGCGTCAGCGGACGCCCCTGAAGGTGAAAAACAAGAAGCGCTTTCGCGCTACCCCGCGCCGGGTGATCGCGGGAATCTTTGCCTTTCTCTTTATCCCCTGGTGCCCGCTGCCTAAGAGTGCTCGTGTCGTCGTCCCAAGTGAGGGAAACGCCGCGACGGTCTACAAGCAGATCGGGGAGGTCCTGGCGATTCCGGGCGATGGCAAGCGGCGCTCCCAGCTGACGCCCGCAGAGATAAAGGCGCAAGAGGCGGACCAGGCACTCTACACGCTCAAGGGCACCCCACTCCCCGCACACTTCGAGGACCCGTCGGGCTATACCACGGTGGAGGCGCTTCGTCAGAGAGTCGCACGAGGCAAGGCGGGGCTCGCGCTCCTGCCAAAGGCACTCGCCTTGCCCTACACCGACCCGCAGCTCCTGGGGAGTGTCTCCCGCTCTCCCCACCGCTCCATAACACACCTGCGGATAGAGGAGGGGATGCTCCACGCCATCGACGGAGAGCACGTCGCCGCGGTCGAGGCCTACCTGGATGTGGTGCAGATGGGCGTGCAACTGGGGTATGGCGGCACGCATCTCTCGGGGTTGATGGGAAGTGTCTGGGGGGCCATGGGCCTGAAGAGGATCGGGGCGAGTGTTGCCCACCTGACCCCGGAGCAGGCAGCACGCTTGGCGAAGCGCCTAGAGACGCTTGAGGCGCAGCGGGCACCACTCCTGACACTTGTTGAGGCGGGGCGCGACGAAGTGGTACGGGACATGACGAATTTTGGAAGTCGGACAGGTCCCAGTGATCTCGCACGCGTGCCGATCCTGCGGGCACTGAACCACTACCACGTCAGTGTCTACAAAGACGCGATGGATAAGAATATCGAGCATATCCGGCACCCAGAACAAAACACCGCCGCGCTCCTTGGGGAGCAGGTCGATAGCAAGAACCCGTTTGCTGGCCTCGTGCCCTCCACGGATATCAAGAAGCAATACGAGTCCTACACCAAGACGACAGAGCTGCTCCAGAGTGTCCTCCAGCAGCTTCATCAGCGGGCGGGTGACGGAAAGTCGGGGAGCTAAGCGATGCGCCAGAGACTCCAAGAGCCGCAATCGCCGTCCTACCGCTACCAAGCGCCCCCACAAAGCCAGCAACGGACGCAGGAAGCGCCGCCAAAAGTCATACAGACGCCGCAATGGCGGCAGCGGGCGCGCAAGGAAGTAACCCTCCCACGAAAGCGCTTTATTGCCTTGGCCCTGCTCGGAGTCTTTGCCTTCCCGTGGATGCCCCTCAAGGCAACTCCTCAGCTCACGGCTCCAACGGGAACCGCCAATGCGCTCTACAACGCCGAGGCGCGCGTCTACAAGCAGGATCTGGCCGCGGCAGAGCGCATCGCACAAAAGACTCCCGTGGGAAAGACACGTGCGCTCCCCGAGGCACTGACAGATCCGAGTGGCTTTGCTACGCTGGAGCAGGCACGACAAAACCGGGATCAGCTCAAGCGGCACCTTGGGGTTCTGAAGAAAGGGCTGACGCTTCCCATGCAGGAAGTTGCGTGGGATTTCTCGACTCCCTATGAGGCACCGCTGCTAAATTGTATCTACGTGCGTGAGCTGGCGCGGCTGAGCGTACGGGACGGTAACCTCAAGCAACTGGAGGGGAACTACTCTGGGGCGATGACGGCCTACCTGGATGCCTATGCCCTTGGAGTCCAGGCGAGCCATGCGGGTGCGCTGGTTAGTGGGATGATCGGGGCACTGTGCCAGGGGATGGCGTGCGTCCCTGCGGAGGTTGCGGTGCCACACCTGACAGCCGCTCAGGCGCGGGAAGCGACTGCCAGAATGGAGACGATCCAGGCGCAGCAGCTCTCCTTTGCCGAGGTTCTTGCCGGGGAGACACGGGTTGTTGAGCCAGAAAATGTGAGCTATCTGGGGCGGTCACTCGTGAAGCAGCCAGTCTTCGGGCGGATTCCCGCCGTCCAGCTTGCCAATAACTACCTCACGGCACGCTACAAAGTGGCGATGCAGCAGGCGGTTGTGAAGGCACAGCAACCCTACCGGAAGCTGGGGGGAGAAATCCATGTGCAGAAGGTTCCCTTCGATCCCGCAACCCTCTTAGGCACCAACGACCTGCCGTCCGTCAACCAAGCGTACTTGTCGTATTGCTCTCGGGAAACCCTGGGCCGGCGGCTCTTGCTGGAGCTCGCGCTCCGTGCCTGGCAAGCCGAGCATGGCGGAGCGTTTCCGACGGAGCTAGGGGCGCTGGTCAAAGCGGGCTACCTGAAGAAACTTCCCACCGATCCGTTCTCCCACTCTGGGCAGGAGAGTTTTCACTACGACTCCCAAACCGGCAAGGTCTGGTCGGTCGGCCCCGATGGCGTGGATGCCCACGGCACCGGCGACGACGCAACTCTCATGAAGGCCCAATAAAAGTCAAGGCAGCCCGCTCTGGCTGGAGCTGAGAGCAGTGGCTTAGTCCCAGCGGGCTCCGGCTAGGCGAGCATAGAACTGGCCCTCGTGCTTGAGATAGAGCGCGAGCTCGTCGGCTTGTTGCGCATCCAGAGCGGCGACAAACGGGGTCAGGGCGGCGTAGACCAGCACGAGGACGCAGGCGAGGGGGACTGCATGGCGCCGGATTCCCCGCACGATCCCCACCGATGCGGGGAGGCGGCGCTTCCGACTGAGCAGCGCAAACACGAGCGCCATGATCAGCGGAAAGGCAAGCGCCACCCCCGCCGCCACCACACCCGCGACCGCAAGCGTGTTGGCACCCGATACGCTCCCATTGAGCGGCGAGAAGAACAGGGGCCCCGCCAAGAGATAGCCCGCCGTCGCCTGAATCCCCAGCGCGACAAGCAGCGAGACCCCCAGCACCACAAGATTGCCGCCCCGTGTCGGGGAGCCCTTTTTCGTTTTGTAGAGGTGGATGCCCATCAGCGCGAGTAGGGCAAGTGCCGCGATCGGGAAGAGAATTGCCTCGGTCTTGGTATCAGTGAGGCTCTGTCCCACGAGGAACGGGCCGACCAGAGAGAGCACGACTCCCCATGCGACTGCCGGGTGGAGCGGCTTGCCCTCCCGCACCCGGCGGGTCTGGTTCAGGCCGTAGGTGAGCCCTCCAAAGAGGATCAGCCAGAGGGTCCAGAAAAGCACCACCAGCGATCCCCACCACCAGCCCAGTGCGACCACGGAGCGAGAGAGATAGTCGGTATGCCGGAAGAGCCTCTGGTGTTCTAGGTTCAGCACGATCACGGTACTGGCTTGGTTGAGCCGCTCGGGGTGTCCCTGGGCGATGGCGTAGGGCTGGAAGCGCGTCACCGCAGCCTCGGCACGCTGCCGCCAGACATCCTCCCCGGTGAACTTCTGCGCGACACTTGGAGCCCCGCCCGGGCGGCTCAGGGCGCGGAGCGCCATACTGGCCCCCATGGAGCTCCCGAGATAGCTGGTGGCCTGCTTTTGGAGACGCGTTCCCAGGGCGAAGAGGCCGTCCCGGAGCGCCCAGCCCTCGGCGTTTTTGTGGGCCTGCTCCAGAGCCGCCACGTGCTCGACCACAAACGTGCTGGGAAAGAGCATGGCGGTAAGACCAAACTCATGGTGGTCATTTGCGGTGACCGCATTGATACTCGCCAGGAAATTTGCTCCACCAAAGTCGGGGTTGCGCTGCTGGTTGGCATAGGCCTGGGCTTGGAGAATCTCGGCACGGTAGTCGTCCCAGCCCGTTGTTTTCATGGCATCACGAAAGGCCGCGAGCGCTTCCGTGTCGTGTCCCGCCGCAAGTAAGATCGAGGTCTTCAGCAACGGAAAGAGGGCGTTCTCGGGGGCGAGGCGTGCCCCCGCGTCGGCATCGGCTAGGGCGAGTGCGAGGTCCTCGGGGGGGAGCTTTTTAGCGGCGCGGGTCTTGGCTGTTGCCTCGCTTCCGCGCCGTGCGGCATCCCGGTAGACACCCAGTACCACATTCAGCGCCAGCGCACGGAGCTCTAGCTTCTCGGGGTAGCGGGCGATCAGCGTGCGGAGCTCGGGGAGCACGGGGGCAGGGTTGCTCCACGAGCCTTTCGAGAGCGCGTTGCTGAGCTGAATCCGGTAGTCCATGCCGTTTGCCGATGTCTGTTGCCGCGCGATCAGGGTTGGCATGCCCCCAAAGATCAGCTTGCCATGGGCCTGTACCAGCGGCCGGGTGAGGGGGAGGGCGCTGATGGTCAGGAGGGCAAGGGCCGCGAGGCCAGGCAGGAGGAGCTTTTTCATTAAGGGAGCCTTTCTGGGGAGCCGGGCGGCTTCGGTCATGAAGTCGGGGAGCTCGGGTGGGGCGTCGGTGGCAAGCGCCCCCAGCTCGGCAAAGAGGGCTTGGGTCTGGGTGAGCGCCTCTTGCTCGGGGGGCGTCAGGCGACGGCGGGTGAGCCAGCGACGGAGGCCGCGCCGCTCACCGGTCGCGATATCGATCAGGTCAGTCTCGTGTTTCTCATGTTTCTCATGGTTCATGGGGCAGCTCCTCTCCCTCCGATAAAAGTCTACGCATGCGGCGGGTTGCTTCGTGGAGGCGCCACTTGAGGGTTCCCAGGGGAATCGCCAGAGCGCCCGCGGCCTCTGCATACGAGAGCCCCTGCACCACAACAAGCAGGAGCGCCTCGCGCAAGGGCTCGTCGAGCTGGAGTAGGGAGTGCTCTAGGGTGACCTTACGCAGGGCTTGCTTGGCCGTATCGGGGCCTGGCTCGACACTCACTTGCTTGGGGGCGGGGCCACGCCGGTTGCCGTCGCGCCAGCGCCGCACCGCGATTCCCAGGAGCCAAGCGAGGGGCCGCGAGCGTCCCCCGAACCTCCCACTGCCACGGAGTGCCGCAAGAAATGTCTCCTGGGTGAGGTCTTCCGCATCCTGCCGCGCGACCCCTAGCCGTAGCAAGTAGCCCAAGACACGGGGTGCATAGCGGATATAGAGGGCCGTGAACGCATCGGGATCGCCGCGGCGGATCGCGTCATCGTCGGGCTCGGGCAGGTCCTGTATATCCATAGAGTGGTGCTCTAGTAGTAGCACACTCCCTGGGAAAAGTTGGGGGAGAAGCAGAAAAAGTGAAAAACAAAGGGCGACTACACTGTCGCCGATCGTGTGGGGTTAGTTGAGAAAGAACGTCCCAGAGTAGCCGAGCATGTTACCGCCGGGCTGGGGCTCGTTGGTTCCCTCGACTATAGTAGCGCCGCCGTTGTTGATCGCGCTGGTGCGGACGACATTGGCAGGGGGGAAGTAGATCGTCGCGGGGATGCCGGTCGGTCCCGTGGTCACCTTGGCCCACTTTGCGTGGCCGTCGGCGTAGAGGAAGTTGCCGCCGCCGGAGTGCCGGGTGACATCGGTGAGGCTGACCTGGTCCATCACCACACTGGTCACCGGCTGGGTGGCCGGGACCACATTGAGGGTCGTGGGGATGGCGGCGGGCGCGGTTCCACTGGTGTAGGAGATCGCACGCACCACCGCATGGCCGACACCGAGGCGGAGCGGGGATGCTGCCCCTACCATCGCACCGGAGGCGCTGCTACTCTCACTCATCACGATGGTCTGCGCGACCGCCGTAAACGTGGCCTGGGACTGGGCGACAGCGAGGTCGTTGTAGAGGTAGGAGATCGCGGCGGAGGTGGTCGAGGCGCGCACCGATGCCGACGGGCAGACGACGATCTGGTTGTTCTTCATGTAGGGGGAGAGGAGGCCAGCTGCGGTGGTGCCGGCGGGGACGATGGCGGTGGAGACATTGGTCCCCCCGATCAAGTCCACGGCCCAGTTGGTCGCCACGGTAGCCGCCCCGACGGTGGTCGAGCCCACGGCAAGAGGCATGGCCTCGTCGTAGTCCTGGATGTACTGCATAAACGCAAGCCCGATCTGCTTCTGGTTGGAGAGGCAGCTCGTGGCGCGCGCTTTCTCACGTGCCTGGGCAAAGACGGGGAAGAGGATCGCTGCAAGGATTGCAATGATCGCAATAACAACAAGAAGCTCGATCAACGTAAAGCCGCGAGGACGGCGAACAGCCAAATTCATGATAGGAGTTTCCTATGTGAAGCAAAAAGGTACGCGTGAAGAGGCGTGGTAGGTTTCGAGAGGAGGTCCCCGTGGAGAATTCGTTGGGGATGTGTGCAATATATCATACTGTCTTAATATGACGCTACGTTTATTTTCTCTAGGGAAAGCCAGGAGTCGGTAGAATAGGAGAGACTGTAGGCCATGATGACCCTAACCAAACCCCGCCGTCTTCCCGTCTTTGCCACGCTTGCCGTCGCCATCTTGGTGGTGGAGGGGATTGTCGCACACTCTGCGGCGCTCTCGCACACGCGCTTGGTTCCCTATGCCGTGCTCGCCGATCTGGTTCTGGTGCTCCCACTGGTCTTCTATGCGCTCGTGCTACGCCCCGAGAAGCGCGCTCTCCTAGAGGCTGCGCCGGTTGCCACGACCGGCTCGCTGGTGGCGGCGGTCTTACTGGCGCGTGCGCCGCACCTGGGACCGGTGGTGCTCTGGGTGGGGATTGCGGCCGAGGTTGCGGTCTTTGCTCTCCTCTGGCAGAAACTCAGCGCAGCGGCGCGGCGCTTCAAGACGGCGGGCGGGATCGACGATCCTCTCTTACGCCTGGAGGCAATCCCGGAGCGCTGGCTTCGGATCGTGGGGCTGGAGCTGGTGGTGGGGTACTACGCGCTGGTCGGGCCGCGGGTTCGTCGCACCCTGGCGGCAAGCGAGTTTTCCTACACGGAGAAAAGCGGTCTCGGGGGGCTACTCTTTGCCTTGGGCTTTGTCACGGTGGTGGAGGGGCTGGTGGTGCACTTCCTGCTGCGGCAGTGGCGTCCCGCAGCAGGCTGGGTCTTCAGTGGACTCCATGCCTACACGCTCGTCTGGCTGGCCGCCGCGTACCAAGCAGCCCGCCTGCGCCCCGTGGTCGTGACCGCAAACAGCCTCGTCTTTCGCTACAGCCTACTCTGGACCGCGGAGATTCCCCGTGCCCAGCTCGCCTCCGTCGCGCCGATCAAGGCAATGCCCGACGACAAAACCGTGCTTCGGGCAGCCTTCGGCGACGAGCCCAAGCTCCTGTTGACCTTCTCAGAGCCCGTCGCGGTGAAAGGGCTGCTGGGTAAGCAGAAGCAGATTACCCAGCTCGCGCTCTTTGTGGATGCGCCGGAGAGGCTTCTCGCGGCGCTGGAAACCTAGAACCGAACCCCGACCCGCATACCAAACCCGCTCTGGTTGTTGCCCTTGATCCGGGCCACGGCGGTGTAGTCGGCCTCAACAAACATCGAGTTCACCTGGTAGCCGAGCCCGATCTTCCCTCCCGGGCCGTAGCCGGTCGTGCTGGTGGTGCCATCGGAGAAGTGGCGCTGGTAGATGCCGACACCAAGTGTCTCATAGAGCCCCTTAGCATTCACCGGGAGAACGTGTGCCCGTAGCAGGACACCAAAGCCCTGCATCCACTGCGTGGTCGTGACGGCAGAGGTCCCCGTGCCGGTGGTCAGCTTGCGCCGCGTGGTGTCGAGATAGTAGGTCGTGGAGACGGGCAGCCCTAGGCTGAGAGCCTTGAGCCGCGGCTGGTAGGTAAAGCTCGTGTTGGAGTAGCGGTCGCCGGCCTTGCCTCCCGGGAAAAAGGAGCCCGCGCTCGCACTGAAGCGGGGATTGGACTGGGCGGAGACCGGAAGAGCAAGAGCGCCAAGCAGCGCGGCGCAGAGGAGCGATTTCATAGGAAAATAATACCCCCTCTCGGTCGGTTTGGCGAGAGGGGGCAAAAATAACAGAAATGCCCTCCTCCCAAGGTCGGGGAGGAGGGCGCAGGCCCCTTCAGGGGTCTTGCCGACCACCCAGAGGGTACCCGGCGGGCCGCTTTAGCCGCCCGTGTTACGATCAGCGGCGGGGGCGGAAGCGAGCCTTCGGGAGATCGTCGCCGTCTTCCTCCACCGGCTCGACCACAGGGTCGAGGGCAGGAGACGCCGAAGTGACGTCCTCACGGCGCGGGCCACGGTCACGGTCGCCGCCGGAGCGGGGGCCACGGTCGCGGTCGCCGCCACGGAAGCCACCACGGTCTCCACCGCGATCGCCGCCGCGTCCACCGCGGTCGCCGCCACGATCACCACCGGGGCGTGGGCCACGGGGCGGTCGGCCCGGCTCGGGGTTGGCGGGGTCGAACGGGGTGTCCAGATCGCGTGCGGTTGCATTCACACGGCCCTGGCTGTCGATCTCGGTGATGCGCACCCGGATCGTGTCGCCGATCTTGAGGTTCTCCTCGGGGCGGCTCGGGGGCGGGTCGGAGAGCTGGCTCACGTGCACGAGCGCGTCCTTGCCACCCGGTAGCGCGACAAACGCACCGAACTGGAGGAAGCGCACCACCTCACCGTCGTAGATCTCGCCGGGGCTGAGGGTCTTGGTCATCCCCTCGATAATGGCGCGCGCCGCATCGCCGGAGATACCGTCGGTGGCGGTGATGTGCACCAGGCCGCTCTGCTCGATATCGATCTTGGCACCCGTGTCGGCGGTGATCTTCTTGATGGTCTTGCCACCCGGTCCGATAATCATGCCGATCTGCTCGGGGTCGATCTGCACGGTGATGATCCGCGGCGCGTACTGGCTTGCCGTGGTGCGGGACTCGGGGATCGCCTCGGTGATCTTATTGAGGATGTAGAGGCGCGCGACACGGGCCTGCTCAAAGGCATCGACAAAGACCGGGCGCGGGATGCCCTGGATCTTGGTGTCGAGCTGGAGGGCCGTGATGCCATCGGCGGTTCCGGCGACCTTGAAGTCCATGTCGCCGGAGAAGTCCTCCATGCCCTGGATATCGGTCAGAACCGCGAACTTATCGCCCTCGTTGATCAGGCCCATCGCGATTCCCGCGACAGGTGCCTTGATCGGGACACCGGCATCCATCAGCGCCAGGGTCGAGCCACAGGTCGAGGCCATCGACGTCGAGCCATTGGACTCCATGACATCGGAGGTCAGGAGCATGGTGTAGGGCCAGTCCTTCGCCTCGGGGAGGACGGGAACCAGGGCGCGCTCGGCGAGGGCGCCGTGGCCGATCTCACGCCGACCGGGGCCACGTAGGGAGCGGGCCTCACCCACGGAGTAGGGCGGGAAGTTGTAGAAGTGCATGTACTTCTTCTCGCCGTCTTCTTCGAGCGTATCCACCATCTGGGCATCGCCGGGCGAGCCAAGGGTCAGGGCGGTGAGCACCTGGGTCTGGCCGCGGGTGAAGAGGCCCGTTCCATGGACACGGGGCAGGAGACCCACTTCGCAGTCGATCTGGCGGATATCGGTGGTACCACGGCCATCGGGGCGCTTGCCCTCGGTGATGATCAGGTCGCGCAGCTGCTCCTTGACCACCTTATCGGCGAGCTCCTTCAGGTCGGCGATCTTGTCGGGGAACTCGGGGGTGAGCTTCTCGACCACGCCGTTGATCAGCAGGGTCAGACCCGCCTCACGGCTCGCCTTGTCGGGGTCCTGCAGGCCGGCACGCAGCTCGGCGGAGAAGCGCTCACGGATGACATCAAGGATCTCCTTGTTGTACTCGTGGAGCTTGATCTCGCGCTTGGGCTTGCCCGCAAGCTCGCGCAGCTTCTCAATGGCGGCACACTGGGTCTTGATGACCTCATGGGCCACATCGAAGGCCTCGAGCATCTTGGCCTCGGAGACCATGTTGGCACCGGCCTCGACCATCAGGATGGCCTGCGCGGTTCCGGCAACCACCAGGTCCAGATCACTGGTTGCAATGGCGTCCTGGCTCGGGTTGATCAGAAACCCACCGTCGGCGTCCATTCCCACGCGCACACAGCCAATCGGCCCGGCCCAGGGGATATCGGAGACATGGAGCGCTGCCGATGCGCCCAAAACGGCGTAGACATCGGGGAGGTTCTCCATCTCGACGGAGAGAGGCATGACGATCACCTGGGTCTCGTTGCGCATGTTCTTGTCGAACAGGGGGCGCAGGGGACGGTCGATCAGGCGGCAGGTGAGGATGGCTTTCTCGGAGGGGCGACCGCCGCGCTTGACAAAGCCACCGGGGATCTTACCGACTGCATACTTCCGTTCTTCGAAGTCGCAGGTGAGGGGGAAGAAGTCGATGCCACTCTTGGGATCGTTGCCCATGGTGGCGGTTGCGAGGACATAGGTATCGCCAATTTTGACGACGACGGAGCCATTGGCCTGCTTGGCCAGCTTTCCCGTCTCGATGGAGACCACGCGCCCGTCGGGGAGCGTGAACTCTACAGACTGCACTGACATAAATTTATTACTCTTTTCTTACAACGCAATAACGCTAGATTTGCCCGATGAGGGGCGGTAGGTGCCCAATAAGGGCAGGAATGCACAAAGGGCGCGCCGCATGTCTCTCGCGGTGCGCCCTCTATGCTCGGGTCGCTCTCGCGGCCCTTAAATTTTTGTGCGGATTCCGAGTCGCTGGCAGAGGCTGCGGTAGCGCTCGATATCGGTCTTGGCAAGATAGGCCAGCATTCGCTTGCGGCGGCCAATCAGCAGGAACATTCCACGGCGGGAGTGGTGGTCTTTCTTGTTGACCTTCAGGTGCTCGGTCAGCTGCGTGATACGCGCCGACATCAGGGCAATCTGAACCTCAGGAGAGCCGGTGTCGCTCTCGTGGACCTTGTACTCACCGATCACATCTGCTGTCTTGTTTAACGATAGGGGCATGGGGGTTACTGACTCCTCAACGGGTTTATTAAAATTTGCCTGCGCTTCCACCCCCCGGTGGAGAGCCGCACGCTTGCGTTCAGCGCGAAAGCTTCTGAACCTGAACAAGATACCACAGAGTTAAGACAGGTGCAAATTTTGCTACTCTCGCATTTAGCCTCCCCCCGTGCTTTTGCCTCCCCCCGCCGCTTAGACGGCGACCCCCTCCGGCTTCGCGAAGGGGGGGGAATATTTTTAAGAAAATCTCGACTTTTTATAAGAATCGGGGGTGCTCACCCGTTTTCAGGGTATGAATGAAAGCTACTTGGTGATGCGAAATCGTGCCCGCATCCTACGGTGTGAGATGACAGATGCAGAGAAGCGTGTTTGGGAGGCGCTACGGCGCGACCAGTGCGACGGCTTACGTTTTCGGCGGCAGGAGATACTGGATCAGTACATCGCGGATTTCTACTGTCCCACCCTGAAGTTAGTGGTGGAAATTGATGGCACGAGCCATGACTGCCCTGAGGCACAGCGCTACGACACAGAAAGAACGCAGTCGTTATTCGAGGCAAGGGGTCTACGGGTGATTCGCCTGCGCAACGAAGAGGTGCTCAAAGCCACGCCCCATCAGATACGGCAGGCAGTACGGCGCAAAATTGCCGAATTACCTCCCCTCGCCCCGTGATAGCCCGTACCCCGTTGCGAAGCGGGTTTATGGTGATAGGCTAGCGCAGTACTACACCCCCTTCGCGAAGCCGGAGGGGGTCGCCGTCTAAGCGGCGGGGGGAGGCAAAAGCACGGGGGGAGGCAAAAGCACGGGGGGAGGTTACCCCCGCACTGGCCCACGCAAGCAGCGCTCGTAGAGCTTGGCCCACTCGTCGGTGTGGTCTTCTTTCCAGACCGAGAGCCGTACACCGCGGGGCTCGATGGGCTGGTTGCCGAGCAGAAAGTCCTCCCAGCACTGCCGGTTGGTGTCTAAGTGATACGCATTGGCGGCGTGGGAGAAGGGAACGGCGGCGTGGTTGCCGAGGCGGTTCACGAGATAGGCGTAGTGCATCTGGCGCCCCGATGGCCAGGAGATGGTGACGATATGCCGGCGCTCGGGGAGGTGGTAGGGCGGCTCCATGGCGTATTTTTCGAGGACGCTCTCATCGAACTCCACCCCAAGGCCGGGTGTCATGGGCACTTGCACGAAGCCGTCTTTGATCTTTAGCGGCTCGACCAAGAGATCATCGGCGTAGTTGTTCATGCAGGTCACCGCGGGCCAGCGAGCGTGGGAGAGTACGGCCCCGAGGTGCGTCAGATACGCGGTCATCAGGCCCACCCCGACCCCCTGGAGCCAGTAGGGCTTCTCAAACGCCGCGCAGAGCGCATTGACCCGCTTGGCGTTGCTCAGGCCGCACTCGGATAAGACAAAACCGTCGCAGTTCTCCTCCCGGAGCGCGATGGGCAGCGGCGGGACATCGGCGTGGGTGGCGATGGGCTTGACAATCTTCTCGCGGAGCTTGCGGTAGCCCTCCAGATCGCGCTGGGGGATGGGCCCTTCGTAGAGCGCGACTTTCTCGTAGGTGTCCAGCTCCTGCAGGATCGGGGCGGCGATTCCGGCGTGGAGCAAGAGATCGTTGAAGTCCATGTCGAGGCGGAAGTGGCTTGGGGTGACCGCGGAGATGGCCTCGACCTGAGCGAAGGTGTCCAGAAATGGGCGGGCCTTGATCTTGTGGAAGGTGTAGCCCGCCGCCACG
Organism: Armatimonas rosea; assembly: GCF_014202505.1. Lineage (NCBI taxonomy): Bacteria > Bacillati > Armatimonadota > Armatimonadia > Armatimonadales > Armatimonadaceae > Armatimonas > Armatimonas rosea. The sequence goes on along the minus strand of NZ_JACHGW010000004.1, from coordinate 384,954 downwards.
GCGTCTTGGGCCTCTTCGGCGAGCACCTCGGGGTTCATCTCGGTGTTCCACCAGGCGATCGGGGTCTCCTCGCGCAGGAGAGGCCCCCCTACCAGCGCCCAGACCGGGAGCCCCAGCGCCTTGCCCGCCACATCGAGGAGCGCGATCTGCAACCCCGCGCCTAGGCTGTCGTCGTGGATGAGGGAAAGCGCGTTCTGCCCGACGATGTTTTGCAGGGTCGCGTCGCTCGCCTTGGCCCAGGTGTAGTGCGGCAAGGACTCGCCCCAGCCCACCGTGCCGTCGGTGAGGGTGACCTTGATGATCTCGACAATGCGCCACTGGCGCACCATCAGGGCGTTCCACTCCTCGCAACGTGGGGTGTAGGGGACATTGAGCACAAAGCGCTCGGCGCGGGCAATCGTTAGCATGTGGTAAGATTCGCCACGCTACTCCTCACACTCCTCCCAGAGACGGGCCATGGCGAGCAGGGGATTGTGGCCCAGGTAGTCCGGCGAGGGCCGATTGAACGGTGTGTGCGGCTTGCGGGCGACCTCGCGCGGGTCGCCGCCCTCGCTGTCGTAGAACTCCCAGATGGTTCCCGTGCGCTCAAACCAGAGAGCCGAGTGATCCAGTGCGCCTTCGAGCAAGGGGCGCGCGGCCTCGGGGTGGCCCAGGCGGACACAGCCGCTTGCGGCCCAGAGGGTCATGGAGTTCCAGGCCGGCCCGCGCCACATCCGGCGCTCCCGTCCCGGCTGGCCCAGTGCGACCGTGCGGATCGGGTGGGCTCCGAAGAACCTCTCCGGATCACGGAGCGCGTTGAGCACACTCCAGGCTTGGTCGTCCGTGGCGGCCCCCGTCACGAGCGGCCACATTCCCTCAAACGAGAGCGGACGCCCCAGCCAGTCGTCGTGGAACCAGCCTGTCGTGGGATCGTAGAGGCGCGTCTGGATAAACGTTGCGAGCTGCTCGGCTTTTTGCTGGTAGAGCGCGTCCCCGGTCCAGCGCCACGCGGCATCGTAGCAGGCGTAGAGGTGGGAGCAGGCATCCACACAGGCGCGGCGCTCACGGGGCGCGTGGTCGTAGCGGATGCCCTCATCCACCCCGCTCTCCCACTTGCGCTCGGTCACATCTGCGTAGAAAAAGCCAATGCCGTCGTCGGCGCGGCGGTTGCGCTCAAACCAGGCAATCTGTGCCAGGAGCTTGGGTGCGAGCTCGGTCCTCAGTCCGGAGTCCCCAAGCATGTTGACCGCAAGTGGCCAGACCGGCGGATGCGTCCAGGTCTCTCCCCACCAGGGCTTGCCGTCTTTGAAGTAGATCGCGCCCGGGAGAAAGCCATCGTCTTGCTGGGCCGCGAGGAGGTTGCGGAGCTGGTTGGCGGCGTGCTCCGGGTGGGTGGTGAGCTGGTCGAGCACCTGGTGGACAATGTCCCAGTGTCCAAAGGCAGGGGCATAGCAGTAGCCCGGTCCGATCTCCTCCCAGGGGTGGGGCCAGTGGTGGGAGGCCGGGTGGACACTGCGGGCGTGGAGCGCTGTGACATAGGCAAGCATCCCGCGCCACTCCGGCTTTCCGGGGAGGTTCACTGCACTTCCTCGCGGAGCAGGTAGCAACGGCCCGCGTTGACGGGCTTGCCTGCCTCGATCAGGTCTAACAGGTTGCGGCGCAGGCGGGTGTCGCGGGGGGCGGTGGCGGGATCGACCTCGCGGTAGCCAAAGACAAAGTAGCAGGCGCTTCCGGGGCTATTGCCGCTGGGGAGTAAGTGAAAGAGCTGCTGGAACCGGTCCAGGCTCCCACCGACACCCGCTGCCTCGGGCACCCAGTCGCCGAGCATCCACGATGAGCAGACAATGGCCTTGGCGGGGGGAAAGTCCGGGAAGTAGGTGTCGAAGAAGGGAAACGCGGCGGCGATAGACTTCTTGCACTCGTCGATATCCAGCGGTGCCTCGGCGGGAATATGCATTCCCAGAACCGTATCGCCCTTTTCCAGGCCAGGCACATCGTCCCAGGTGTAGGTCTCGATCGCAAACTGGAGCCGACCCAGGCGGCAGAGCCTCCCCGATGCGTGGAGCTTGAACCAGCCCAGGTGCTGATCGGCGATTCCCTCGGTGCCGCGCGTGCGCTGGCAGTGCCGGCTCCAGATTCCCACGTCTTGAAGGGTTGCCTCGGTGATCTCGGGGGGGATTCCGCGGCGTGTCTGCTCGGCTCGCTCTAGGCGCGCGGCTTCCTCGACCACGCGCAGGGTCCAGGAGTCGTCCCAGGTCTCGGGGAGCTCTGGGCGCGGGTTCTCACTCGGAAGCCAGGCAAGGAGCGCCTGGAGGGTTTCGTCGTTGGTCATGGTTATCCTGGTTTCTTATATCGCCCGGACGGTGAACGTCGGGCTCACCCAGAGGGTACCCGGGCCTTCGGCCGCCTCCTCGTGCCTCGTCGGTAGAAATCCGCCGAAGGCGCGGCGGAGGAACGACGCCCCATAGCCCCATGATTTCCATGTGGGCGATATCATGGTTGTTTATCGTCGCGCATCAGGGGCTCCCAGCCGAGCATCGCCTTTGCCTTGCTCATGTTCATGCGCTTCTCTTGCCAGTCGCCGGAGATCATGAAGGCCTGGTAGCCCCCAAACGCGTACTCCAGCGCGGCGAGAATGGCGCGGGCGACATCGCTGGCCTCGGTGTGGATATCTTGACGGCCCTCTTGAGCCAGGCTCTGCCAGGTCTCCTCGGTCACGGGGAGGCAGAGACGAAGCGCATTGACACTAATTCCCCACTGGCGCCAGGCAGAGCGTGCCACTTCCTCCCCGAGGCGCTTGGTCAGGCCGTAGTGGTGGTGGGCGTCCGGCTCCGCGTCCTCGTCCCAGAAGAAGCGCTGGCCGAGCTGCTCATAGACCGACATCGAGCTGGTGAGGGCAGCGTGCGTGATCCCCGCGGCCTGGGCGGCCCGGAGCGCTAGGTAGAGCCCGGTGACATTGACATCGAACTGCGCGGTGGGGTGCGTGCTGCCATCGTGGTTGCCCATCGCCATGTAGAGCAGCTTCGCGCAGCCCTGCCCGGCGGCCTTGAGCGCGTCGAAGTCGCGCACATCGCCGGGAACCCAGTGGCCTAGGGTGGGCTCTTTGAGATCGAAGACCGTCAGCGTGTACTGCTCCGCGAGAAACGGCAGGATGAGCCCGCCGACATGGCCGGAGCCACCGATGACAAGAAGTTTGGGTTTCATAGGGTGCGCCAGCTCACTTTCGGTTGCCACCCGAGCAGCTCTTTTGCGACTCGGCAGTCGATCAGCCCGCAGTAGGGATTGTCTGCAAGCCACTCGCTCTGAGGGATGCGCCACGGGACATCGGGGAGCTGCCGGGCGACAATCTCCGCGGTCGGATGGACAGAGGTGGTGTCGTCGGCGGCGAGTAGGAAGGCATGGAAGCCGCTCAGAGTTTCCTTGGTGAGCGCCAGTCGGGTCGCCTCGGCCACATCGGTGACGTCCACGTAGCTGGAGAGATCGACCAGGTAGCCATCCCCGGTGTTCTCGCTCCACTTGGGGTAGTGCTCGGCGCTGCTCACAAAGACCGGGCGGGGGCAGAGGATGGTCATGCCATGGCGCTCGGCGAAGTAGTGGCAGGTCTCCTCATTGAGGTGCTTGGAGAGCTGGTAGATATTGAACGAGCCGTGCGGGTAGTCGTCGGCGCCGGGCAGGAAGGCAATGGCGCGGTCCATGCCAAAGGAGCCGAAGGCATTGACACTGGAGTAGGCCACCACCCGCTTGACCCCGTGCTTGACACAGGCGAGCAGGACATTGGTCGTGCCCTGCACATTGACCGACATCACGTCGTAGTCCTTGCCGGGAACCGCCCAGGGGATCGCTCCCAGGTGCGCGACTGCATCGACACCCTCAACTGCGGCATAGACCGCCTCGATATCGCGCAGGTCGCCCTGCTCCACGTCAAAGGGCCGGACGGCGTGCCCGTGCTCTTCCAGCAAGGCGCAGAGCACCTTTCCAATCCGTCCTGCGCTACCTGTCACCAGTATCTTCATCGGCGCTATTGTACCCGTCTGGTGAGCAGATCGGTCAGCCGCGCGGTCTGCTGGCAGGTGTCGTCGCTGAGGGGGCGGGGCTTATCGCCGACGCGGCAGGAGCGCAGGCGGCCTTGGTCGTAGTAGAGGCGGGTCTGGGTGGTGCGGTCGGTCGCGCCACGGGGACGAGGCGTACCGAGCGGGCTGGGGTAGCGGGTGGTGCGCTCGTAGGTGAAGAGTGGCTTGCGATCCGTCCAGTAGACCAAGAGCTCCCGCCGCCCGGTCTCGCCGTAGAGGTTGACATCGGCCTTGGTGGCTTGCTTGTCGCGCCAGACACGGGCCTCGCCCCCTTCGAGCGAGAGGCCATCGAGCGAGAGTTTCGTGCTGGGCAGGCGGCGCGCGCGGCGGTCGATCCCCTCCACTTGCCGCCGGATCGTGGTGAGCAAGCCCGGCCCCGCGAGCGCGGCGGCACTGGCCAGCACGGCGGCGAGTAAGGGAAGGATGGGTCTCATGCGGCGAGCACGGCCTCCAGCAGGCGCTCGCCGCCGAAGCGCACGACATCGCTGGTGGGCAGGCCGGTCTCCGCCTCGGTCTTCTCGCACGCCGCTTGGGCTTCGTCGGCGCTGAGGTGTCCGCAGTTGAGGGCGATCCCCACGACCCGTGCAGGCTGAATGGGAGCGCAGACCGCCTCGTAGAGCGCGGCGACCTCGCGCAGGGGGGGAACCCGGACCCAAGGCGCACGGAGCACCGACTCCTGGCCCGCGCGGTGGCAGAGGATCAGGTGGGTCGGGACAGAGCCGCGGATCAAGGGAAGCCAGGCGGTCGAGGCGGGATGGAGCACCGAGCCCTGGCCCTCGACCCAGATTAAGCCAGCCCCCCCCGCCCTTGCCGGGCGGGGGAGCTTGTGGGTGGCTTCCAGAACCGCCCACTCGACTCCGCCTGAGGCGAAGTCCACGCGCACGGCATCGAGGGCGATCCCCGCACCGCTGATACAGATGCCGATCTGGCCCGTGGCGACAAAGGCGCTGGGAAGGGCCTGGCGCTGCGCCGCTTTGTGCAGCTCCAGGCTCGCGGTCATCTTCCCGATCGCCATGTCGGTGCCGACCGTGAGAATGCGCTTTGCCGGAAGCTCGCGGGCGCGTCCCAGGCCATTGGGGAGGCCATCGGGCTCGACCCGGACATCCCAGATCCAGGCACTTGGGGTGAGGGCGGCGCGGAAGTCGGGGGCCTCGGCCATGCGCTCGTGCAGGCCATTGACCAGCGACATTCCGCCGCGCAGGCCCTCGCAGATCTCGCGCCGCCAGTCGTCGGGGAGGATGCCGCCGGCTGGGGCGATGGCGGGGACAAGCGTGTCGGCCCCCAGCGCAAGCGCCTCGGCGATGGTGGCGACAATGGGAACGGGGCGGGGAATGCCACAGAGGGCCACGAGGTCACGCCCTGCGGTCTCGCGGTCGATCACGCAGGCGATCTGGGAGTCGGAGTAGCGGAGCAGGCCAAAGCCCATCTTCCCCGCGTTTCCCAAGACCGCCTCGTGCATCAGAAGGGCCAGTCGTCGATCAGAGGAGAGCTGCATAGTGGGTAGCTTACCACAAGAGCCCCGTCGTTTAGAGGGTCTGTCCGGCGTAGTCCTGGGCGCGGAAGAGCTTGCCCGTCGTGCCGTCGTCGAGCAGGGCGGGGACGAGCGCACCGGGGAGGACCGACTCGACCGCGTTGGGGGCGTTGGGGCCACCCAGGTCGGTGCGGAGCCAGCCCGGATCGAGCAGGTTGAGAAGGACGCCGGCATCTTTGAGGTGCCCTGCGGTGTCGGTGACAAACTTATCCACGGCGGCCTTGGAGATCGAGTAGGCGATCAGCTCGGGTTGGTCCTGAATCCCCGAGGTCACGTTGATAATGCGTCCCCAGCCGCGCGCGACCATGCCGGGGATCAGCCCGTGGCAGATGCGCACCAGGGCCGTGACATTGACCTCAAAGCTGCGGCGGAAGTCATCGGCGGGGACTTGCTTCCAGTCGCTGCGGTAGGGGGTCATGACTGCGGCGTTGTTGTAGACAATATCGATCCCCGGTGTCGACGACAGCACGCTCGCCAGCATGGCATCGACTTGTGCTTGGTCGGAGAGCTCCGCGGCGACCTGTTGCACCTGGACGCCCTTGGCGGTCAGCTCCGCGGCGAGGGAGTCGGTGCCTGCGGTCTCACGGCTATGGAGCACGAGATTGCAGCCGTACTCTGCCAGCCCCAGGCTGACCTGTCGTCCAATCCCCCGGCTCGCACCGGTCACGAGGGCCCACTTGCCCCGAATGTCTGCTTTTTGCATAGAATCTCTATCCTTTACTTTCCAAACTTAGGAACCGTAGACACCCCCGTTGATGTCGAGTGTCGCGCCGGTGATAAAGCCATCGTACTCGCTGGCGAGGAAGGCGACCGCCCGTGCGACATCCTCGGGGGTGCCTGCACGGCCCAAGGGGAGTGTTGCGATTGTGGCGGCGGCGGACTCCGGGGTGGTGTGGGTGTTGTGGAACGCCGTGCCTAGGATCAGGCCCGGCGCGACCGCATTCACCCGAATCCCACGTCCTCCGAGCTCCTTGGCAAGCGAGCGTGTCCAGGTCAGGATCGCCCCCTTGGCCGCCGAGTAGGCCAGAGAGCCCGCGTGCCCGCCCATGCGCCCGGCCAGCGATGCCAGGTTGACGATACTGCTCTGCTCAGACTGGGCGAGGTGGGGGAGGGCGTGCTGGGTGACAAGCAGGGTGCTGGTGACATTGACATCCAGGGTCTGCTGCCAGAAGTCCGTGTCCAGCTCCTCCAGCCTGCGCCGCCCGAGCAGATCGCCGGCGTTGTTGACCAGGATATCCAGCCCTCCGAGAAACGCGACGGCATCCGCGACCAGCGCTTGTGCGTCTACCGTGCTCGTCAGATCGGCGGCAAAGCACTGGGCTCGGACACCGTGTGGGGCGGTCTGTGCGGCTTCCGCGGCACCGTCGGCGCTCTTGCGGTAGTGGATCGCGACGTCGCAGCCTTGGCGCAACAGCTCCTCGACAATCGCCCGGCCCAGGCCTTGCCCGCCGCCGGTGACCAGGGCGCGTTTTCCTTGAAGGCTTCCCATCTTTAGTTCTCTCCTTGGGTTTGGTTGTAGGGCGGCCCGCAGGAGCTGCGCACCACGAGCCGCGGCACGACAATCACGTGCTGGGGACTATCGGGCGCTGTCTTCTGAATCCGTCCGATCAAGAGGCGCACGAAGGCGTCGGCGAGCGGCCCGATATGCTCCCCAACTGTCGTGAGCGGAGGGAAGACATAGGTGGCTAGGTCCAGGTTGTCGTAGCCGACCACGGTCATCTGCTGGGGAAGGGCGAGCCCCGCCCGCGTGAGCTGCCCCATCACCAGCGCCGCGAGGGAGTCCTGGTAGGCAAAGATCGCGGTCGGGCGCTTGGGGAGTGCCAGGAGCTGCGCGACCCTATCCTCGACATCGGCGGCATCGGTGAGAGGCAGATGAAGCGCATCGGGGAGTGCCACTCCGGCTTCGTCGAGGGCTTGCTGGAAGCCGTGCAGGCGGTCGTAGCGGCCCCGGTGGGGAGGCTTGCCCAGCACCGCGATCCGCTGGTGCCCGAGTGCCAGCAGATGCCGCGCCAGCGCGTAGCCTCCAAGGGCATCGTCGCCGGTGACCAGATCAAAGCCGTCGGCCCCCTCGACCCAGCCCATCAGCACGACCGGGACCCCCGCCGCCCGGAGCGCGGTCACTTGCTCGCGGGCGACCAGGCCCTGCTCGGCGGTCACGAGGAGAATCCCATCGGCGCGCTGCTCCCGCAGCGATGCCACGCAAAGCGCCTCGTTCTCCTGCTGCGTGCCGCTGAGCTGGAGCTGGAGGTTGTAGCCCGCCTGCCGCGCGTGGTCGGCGACCAGCTGGACGAGGGTCGGGTAGTAGGGGTTGGAGACCTCGGGGACAATCAGACCAATCGTGCGGGTGGACTTCACCTTGAGGTTGCGCGCCACCTGGTTAACCTGGTAGCCCGCCGCGCTCGCCAGGAGCTGGATGCGCTTCTTGGTCTCGGGATTGACCAGCGGGCTGTCGGCCAGCGCCCGCGAGACCGTCGAGTGCGAGACCCCCGCTTGGCGTGCGATATCTTCAAGAGTGATCATTGTGGCTCCCCAAACAGTCTTTGCACACGATTGCAAAAGACTCTACCCGCTTAAATCCCCCTTGTCAATGCAACAAACTCCCCACCCTCAGAAGGGGCGAGGGGCGAGGGTGTTCTGTTTGCGATCTCTTTATCTCAAAGCCCGCTCGCACTAGCGCTTGCCCTCCTCTAAGCCTATAACCAATTGTTCCTGGAGTGTCACCGTGAGGAATCCCAGAGTCAGGCAGTTTTCCGTACATGCCAAATGTCTGTACGCGCGCCGACTGTATGTCCAGTGGGGCGACTGCTCCCAAGAAAATGTTCGTATGTAGCGCGTATAAAAGATTATGTTTGAGTGAGATCGACGACGGGCTTGTTCCTCATAGGGCAGCCAGGGGCGGGCGACCGCGACGATTGCCAGGACATTGAGGAGCCCGACCACTCCTAGAACCGCCAAGGTGCGTTGCCATTTCATAGGGGGGCCTCCGTTTACTCTGTGGGCTTCAGGTGGACATCGTCCACATAGTTGACAAGAAAACCATGGTACATCTCCATCTGCTTCTCTTCAAAGTGTGGGAGCAGCGCCTTGCGCACGTAGGCAGTGATGATTCAGACACCCCCGTGGTAGACATAGAGCTCCGCATCGGTTACTTGCCCCAGGTGCTCTTGGACAAACTTGTCACATAGCGCCAACCCAATCTGCGCGCCCTCGCCTTGGTAGACATTCCACTGGTCCAGATGGATCGTCTCCTGCTCATCCGGGGAGAGTGCGAGCCACTCGTCTAGTGTGTGCGGCTTCACCTACGGGGTCCCCGTCCTGGCACGGGAACGCTTTTCCTGGAGTGCTTTGATCTCCGCATCGTGTGCATTGTCTTCTATGTGTACCGCTTTATCAACCACGGCAAAGAAGCCAAGGAACTTGATCGAGGCGTCCGCACCGTGCTGGTGATCCGAGGTGGTGAAGAAGAAGGGAGCGGCTTCCGACTCCTCGACGCTGTAGTGTCGCTCCTTGCCAAACTTCCAGCGTGATAGGGGCAGAAGCTGGTAGTCCCGGCGGAAGGTCTTGTAGATGTAGGAGTCCGAGTCCTCCAGCTCTCTGACTTCGGGGGAGTGCGGCCACCCGACAAGGGCGACTACCGCAAGGTAGAGGGCAGCCAGAATCCCAAGACAGATCTTCAATAGCTTTTTCATCGGCAATTTGTCCTTTGTTTCCTCGGGACGCTTCGGGGATTGGAAATCCCCGACTCGCGGTAGGGAGCGCCCCGTGGGCGCAGAGAGCGCTGGTGTCTGCGCGTCCTCGGGACGCTCCTAAACCCGGAGGCGGGGGATTTCCAATCCCCGCCTTTAATCCCCGACCCTAAACCGGCGCTACACCGAGGCCAGGCGCGTCGGTGGGGACGACTTTCCCGCCCGTCCAGCTTGCCCCGATAAACGGGTCGTTCTTGAGGTTCAGGTGGCTATCGAGGTCCAGATGGTCGAAGGCCGCGCCGATCTGGGCACCGGCGGTGATGGCGAGGCTGGTCTCGCCCATGCAGCCGAGCATGGTCTTGAGGCCGTGTGCCTTGGCGACCGCGACAATCCGCAATGCCTCGCGCAGGCCGCCGCACTTCATGAGCTTGACATTGACCCCATCGACCACATGGGCAAAGCGCGGGACATCGCTCGCCACCCGGATGGTCTCGTCCACGAAGATCGGGATCGGGGCGGGGCGCAGGTGGGGGAGGCCGTCTTCGTTGTCTTGGGCGAGTGGCTGCTCGACATACTCCACCCCGCGCGCCGCCAGCCAGGGGATCATGGTCTGCGCCTCGGCGACACTCCAGCCGCCGTTGGCATCGACCCGGAAGATGGCATCGGGCCGGGCAGCAGCTTGGATCGCGGCAAACATCGCCTGGTCGGCGTCGATTCCCTCAGGGCTCCCCAGCTTGATCTTCAGGACCCGTGCCCCGGTGCGGGTGTGCCAGTCGCGGGTCTGGGTGGCGGCGTCCTCGGGCGACTGAATCCCCACGGTCACCGACGTCTCCACGGTCTTGCTCAGGTCCAGCCCGAGCAGCTTCCAGACCGGGACGCCTAGCTTCTTGCCGACCCAGTCGTGGCAGGCCATCTCGATCGCCGCCTTGATCGCCCCGCCGCTCCCGACTCCATCCAGGCCCACCGCCGCCGAGCGCAGCTCCGAGAGCACGCCCTCGACCCGCTCCAGCTCCCACGGGGCCAGCGCCGCGAGTGCAGGACGGAGCGCCTCGATATCGCGCTCACCCGTCTCTGCCTTGTCACCGCTGACCCCGTTGGGTGCCAGCTCCCCGAGGCCCGTGATGCCCTCGTGCTCAATCGTGACGATCAGGTTGACACTGTTGCCGCTCACCCCGCGGCTGATGCGCAGGGGCGTGATCTTCTCTAGCGTGATGTGGTTGGTGGTGATGGTCATGGTACGTTTACTCTCCCCCAGTCGTGGGGGTTGGGGGGCTCCAGGGCTCGGCGCCCAGGAGCTTCTTTCCTAGCTCGGTTAAGACAGCGGTCGTGCCGTGGAGCTGCTCCCAGCGGCGCGGGTCGCCGGGTGCCCAGAAGGCATCGGGGTTGAGACGCTCTTGCCAGCGCAGGACGCGGTCGGTGCGCTCGGCCTCGTTCTCGTAGCGCTCGGGCCACATCGTGATGTACTGCGCCAGGCGGGGCTGGTCGGAGAGATTGCGGCCGTTGCCGTGCAGGAGCCGCGTGTCCCAGATGACTAAATCGCCGGCCTCCGCGGGGATCGGGACAATCGTGATCTCGCTCTTATCCCGCGGCGTCCGCTTGCCTTCGTCGGGCGCACCGGGCACCGCCTCGCGGCTCTCGGCCCAGCGCGTGATGAGCTTGTGGTGGCCAGGGACACAGCAAAACCCGCCGCGCTCGACCGGGGTGTCTGAGAGGTAGAGCACGCCCTGGACCCGTAGGGGAGTGGTGTGCGCCTGCATGGGGTCGATATCCCAGTGGATCATGCCGGGGTGGTCGTACTCGGGGAACTGCGGATGAACCGGCGGGTTGAAGTTCACCCGGTCGATACTCACCCAGAGCCGCTCGGTGCCGTAGAGCTCGGTAAAGACTGCATGGACACTGGGGTGCTGGCGCGTGTCCCAGAGCGCCTGATGCTGGTAGAGCTCCAGCATCCCGCCGCGCTTGAGCGGCTCCTGGTACCAGCCGGCGGGGTTGGCGGGATCGAAGCCCAGAAAGTCGTACTCCGCCGCGATCACCGCAGCGCAGAGGGGCTTGGGGACGACACCCTTGGCGACAACATAGCCATGGGTGTCAAAAAACTCTCGGTCGATCCAGCTCATTGTCTCTTACTCCCAAAGCGTGTAGACGGCCTCAAAGAGCGCCAGGCTCTCCGTGCCCCCCTCCCAGCCGTAGCCTACCAAGAAATCATCCTGGCACTCGGGGGCACCGTTGCGGCGCAGGCTCCAGAGGGCGGTGGCGAGGTCAAAGCGCGGGTCGGCCCAGCCGCCGTCGCCCCAGTCCACGATCCCTGTGATAGTACCTCCGTCGGTGAGGAAATTGGGCAAGCAGGCATCGCCGTGACAAAAAGCAAGCGCGGGGGGAGTCTTGGCGCTCTCGGCCTCAACCCACGCCGCCAGTGCCCCATACTCGTGCCCGGAAAACGGCGAGAAGTTGTAGGCGATGCGCTCGCCCGCGTGGGCCAGTGCGGTCGCCCGCACCCGTGCCAGAGCCGCTTCCCGCCAGGAGGTCGTTTGCTTTTCGAGGGGCGGCTCCCAGGCGTGGATCTGTCGCAGTGCCTCGCCTAGCGCGTGGGCGAGCCGTGCGTGGTGCCGCGACGGCTGCGCGAACACCTCTGCCAGATTTTGGCCGGGCAGCTCCGAGAAGAGAAGGCCCTGGGCGCTCTCCCCAAAAAACGCCGGAACCAACGGCTGGTGGGCTGCCAGTGCCGCGACAACCTCGCCCTCGCGCACCGTGCCTCCCGCCTTGAGAATCCAAATCTCACCGCCTGCCGTAACCACACGGCTCACGCGTGCGTTCTCTCCTTGGAAGGCAAGCGGCCCCAATGATAGGATGCGATCTAGGTGCATGGCCCCAGGTTCGGTCTCGGGGGCAGTGCTTCCTGCCAAGAATAACGCTCAGGAGCAACGACGATGTGTTGTTTTGTGGGAGATGTCGAGGTTTTTGACACCAATCTCTTTGCCCGCCTCTCGGGGCACGGCACCCAGTTTCTGGTCTATCAGATGCGCTACCAGGCCGCCCAGCCGACCGCGATGATCCTGCCGCTACCCGTGGCCTTGCCCGCGCGGGAGGAGAGTATCCGCTGGCTGGACCTGAAGGGCTATCCCGAGTTCTTCACCCACCTGTCCGCACGGTTCCCCACCCCCCAAACCTTCTCGATTGGCTGTAGCAAGGTACAAGAGGCAGAAGTCAAGAGTGCCTTGGCTGTCCATGAGGTCGGGGACTTTGTGGCGAGCTTTGTACCGAGCCTGGCGGACTTCGACCGGCTCGATCCACGCTTCACGCTGCCCAAGAGTGTCTGGGCGCAGTTTCCCCAGTGCCACGACTACGGGTTTGCGGTCTTTCAGCTCGCCAAGCTGGGGGGCACGCCGCACCCGATCGCCTTTGAGTTTCCCACCCGCTGGCCCGACAAGCTCTTCTACCCGACCATCCATATCCACGATGGCCAGGTGCACCGTGAAGAGCACTTCGACCACGCGCTCTACTCCCAGGGAATGGGCGCACACGGGGCGCGCAGTGAGGGGCGTACGAGTGAGGGAGTCGCGCTGGAGCGTGCGCTTGGGATCGTGCTCGACGAGCCCCTCTGGCGGATTCAGCTGCGAGGACCCCACGAGAACAAAGACGTGATCCTAGAGCGCAAGAGCGACCTTCCCGCGATTCTCTTAGGGGTGGGAGGGGCGATGCTGATCGCGGCGGGGGCTGCCGGAATAGGAAAGACCCGAAGGCGTGCCGTACAATAGCGAGTATGGACATTAAACCTGAAGACCTCCCCGTGAAGGTCGAGAAACCCTGGGGCTACGAGATCTGGTATGCCTGGACGGATATCTATGTCGGCAAGATCATTCATGTCAATGCCGGGCAGAAGCTCAGCCTGCAGTACCACAACCACAAGGACGAGACAAGCTACTTGCTAAAAGGGCGCATGAAGCTCACCAAGGGCGCGACCGTCGATACCCTCACCATCACCGAGATCGGGGAGGGGCACCAGTGGCGCAACCGTCCGCTGGAGATTCACACGATCGAGGCGATCGAGGACTCCGATGTGCTGGAGGTCTCCACCCCCCAGCTCGACGATGTGGTGCGGCTACAGGATGCCTATGGGCGTGAGGGGACGAGCGCGCCTTAGTGGTTCTTGTGGAGCAGGCCTAGGATGCGCTGGCGTAGCCCATCCGGGGCCTGCACCTGCCCAACCGCGTCCCGAAGCCGACGCAGCAGCGTCTCTTCAAAGTGAAACTTCTCAAAGCAGCCATTGCACTCCTGGAGGTGCCGCTGAACCTGCACCTCTTCGTCGGGAGCGAGCTCTCTGCTCAAAAAATCGTTGAGCCGCTTGACTGCCTCTTCACACTGATTGTATTCCAAAGACTCGACCGGAGTCGTCTTCATAGTTTCCTTATTCCTAGCGTGGGTTTTCTTCTGTAAAGGCCCACAGGGCGCGCTGCACCAGCCGCCGCCCACGAGAGAGCCGGGAGCGTACCGTCCCAATGGGGACCTCCAGAATCTCACTGATCTCCAGATACGAGAGCTCATTCACATCCGCCAAGATCACGGTCTCCCGGTACTCATCGGGAAGATTTCCGATCGCTTCGTGAATCGCCTCAGCCTGTACCTTGTTGAGCACCGCTGCCTCCGGAGTGTCGGACTTACCCGATACATAGGCATCTTGAAGCCGATTGTAGAGGAAAAAATCCTCCATCTCATCGTAGGATGTCTTCTCCGGCTCCCGCTTGGCGCGGCGGTAGCGATTGATAAACAGGTTGGTTAGTATGCGAAACAGCCATGCCCGCGCATTGGTTCCCACTTGAAATTTGTCAATAAACTGGAAGGCGCGCAGGAAGGTGTCTTGCACCAGATCGTCGGCATCCTGTGGGTTGCGCGTCATGGAGAGAGCCGCACGGTAGAGCGCATCCAGGTGGGGAAGAAACTGTGTCTCAAAGAGCTCGTCGGGTGTTTGCTTAGCCAAGTCGTGCACCTGTGAGCGCGGTTCGCGCGGGGCTGGCACTGGTGTCGGGCAGGGACTGCACCAGCTCGACGAGCAGCCCGCGGAGGTTCTCGATATTGGCCGCAAAGACCTCCAAGACCGCCTCATGGGTCACTGCCGCGCCATCGTCACTGACCAGGCCCGCATCGTAGTCCGTGACCATCGAGAGGTTGACGTAGGGAAGCTCCAGCTCACGCGCCAGATAGGCCTCGGGGTACTGGGTCATGCCGATAATGTCCCAGCCCATGCTCGTGAACCAGCGCGACTCCGCCTTGGTGGAGAAGCGCGGCCCATTGATCACCACCATGGTCCCACTCTCGTGCACCGCGACACCGCGCCTCTGGCAGACCGCGAGCGCGTGGGCGCGCAGGATCGGGCAGTAGGGCTCCGCCGCGGAGACATGGGTGACAATAGGGCCCTCAAAAAACGTATCGGCCCGGCCGGTCGTGCGGTCCACAAACTGGTCACAGAGAACAATATGGCCAGGCTCGATGTGTTTCTGGAGCGAGCCCACTGCGCACGGCCCGATCACCGCCTCCACCCCGAGCGCCTTCATCGCCCAGAGATTCGCGCGGTAGTTGATCTTATGGGGAGGGATCGTGTGCCCTCGCCCGTGCCGCGGCAGAAACGCCACCTCCCGGCCTCCCAGCTCCCCTAAAACGACTTTATCCGAGGGGGGGCCGTAGGGAGTTTCGATCCAGCGCTCCTCGACCGTACCCGTGAGGAGCTGATAGAGACCCGACCCGCCAAAGATACCTACCTGTGCCATGCTTCTTTTATACCCGAGTTCTTAGCGCTTTTTGAATGCCTTATTCACCTCTTGATATTTCCTGCCAAGCGCTTGACATTCCAGAGGGCAGGGGTTATACTTTCACGACAGGATGCCTGGCATCCCGGTGCAGACAGGAGAAACGAACGAGACGATGGATGCGGAAAACAGGGAACTTCTGACAGTGGAACAGGCGGCAAACTACCTGCAGCTGTCGCAATCCAGTATCCGTTCGTACATCCGACAGGGCAAGCTCAAGGCCTTCCGGGTTGCAGGCAAGCGAAAAGTGCTCATCCATCGCGAAGATCTCCTCAAGCTCTTGGAACCCGCTCGCGACGAAGAAGAGTAAAGAAGGGGCATGAGCCTCTTTCAAGAAGCCCGCGAAGCATGGCGCTACCGGGAGCTGTTTCACAACCTCGTCCAGCGCGAGCTCGATGTTCGCTACAAAAACTCCAAGCTAGGAATCGCTTGGTCGCTGGCAAACCCCATTGTCCGTGCCTTGATCCTCTGGGCCGTTTTTTACTTCGTCTTTAACAGCAAAGTCGATAACTACGCTGCCTATGTCCTCGCGGCGTTTTTTCCCTGGACTTACTTTCTCACGGGGGTCTTGGATGCCGGCGATGCGGTCTCCAAGCAACTCGGTCTCGTGCGCAAGGTCTACTTTCCCCGTGAGCTCCTTCCGCTGGCGACCACCGTGGCGAACCTGCGGCACTTCTTGCTCTCGCTGGGAGTCGTGCTGTTCCCGCTGCTCGCCTTTCTCTATATCCGCGACTCTCTCACCCACCACAGCCTGACCCTGCCGCCCCGCGAGCTTCTCCTCCTCCCGCTCTTGGTGGTGATGCAGACCCTGCTGATCGGGGGGATCGCGCTGTTTCTCTCAGCACTGAATGTGTTTTTCGAGGATGTTAAGTTCCTGACTGCGGTGGCGCTAGACCTGCTGTTCTACGCCGTGCCGATCATGTACTTCCTGGAGCAGGTGCGCTTCTCCGAGAAAGTACCGTCGTTTGTCTACACGCTCTACCTGCTCAACCCCATGACGGTGATCCTGACCAGCTACCGGGCGTTCCTGCTTCCCATCCCGCCCAAGGCCGAGGTCCCGGGGATTAAAGACCCTATCTACATTAACCTTGGGGTCCCGTGGCCGTACTTCTGGCTTGCGTTCGTGGTCTGTGTCGCGACTTTTATTGGGGGCTATGCCTTCTTCAATAGCCGCAAGTGGCGCTTTGTGGAGCAGCTATGAGCCTGCCCGCGATCCAGCTAGAGCACGTCCACAAGCGCTTTGTCCTCCAGTCCAGCGGCTATGCCGGTCTAAAAGGGATGCTGGGGGCGCTCTTTGACGGAAAAGCACCCGAAAAAAAGGTCATCACCGCACTCGATGATGTCTCGCTGACTATTCAGAAAGGGGAGACGGTGGCGCTTCTGGGGCGCAATGGCTCAGGGAAATCGACGCTGCTCTCGCTGATTGCCAATGTGATGAAGCCCGACTCGGGGGCAGTGACCTTTCCCGCCTCGGCTGACCCGACCCACCCGCGCTTGGCTCCGCTTCTGGAGGTTGGGGCGGGCTTCCACCCCGACCTGACGGGCCTGCAGAATATCACCTTCAATGGCTCGATCCTGGGGCTCACACGGGCGCAGATGGAGGTACGGCGCGACGATATCCTGGCGTTTGCGGACTTTGACAAGCCGGAGTACTACACCATGCCCGTGCGCTCATACTCGTCGGGGATGTTCGTGCGGCTTGGGTTTGCGGTCGCGGTCCACACCGACCCGGAGATCGTCTTGGTGGATGAGACACTGGCGGTGGGGGACGCGCTCTTTCAGGAGAAGTGCCTCGCCAAGATCGCCGAGTTCCAGCGTGAGGGCCGAACCATCGTCGTGGTGAGCCACGACATGGAGGCGGTGAAAAAAGTCGCGACCCGGGCCGTGTGGCTTGCACAGGCCCGGGTCGCTGCAGATAGTCAGGATGTTGCCGGGGTTATCCAGCAGTACCTAAGCTCCCTGACTAAAGACCACGGTACGTAATCACCGAGAGGTCCATGCGGTCTGCCTGGCCCTGCGTGAACCGGTACATGTAGGCATCGTCGGTGTAGTCCATGAAGTTCTCGACCGGGTCGCGGCCCGGGTACTTGTTGCCCGTGCAGGTGTCGGGGATAGTGGTCGTGGTCCAGGTGCCAAAGAACGACGTACGCTCGGCGTTGGTATCGCTGACACTGTCATTGGTGGCAGAACAGCCACCCTGGAAGGTGTGGTAGAGGCCGAGCCAGTGGCCCACCTCGTGGGTGGCGGTGTCGCCCAGGTTGTAGGGAGCTGCGGAGCCGCCCGGCAGCGACGAGGTCAAGAGCACGACACCGTCGTTCTTGGGATTGGAGGAGTAGCTAGAGGGGAAGGTTGCCCAGCCCAGGAGCCCCCCGCCGATATTGGCGGAGTAGAGGTTGAGGTCCCCGGCACCGCCCCGTCGGAGTGCGGTCTTCATCTGGGTCTCGGCTGTCGTACCGTAGCCAACCGTGTACCAGGTGTTGTTTGCAGTGCGGTCGATCCCACCGGTGGCCAGCACGAACCGGAAGGGGGTGTTTACCGTCGCACCGTTGGGGGTCGTGCCATTGGGGAGCTTATCCAGCCCGGAGTAGGCCTTGTTGAGAACATCGATCTGGGCCTGGATCTGGGCATCGGTGAGGTTGCCCGCGCCGGAGGTGTTGGTGATCACGTGGAAGTAGACCGGGATGGTCACCGTGCCCGCGCCACGGGAGAAGGCAGAGAACTGCCCCAACCGCGCGGCATCACGGACCGTGCGGGTCAGGGCGAGATCGGACTCAATCATCTGGAGGGTGAGGGCATCGGGGGTGGGAACCGGGCACCGTGCGCCGCTGGCAACAAAGGCCGCCTTGTTCTGCCAGCTCCCCGAGCCAATGATCACCGCCGGAGAGTTTTGTGGCGCACTCTTGGCACTGTTGAGGCCGACAAACCCTGTGAGGGCGACGACGCCCAGTAGAGAGAGGCTAGAAGCGATGAGAGTTTTGTTCATGAGAGTTCCTTGTTGGTGATAGGTGTACACAACCTGCGGAGATTATAAAGCAAATCGCGCCGGCTCCCACAGCGAAATAATTCATAGTGAGAGCGGCGCGATTTTAGGGAAGTTGAGCGCGGTTAGGCCCCAGCAGCCTCGGGTTCCTCGGCGGCACCTCGCTTGCCGATTCGCGAGGCGACACTGGTGGCGGACTCTTTGACGGTCGAGGCGAGGGTCGTGGTCTTATCCTTGAGCTGCCCCCCGACCTCGGTGGCCTTGGTGCGGGCTTTCTCGTAGGTCTCGCTGGTCTTGTCCTTGAGCTCGCCGCTCTTCTCCTTGAGCTTTCCGCGGGTCTCATCGCCGCTCTGCGGGGCATAGAGCAGCGCGACAGCGGCGCCTAGAGCACCACCGATCAGAAAGCCGACGAGAAAATCACTCTTATTGTTTGCCATGGTTAGGTTCCTCTTGAAGGGGTGTTTGGGGTTTAGGGGATTGTAGCACACGCGCTGTGGAGCCCGCACGAAGTGCCTTCGCGCCGGCTGCCACACCGGCCAGGAGCGCGTTGGCGCTCACAAAAGGAGCGTGGATGGTCTTTTGAACCAGCCGCGAGGTTGTCTCGGTCTTGGCCTCAACCGTGGTGGCGACCGCCTCGGTGTGGGCCAGGAGGCTCTCGGTGGCGCTTCCAATCGACTCTAGCTTCTCATTGGCCAGGGCGAGGGCGAGGTCCGCTTTTTGCAGCACAGGCTCGACCTGGCTGGTGAGAGCCTCAAGGCGCGCATTGAGCTTGTGGAGGGCCAGGGTCAGCCCGATCACCACGCCGGTGAGCACCAGAGAGAGGCTCAGGTACCAGACAACGACCAGGTTACTCGCAAAGGGGTTGAGGTTCATAAAATAGTCCGCGGATTTTTGGTGCCGGTGCTAAAGATTTTACCGCTCGGCTCCAAGAATAAGTATATCTCCTTTCTACCACCTAACTTGACAGCGGCCCGCGGAACCTCCGCAGGCCGTTTTTTTTGCGTCTAGGGCAAGGGAGCAGAAAAGAAAAACACCCAGCGGGAGCCGCTGGGTGTCGGGGTGGGGCTAGGCAACCATCTTGAGGCGGGTCGCCTGCGTGTCGAACTTGGGCTTGTACATGGGGCAGCGGTAGCTCTTGGAGTGCTCCTTGGGGTTCTCCGCCTCGGCCACAAAGATCTTGGCACCGGTGATGCCACACTTCTCAAAGTTGCGGTCGTAGTTGCCGCAGTCGTAGCAGCGCCGCAGGATGGTCCAGCACACCGAGCAGCGCACGGAGCCAATCAGCTCGACGCGGCCACAGAGCGGGCAGTGGATATAGACCTCGCGGAAGCCAAAGTCCTTGGTGGCCAGCGAGTCGCGGATCTTGGTATTGAAGTTCTCCAGATCGCGCTGGAGCTCCGCCGTGGTGGCCAGGAGCTGGTTCATCTGCTCCGCGGAGAGGAACTCCCCAATGCGGTCGTCCATCATGTCCGCGAGGGTGGAGGCCTGCTTCTCGATACTCTTGAGGTGCTGCTCGGCGGTCTGGGACTTGTAGGGCTTCTTGCGCTCTTCGCGGGCACCCAGACTCCGTAGCATCTGCTCGGTCACGCCCACCGAGACACGCAGAAACGCCTCTTTCTTGTTGGGGAACTGCTTGATCGCGGTCAGAATCTTCTCAAGGTCCGAGATATTGAGCTTCTCGTTCTTGACCTTCTCGACCAAGCGCAGCTGGCTCGCGGTATCGTCGTTGATCCCCAGCAGCACGCGCGCGTGGCCCTCTTGGAACAGCGCGCCCTTGGCGGGGTTCTGGATCAGCTCTTGCTGGATGGGAATCGGCAGCTCTAGAAGCTCCAGGGTCCGCCGGACAGTCGCCTCTGAGACTCCGAGTGTCTTGGCGATCTTCTCGTAGCTCATGTGCTGGAGAAGGCCCTGGATCGCCCGTGCCTTCTCGATGACATTCATGTCCTCGCGCTGGTAGTTCTCCAGGAGAGCATCGGTGGCGGCATCTTCATCGCTGAGGTCACGGATAATCGCGGGGATGGTCGCCATGCCCAGCATCTTGCTGGCACGGTAGCGGCGCTCGCCCATGACAATCTGGTAGAAGCCCTTGTCCTTTCCTGTCAAGGGACGAACCACGATTGGCTGCAGGACACCACGCTCTTTGATCGACGCGGCTAACTCTTCCAGAGATTCCTGATAAAATGTTCGACGCGGTTGATTTTCGTTGGGACGAATCTTGTCAAGGGAAAGGTTTTCTGATGCCATATGACTCTCTCTATGTCATTGTAGGTTGAGAGGCACAGAAACTGGAGGATTGCTATGGAGGGCCTGAACGGGGCAATGGGCGGGCTGGTTCAGTGGGTACAGCAGCAGCCTGGGCTTGCTCTACTGGTCTTGCTCGGGGGAAACGGGGTAATTCTGGTACTTGCGCTTGTCGCGCTCGTGCGGCTCCGTGGGCTTGCACGGCGTCAGGCACGGATGCTACGGGGCGTGAGCGGGGACTCGCTGGAGGAGCTGTTGCTCGACTATGCCAAAAATGTCACACAGTTTCGCGCCGAGATGGACCGTGCCCTGACCACATCGAGCGCCAACACGGACTCCCTGCGTCAGACCCTGCGGCGTGTGGGCCTCCACCGCTACGATGCCTTTGCCAATGTGGGTGGGCAGCAGAGCTTCTCGCTGGCGCTGCTCGATGATGCCAATAACGGTCTCGTGCTCAGCGGGCTCTACTCGCGCCAGGAGATGCGGGTCTACGCCAAGCCGATAGTCCGGGGCCGCTCCGAGGTGACCTTGACCCCCGAGGAGCAGCGCGCCATCTCCGAGGCCACCCTCCCCGGAGAGCGTGCATGATCTTGACCCCGCTAGAAGAGAAGCAGCTCATTGAGCGGAGCCGGCGCGGTGATGTGGCGGCCTTCGACAAGCTGGTCCGCCGCTACGAGCGGACGGTCTACAATGTCGCCTACCGGCTCAGCGGCTCCCACGACGATGCCTCCGATATCGCGCAGGAGGCCTTTGTCCGCGCCTGGAACAACCTCAAGTCGTTTCGCGGGGAGGCGCAGTTCTCCACCTGGATCCACCGGATTGTGACGAATGTCTTCCTCGATGACCGCAAGAAAAAGCGCTCCCGCCCGACCACGTCGCTGGATGAGTCGATGGAGCTCGACGAAAACACGGTCACGCGGCAGTTTGAAGACGCCTCCCCCGGCCCCGAGGCGCTGATGGAAGGGGAGGAGCGGCGCATGATCCTGGAGAAGGCGATCCACACCCTCCCGGAGGCCCAGCGGGTGATGATTGTCATGTACCACAACCAGGGCCTCGCCTACGAAGAGATCGCGGACCTGACCCAGCTCCCGATTGGCACGGTCAAGTCGCGCCTGAACCGCGCCCGCCTGGCGCTGCGGGATCGGCTGGGCAAAGTGGCGGAACTTTTCGGAATCTACGAAAGTCCTACACTCCAGTAAGGTAAATATCATGGACTTGAAGCAGTGGCGCGAGCTCGCGTCGGATTATATCGAAGGTACTCTTCCTGCGGAAAAGATGAAGCAAGTGCAAGCATTTCTGGCCACGAGCCCGGAAGCGCGCACAGACGAAGCCCTGCTTCGTGGGATCACACGGCACTTAAACGACTTGCCGGAGGTAGACCCTCCTCTTTTCTTTGCAGACAATGTGATCGCTCGGATCGAGCGTGAGAACGAGGCCGCCCAGAAGCGTAGCTGGCGCGGCTGGCTTCCCAACCTAGGACGGGTCGCCCTCGGCTCTGCGCTTGCGGGCGGTGCTCTCGCCTCCGTGCTGTGGAATTTCTTCTACCCAAAGCCCACGACCGTCCAGTCGGCAGGCGTGGTTTCTGGAGTGTCCAAGACGAGTGCCAGCCCCACGGTTGCCGGTCCGGCTCCGGCGCTGAAGCTCTCCAAGCTCCAGCCGAGCGACACGGTAGTCTCGTTCTCACTGGCTCTGGAGAATGCAAAGAGCGGTACGGTGCGGGTGCTAGTGCCCGGTGCGTCCCAGCCAACCAGTGTGACCCTCCCGACAAACCGCTCTCTGGAAGTTCCCGTTGCGGCGGGGATGGATGTCTGCACGTTCAAGCTCTCCTGGGTCGCGGAGGCGGTGCGTGGGGAGCAGTGGGTGATCACGCCCCTGGAGCAAGAGCTGCCCGCGACCACCCGCCTCTCCTTTGGGGGCGGTGAGCTCCCCTTGACGCCCCAAGGCCTTGAGGACCTAGCCCGGCGCTATGGCCAAGGGATCACGGTGATCGATATCCCACAGTCCGACCGCAAGGTGCAGTTCGATGCCCGCAACGAGACCCTGGAGGAGCTGCTCACCCGCCACCTCGGGCCTCTCGGGATGGCTGTCACCCGCGTGGAGAACCGTGTCGTCGTTATCGCCAAGCCCTGACGACCACGCACTCGCCCGCTCCCTGGCAGATTTTGTCACGGAGCGGGCTTTGCTGTTTCCGGGCGAGCGGCCTCTGGTCGCGCTCTCCGGCGGCACCGACTCCTGCGCCCTGCTCCTCTTGCTCTGTGAGGCCGCCGCGCTGGGGCTCTTACCGCAGCCCGCTGGCGTGGCGCACTTTCACCATGGAATGCGCGGCCAAGACGCCGATGCCGATGCGGGGTTCTGTGCCGCTCTCGCTACCCGCGGTGGTCTGTCCTGTGTCATCGGGCTGGGCGCACTCGCCAATGCGAACGAGGCCGAGGCGCGTGAGGCGCGCTATGCTTTCCTCCAAGAGGCCGCCCAGGAGCTCGGTGCCGATGTGATCGCCACCGCGCACCACGCCGACGACCAGGCGGAGACCGTGCTGATGCGGGTCTTTCGGGGCACGAGCGTGAGCGGGCTGGCGGGAATCCCGGTGCGACGGGGCAATATCATCCGGCCCTTGCTCTTCGCCCGCCGCGCCCAGCTCGAAGCGTACTGCGCCCACCACGGAGTCGCGGTGCGCCACGATCCCACCAACGACAACCCCCGCTTCCCCCGCCGCAAGGTCCGCACACTCCTCCCCGAGCTCGCCGAGAGCTTCAACCCACGCCTCACCGAAGCCCTCTGTCGCCTCTCCGAGCACGCGGCGGAGGACAGTGCCTATCTGGATATGCTGGCCGTAGAGCACCGGGGCACGACCGATCTGCGCACTCTGGAGCGCCCCCTCCGCCGTCGCGTCATTCTCCAGCGGCTCTGGGAGCTCACAGAAGGGGATGCGGCGCTGAGAGAGCAGCTTGTCACGGCGACCTGGGTGGCACGTCTGGAGGGACTGCTCGTGCGGGGAGGGACCCTCAATCTCCCCGGCGACGGGTGGGCTCGGGTGCGACAGGGCAGCCTTGTCTTTGCACCACAGAGGCAAGGCCCGCTCCTCACCGACTGGCGGGGAGAGTTGCCCGTTCCGGGTAGCGTCGCCCTTCTGGACCAGCGCTCCCTCTCTGCCGTGATTGCCGCGCCCTTGCCCTCCCCGGAGCGCCAGCGCCGCTCTCTTCGTGTAGACTGTGGTACAATCCCCGCATCCCTAACAGTACGCACCGTCCGTGACGGTGACCGGATCGCGCCGCTGGGAATGGCCGGCAAGACCCGCTTGGTGCGCGATCTGCTCCGCGAGGCCAAGGTTCCCGCCGAGCTGCGGGCGTCCCAGCTTGTTGTGGAGGCTGAGGGGGAGATCCTTTGGGTGGTGGGGGTGGCGCAAGCCGAGTCCACACGTGTTCCCGAAGACGCGACGGAGGTACTCTTGCTGGAGATTCACCACGAGGGACCTTGAAGACACAGATCATGAGCTTGCAAGAACAAGAGCCAAAAGACGACGTCCAGCCCTTTGGGGTGACCCTGATCGCCGCACTAACCGCGATGATCCCGCTGGTGATCCTGCTACGGGGAGCGGCCAATACGCTGAGCATTGTTGGGGCGCTCGTGGGGGTCACCGCGGGGGTAGGGATGTTTTTGCAGCGGGCCTGGGGGCGCTGGCTGACTATTGCGTACTACCTCACGAGTATCGTCATGGCGATCGCCCAGGCTCAGGGCTCGCCGGTTGTCTTCCCGATCGTGATCCTGCCGATTGCCATTATTGGCTATCTCTTCTTGCCCGGTGTCGCCCGCTCGTTCTCTGCGAAAAAACAAAGTTGAAAACCTAGGGGCCTTGCGTCATACTAGAGGCATGCAAGGACGACTGGAAGAGCTGTTCATGACCCGGCGGCAGCTGCTTGGGCAGATGGGCGCAGGGTTTGCGGGTCTCGGGCTGGCAGGGGTGCTAGCGGGCGAGGCGCAGGCGGGCGAGGGGGACAACCCCATGCTTCCGCGCAAGCCACACTTTCCGGTGAAGGCCAAGCGGGTGATCTTTCTCTTCATGAACGGCGGCCCCAGCCATGTCGATACCTGGGACAACAAGCCCAAGCTCACCGAGTACCACGGCAAGGCCCTGCCGATGAGCAACTACGGCACCGAGCGCAAGACCGGCGCAGGGCTCGGCTCTCCCTTCAAGTTCCAGAAGTACGGCCAGAGCGGAATCGAGGTCAGTGAGCTCTTTTCCAAGACCGCTGCTTTTGTCGATGACATGTGCGTCATCAACTCCATGCACGCCGATGTTCCCAACCACGAGCCCTCGCTCCTGCTGATGAACTGCGGCGATGCCCGCCAGATTCGGCCGTCGTTTGGCTCGTGGACGTGCTACGGGCTCGGGACCATGAACCAGAACCTGCCGGGGTATATCGCCATGTGTCCGGGCGGCTTCCCGATCCAGGAGACCCAGAACTGGCAGGCGGGCTTTCTGCCGGGAGTCTTGGCGGGGACCTATATCGACCCCAGCAAGCGCGATGTCGAGCAGCTAGTCGAGCACATTCGGAGCCACTATGCCTCCAAGGAGCAGCAGCGCGAGCAGCTCGATCTGATCCAGGCACTCAATAAAAAGCACCAGGCGGCCCACGCAAAAGACGCCCAGCTAGAGTCCCGTATCCAGAGCCTGGAGCTGGCGTACCGGATGCAGAGCGAGGCCACCGATGCCTTCGATATCAACCTGGAGTCCGAGAGCACGCGGGAGCGCTACGGCGACGGTAACTTTGCCCGCGGTGTCTTGATGGCACGGCGTCTCGCCGAGCGCGGGGTGCGCTTTATCCAGGTCTACTCCGGAGCGGGCCAGCCCTGGGACCTCCACGACGATCTCGCGGATGGGATGCGGCGGCTCTGTGGCGAGGCGGACAAGGCGATCTCCGCGCTCCTGACCGATCTCAAGCAGAGCGGGATGCTCGAAGAAACTCTCGTCATCTGGGGCGGGGAGTTTGGGCGGACGCCGGTGGTGGAGCTACCGACTCCGGGAGCCAACGCGGGCAAGATGAACGGCCGTGACCACAACCACTGGGGCTTTACCTACTGGATGGCGGGCGGCGGTGTGAAAAAAGGCACGGTCTACGGCGCGACCGACGAGTTTGGCTTCAAGGCCGAGCGCAACCCCGTGCACATCCACGACTTCCACGCCACGGTGCTCCACCTCCTCGGCTTCGACCACACCAAGCTCACCTACCGCTACGCCGGCCGAGACTTCCGCCTCACCGATGTCCACGGGAATGTGATTAAAGAGCTGATCGCCTAGCCGCCGATTGAAGTCGACGCTAAATTTTGGGTGTCAGAAAATAATTGTCACATTCTTGTCGTGGCTGTCGTCTGAAGAGATACAAGAGGAGAAAATCTCAATGAAAGCGTTTCTAGCGACTGTACTTTTGATGGCGGCACCGGCAGCCTTTGCCCAGAACTTTGTCGTGGCGGCCCCACCGGTCACCCAGGCCCGCGCCGATGTCTTTGACTGGCGTGAGGTTCCGCAGGGGCAGACGATTCCCATTAGCCGCGCGGTCTTCGACTCCAGTGGCTACATTCTCTACGATGACAATGGGCAGATGATCTCCGTACCGTTCTCCGGAAACCTCTACGCCATGCAGTTTGGCAAGACCAGTGGGGGAATGTACTTTGTCAACGACGGCAATAGTGTTCCTACCCTCTATGTTCCGGACAATGGCTTTCTGGAGAACGCCGTGGTCTCTGGGGCACGCTGGTACCCGTTCCCGCAGCGCTACTTCTACTCCCGGCCTGTCTTCCTTGGCCCCGCACCGAGCTGGGACGCCTACTACGACATGCGCTGGTACCCAAATATGGTGGTCTACGGCGGCTACTGGGGCTACACGCCGTGGCGCACCGGGATTGTCTACTCCCCGATGTCGTGCTTGACGATCTCGATTGGCACACGCATCTGCCGCGACTGGGACGACTTCTGCATCTTTGGGCGCAACTACACGACGGTCCGCCCGATCATTATCCGCGAGACCCGCCCGATCTATATCGACCAGCGCGATCGCTGGGACCGCTCACGGGGTGGCAACGATAAGTCCTGGGACCGCCCGGTCTTCCGTGAGTCGTCGCGGCCTGGCTTCGATGCACCGGCACGTCGCAGTGAGGAGCGGGCACAGGGCCGCGGCCAGAACGGCTCGACTTTTAACTTCGGCACCCCGCCCACAGCCCCCGGCCGCTCCGAGGAGACAAGCCGGGAGCGCACCTACCGAGTCGCTACCCCCAGTATGCCGTCGCGTCCAACCGGGCAGCCCAATTTTGGAGGCACCGTTACCCCCAGCGGAGGCCGCGAGCGTGAGTTCAATCGGTCTTCATCGGGGCCGGCTGTGCCCAACATGACCCCCGTGCGACCGTCGGGCGGCTACACCCCCCCCACAGG
Source organism: Armatimonas rosea (assembly GCF_014202505.1). Lineage (NCBI taxonomy): Bacteria > Bacillati > Armatimonadota > Armatimonadia > Armatimonadales > Armatimonadaceae > Armatimonas > Armatimonas rosea. Next base: position 358,242 of record NZ_JACHGW010000004.1, on the reverse strand, counting down.
TTCGCCGTCGGGTAGCCGTGAGCGGGAGTACGGCCGAATCTCGCCTCCGAGCGGTGGCCAAGAGCGTGGCGGGTACTCCGTGCCAAACATGACCCCGGTTCGCCCCGGGGGAGGTGGCACCTCGTTCCCATCGGGCGGAAGCCGCGAGCGTGAGATGGGACGAGGCCCGGAGCTGGGCCGCGGTTCTGAGCCCGCCCGTACTCGCACCTTCGAGCCCTCCCGCGAGTCGCGTGGTTCGTCGAGCCCGGCGCGTGAAAGCCAGCCCAGCCGCGCCCGTGAGACCAAGAAGTAGGGCCTAGCCCCAAGCCGCCGCAGAGACCTGCGGCGGCTTTTTTCTTTTTCGGGTCGGGTACAATTGCACCGTGAGTGACGAACTTCCCGCCCCCGACGGTTTTCCTGAGCTGCCTCCCGCTCCTCCTGAGCTTCCTGATACCCTCTACACCATCCGCTACGACTACGGAACGCCGTTTTCCTACGGCCCCATTGGGCAGGAAGTCGCCTGGGTCTTTGCCTCCGAGGAGCTGGCCCAGAGCTCGATTGCTGAGGCGCTTGAGGCCGAGCCCGATGCCGGTGAGCTCAGCGCTTCGGAGGTCACGCTTGAGGAGCTTGCGGATCGCTTCCCCATGGTGCTCTTTGTCGATACGACGGGCAACCTCTGGCCGCTGGTCTTGCAGCAGGCCGAGCCACTGGAGTCCCCCGACGACACGCCGCTCCCCGATGAGCCCTACGCGCTCTTTGTGCATGGGGGAGGGATCGACCGCTACCTAGAGGAGCCCCGTGAGGGCGACTGGGTGGTGCACCGCGACGACGACGAGGAGATCGACTACGTGCTCTTCTTTGAGGACCTCGATACCGCCGAGCAGATCCTCGCTGACTTTATCGAGGCCACCGGGGAGAGCGCCGAGGTGCGCCGCACCCGCGCCGACACCCTCACCGAGGACCAAGGCGTGCGCTACTACCACGCCAGCGGCCACATCGAAGACCTCCCCCGCAAAGAGTACCTCCGCCGCTGCCGGTGACAAGAGCCAAGCCGATGGCCCTCAAGTACCACCACGCCCTCTTTGCACTTCTCGAACAAGAGCCGCGACTCTCCGAGGTCGCCCTGAGGAAGCTTGAGGAGCAGGAACAAGCACAAGGGATGCGCTTTCCTGAGTCCGTGCGGGAGTGGTTCTCGCTGGAAGGTGTCGGGGAGCTCTTTGCTGGGCTGACCAACTCAGATGAGCTGGTTGGCCCCGAAGAACTCAAGATCATCGCCCACGACGGACGGTTGTTGCTCCATGTCGCGACGGAAAACCAAGGTGTCTACTACTGGTTTGTCGATTGCAACGGCACCGACGATCCCCCTGTTCTGGATGACGACAGCCGGATTGACTGGGATGACCAGGAGAATTTTGACTTTTCCCATGTGATGTGGCGTGTTAGCTCTTACAGCTTCAGCAGCTTTATCTTCGCGATGCTGACCGGAACGCGCTTCGGCCAGGGGTTTCGCCTCTCGGCAACCGACTCGTCTCCCGCGCCCGTTGTGCTTGCGTCTCTCAGAACGGACTTTCTCGAAGGGCCGCGGACGAGTGTTCCTGAGAAGCACGTGTACCGATTCGCCCAGCCCGAGGCCGATCTCATCATCCGAAGTAACACCGCTGAGGAGATTGCGCGAGGAATCGCTCACTGGCATCTGATCGCACCCACCCCGGATGCACTCGCCAAGCTTGCCAAGCGAGTCTGGCCGTTTGGCACGCTCGCAAAGACTCTCCAGTCCGTTGGAGTGGCCCATAATGCCGATGCAGAGCGTCGGATTCTGGCCCAGCTGACCCAAGAAGGTAGTTCCTAGTCGGTGCCGCTCTCCAAGATTTTCCAGCGCGTTGCTTGGTTTTGCGCCTGCCTGCCATGGCTGGCTGGAATCGCTTGGGGTGGACTCGCCGCGCATGTTCGTCTTGGACTGGGGCACTGGCCGGAGCCGATGGTGGAGCAGTACGCCACAACTCTCTACCAGTGGCATGAGGTGGTGGTGATGGTGCTCCAGGCCGCGCTAGTGCTCACCCTTCCGGTGGCCCCGTTCGTGCTCCTGCGTCGCTCCACGTGGGAGGCATCATCGCGGCGAACCATGGCGCTGGTCTATCTCCTGGGGGCTTGGTCGGTGATCGCATTGGGGATTGGATTGGAACGAACCAGGCTCTGGGCTTGGTGGATGGACTAACAGTGGAAACAAGCGACTCGAATCATGAAAATATCCTTTAAACGGACAAGCATCGTCGCGCTCGTTCTCTTTTTGGTAGTTAGTGCTGTGGCAAGTTGGCCCATGACGTCGAGTTACTACAGGCGATTTCAGTACTATCAAATGGGGCGACTTTATGGCGAGAGGTATAAGGAAAATGAGTCGATTGTTGCTGGGATTGAGCGGCGAGAAGAAGACCCCGGCATGCTGTTCCTTATTCTGCAAGTGCCCGATGACGAAAATAAAAGCTGGCTTCGCGAGAGATTTGATGCCTTTCTCTTTTTGGATCGGCCAACCCAAAACGAACTCATCACTGACTTTGTACACGGCTTTCGTGCCACCAGACCCAAATAGAACCCTGGAAATATCCCCAGCTTCATAGGCCCATTTATGTGCCCGTCTCCCGCCCGAACCGACGCCCATAAAGATCGGCGAAGCGGGTACAATAGCCACCATGCAGAACACGATCCCTCCCGTGGCGACCATCGTCCCAACAACCCACACGATCCATGGCGACACGCGCACGGATAACTACCGCTGGCTGCAAGACAAGACCAGCGCCGATGTCATTGCCTACCTCGATGCCGAGAACGCGTATACCAAGTCCGTGATGGAACCCACCGAGGCGCTCCAGAAGACACTCTACGACGAGCTGCTGGGGCGCATCCAGGAGACCGATCTCTCCGTTCCCTACCCGTACGGGGGCTGGCTCTACTACACCCGCACCGAAGAGGGCAAGCAGTACCCGATCTACTGCCGCAAGAAGGGGGAGGAGGGCGACGAGCAGGTCACGCTGGATGTCAACGCGCTGGCCGAGGGCGAGAAGTTCATGGCAGTGGGGGCCTACGCAATCTCCGACGACGGCAACTTGCTGGCCTACACAACCGACAACACGGGCTTTCGGGAGTACACGCTTCGCATCAAGAATCTCGTGACCGGCGAGCTGCTCCCCGATGTGATCGAGAAAGTGGACGGCGTCAGCTGGGCGGCGGACAACAAAACCCTGTTCTATGTCACCGAGGACGAGACCAAGCGCCCCCATGAGATCTACCGCTACGAGCTTGCCCCCTCCGCCCCCACGAGTGAGGGAACCCGAGTGGGCACCCTGATCTACGAGGAGCCGGATGCGCTCTACCGCTGCTATGCCTACCGCTCCCGCGATAAGAAGCTCTTGTTTGTGATCTCTGCGTCATCGACGACCACGGAGCTGCACTACCTGGAGCTCGACAGCCCGACCGACGCGCTGACCGTGATCCTGCCGCGGGAAGAGGGGCACGAGTACTACGCCGAGCACCGCGACGGGCTCTTCTACCTGCGCACCAACAAAGACGCCCCCACGTTTAAGCTAATCGCAACCCCCGTGAGTGCGCCCGAGCCCCTGCACTGGAGCGATGTGCTGCCCTACCGCCCCGAGGTCGGGCTGGAGGACTTCGATCTCTTTGCCGGGCACCTAGTCGCGTCCGAGCAGGCCGATGGGCTCCCGCAGCTTCGGGTCCTGGACTTTGCCACGGGCACCGAGCACACCATCGCCTTCCCCGAGCCCACCTACGCGCTCTCCGGCGAGGCCAACCGGGAGTTTGAGACCACGACCTTCCGTTTCCGGTACTCATCGCTGGTGACGCCACCGTCGGTGTTTGACTACGACCTCAACACCCGTGAGCGCTTACTGCTGAAAGAGACCCCGGTCTTGGGGGGCTGGGACCGGAGCAGCTATGTCACCGAGCGCCTCTTTGCCACGGCCAGCGATGGAACCCGCATTCCGATCTCGCTGGTGCGCCACAAGGACACGCCGGTTGATGGGAGCGCGGCGGGTGTGCTCTACGGCTACGGCTCGTACGGGATCATCATGCCCGCATCGTTTCGGTCGAGTGTCTTCTCGCTCCTGGACCGGGGCATGGTCTACGCCATCGCCCATATCCGGGGCGGCGGCGAGTACGGCAAGCCCTGGCACGATGCCGCCAAGCTCATGACCAAGATGAACACCTTCACGGACTTTATCGCCTGCGCCGACTTCCTGGTGGAGCAGAAGCAGGTGGATCGGGAGCGGCTCGCCATCATGGGCGGGAGTGCGGGCGGCCTGCTCATGGGTGCGGTCGTGAACCTGCGCCCCGATCTCGCCAAGGCCTGCGTGAGCTATGTCCCCTTTGTCGATGTGATCAACACCATGCTCGACGATACCCTGCCGCTCACCGTGGGGGAGTACCTGGAGTGGGGGAACCCCAACGAGCCTGAGGCCTATGCCTACATGCTGTCCTACAGCCCCTACGACCAGCTCGAAGCCAAGGACTACCCGACCATGCTCGTCAAGACCAGCCTCAACGACTCGCAGGTGATGTACTGGGAGCCGGCCAAGTATGTCGCCAAGCTACGCACTCTCAAGACCGATAGCAACCCACTGCTCCTGCACTGCAACATGGACGCGGGCCACGGGGGTGCTTCGGGCCGCTACGACGCTCTCCACGAGGCCGCCTTCGACTACGCGTTCCTCATCACCCAGCTCGGAGCGGGGGGCTAGGGGATAATCATGGCCGATCTGTTTATTCTGAAGACATCGCTGCTGGAGGCGCTCAAGCCCAAGCGCCTCTTCACCGCGATCCTGATGATGCTCCTCCCTGCCCTGGCCGCTGTGCTCTGGCGGATGGTGGTGCCCACGGATCGGTTCGACCCCGCAGAGGCCTACAACACACTCGCGGCCTACTTTGTCTTTGGCTTCACCCTCACCATCCTCTCCGTGATCTACGGGACCGGTGCGCTCTCGGCGGAGATCGAGGGGCGCACCATTGTCTACCTCCTGACCCGCCCGGTTCCGCGCTGGCGGCTCTTGCTCATGAAGCTCATCGGGGCCTGGGTGGGGATCACCGTGACCGTGAGCCTCTCCGTGCTACTACTGGGGCTGGCGGTCTATGGCCTCAAGCCCGAGTGGCCCCGAATGCTCTCCGACCTACGGATCATCCCCGTGGGAGCCCTAGCGTACTCGTCGCTGTTTCTCTTCTTTGCAACCGTCATGGCCCGCCCACTAATCTGGGCGCTTCTCTACGGCTTTGGCTGGGAGAATATCGCGTCGCTGATTCCCAGCGGCTTTGCCAAGCTCTCGATTCTCTCGTACCTGCGCACCCTCGCGCCGCACCTGAAGGAGATTATCGGTGCCCAGGACAGCGCCGAGGATGTCTCCAACCTCTTGTTGCGCTCCAATCCCTTTACGGTCACCCAGCCGGTCGCCTGGTTTACCGTGAGCCTGGTAATCGTGCTCTGCACCGGCATGGCGCTCTATTTTTTCACGACCCGCGAGTTTGTCCCACGGGAAGAAGGCGGCTAAGGAATGCTACGAAAAGGGTTTGTCCAGCAGCAGATCGAAGGGCTCTCGCAGGCGCTGGCTGCGATCTTTGGGATTGAGCTGACCAAAGAGGATGTCGTGCAGCGGCTAGGGACCTCGTGTAAGAACCTAACGGGCCTAGACCTCGACACGCTCCTCAAGCTCGACGATGCCACTCTCTTGGGGATGTTCTCGGGCGGAGACCGGACGCGTACGGCGGGCAATGCCTTTGTGGCGGCGCAGTTTCTCCTCCAGCGCGCCAAGGCCGAGCCCAACCAGGCGCGGGTTGCACGACGCAAGGCGCTCCTGCTCTACTCCGAAGCCCTCGCCCTGGAGTCATCGCTGCGCTCGTCGGAGTTCCTCGCCGAGTACGAGAGCCTGCTCGCCGAGGTGGAGGTAACCGACCGGACGGCTCATATCCTGCGCCAAGCCGCCCGCGCCATGGAGTCCCTGGGCTACTACGACCGTGCGGAGAACTACCACTTTCATCTTCAGGACAGCCACGTGGACAGCGCCGCCGAGGGTGCCCGGGCGTTCTACCTGCGCCTGCTGGAGCTCCCCGACCATGAGCTGGAGGCGGGCGGCCTGCCGCGCGACGAGATCAAGACCGCGCTCGCCGAGCTCGCTGACTCCGGGTAGCTAGCCAAGAGAGCAGGTAGCGAAACTAGCCTTCCGGGTACAATTCCGCCATGGTGAATCGTTCTCGTACTTTCTTAACTGCTGTCGCTCTCGTGGGCAGCGCCTACGCACTCGCACAGCAATCCTCGACTCTGACCGGAAAGGCGGCGTTTGGTGACTTTAGCACCGATGCCCCCGGTGTCCGCCGTAAGATCACGGTGGCCGACCTCCCCAAGCCCTTTGATACGCCATCGGTGGACCGCGGCCCAGGGTGGGCTCCGCGCCCCGCGGGAGCGCTTCCCAAGGCTCCCGCGGGCTTTACCGTGACCCAGTACGCCAGTGGCTTCCAGGGGCCGCGCGTGATCCAGACCGCCCCTAACGGCGATCTCTTCGTGGTTGAGTCCGACCGGGGCCGCGTCCAGCTGATCCGCGATACCGACGGCGATGGCAAGCCCGACCTGACCCTGGCCTTCGCCACCCGGCTCAAGCAGCCCTTTGGTCTCGCGTTCTACCCCGCCAAGAACCCCCAGTGGGTCTATGTCGCCAACACGGACTCGGTCGTGCGCTTTCCCTACCGCGTGGGCGATCTCGCCCCCCGCGGCGATGCCGAGGTCGTGGTGAGCGATCTCTCCGGCGGGGGACGGCTCCGCGGCGGCGGGCACTGGACCCGCGATATCGCCTTCTCGAAGGACGAAAAGCGGATGTTTGTCTCCATTGGCTCGCTGACCAACGTGAACACGGAGAACCTGGAAGAGGAGGAGCGCCGTGCCCGCATCTTCTCCTACACCCCCGAGGGCAAGGATCGCAAGGTCTATGCATGGGGGATTCGTAACGCGGTGGGGCTGGCGACAAACCCGAAAGACGGCAAGCTCTGGATGAGTGTCAATGAGCGCGATGGCCTCGGGGACATGCTGCCGTCAGACTATATCTCCAGTGTGAAGGAAGACGCGTTCTACGGCTGGCCCTGGTACTACCTCGGCGACAACGAGGACCCGCGCCATGCTGGCAAGCGCCCCGATCTCAAGGGGAAGGTGACCGTCCCTGATGTGCTCCTCCAGTCCCACAGCGCCTCGCTCGACCTGGCGTTCTACACGGGTAAGAGTTTCCCCAAGAGCTACCAGGGCGATATCTTCGCCTGTGAGCACGGCTCCTGGAACCGCGCACGGCGTACGGGCTATAAAGTGGTGCGGGTTCCGCTCAAAGAAGGTAAGCAAGCCACCGGCGAGTACGAGGACTTCCTGACCGGCTTTGTGGTCGATGAAAACCGTGTCTGGGGACGGCCGGTTGGCGTGACCGTGGGAATCGACGATGCCCTCTACATCACCGACGACTTCTCGGGCTCGGTGTGGCGGGTGGCATACGGAAAATAAGTAGTATGGGACAATAGGCACGTAGCATGAAGTTCTTCCGGCAGTGGGGTGGGGTGATCGCGTCGCTGATCCTAGCGGGCTGTGGCTGGCTCTTTAGTATCGGGGACTGGCATCTCTTTGGCCTGATGTTGATGGGAGTCGGGCTGGCGTTCGCGGCCTGGCAAGCGTGGCAGGTCAAGAAAGACATCGGTGATCCCTACGACCTCAATAAGCTCTGGGACTCCCCCCTGCCGGAAGACATTCAGCCCGAGGCCGCCGACTATGAGCCGGACCAGGCCTACTGCCACCGCTGCAACCATATCGTCCCCGCCGAGTTCGCCCGCTGCCCCGACTGCGGCGAGCGGGTGCGCTAACCGGGGATTGCCCCGGGGATTGGAAATCCCCGGCACCAGAAAAAGAGCGTCCCGAGGACGCAGAGATCTAAACTTCTGCGCGTCCTCGGGACGCTCCCTTCCCCGAGACGGGTATTTCAATGCCCGGCTTATTGCCCGGCCTAATGCCCCGATTCCGGTCGCATGAGCGGGAAGTAGATAATATCCCGGATGCTCGGCGCGCCCGTGAAGAGCATCGCCACACGGTCGAGGCCCATTCCGAAGCCGCCCGTGGGAGGCATGCCGTACTCTAGGGCGCGGATGTAGTCGGCATCGTAGGGGTGCGCTTCCTCATCGCCTGCCGCCGCTTGGCCCGCCTGGAACTCAAAGCGCTCTTTCTGGTCGAGCGGGTCGTTGATCTCCGAGAAGGCATTTCCCGTCTCCCGGCCCGCGATATAGCACTCAAAGCGCCGTGTCAGGTGCGGCTCGCCGGGCTTCTTGCGGGCCAGCGGGCTGGTCTCGTAGGGGAAGTCCGTGATGAAGGTCGGCTGGATCAGGGTCGGCTCGGTGAGGAGCTCGTTGAGCTTCTCGATAATCCCCCCGACTGTCGTCTCTTTCTCTGGATCACCGCCAACACGAGCGAGCGCGGCCTTGGCGCTCTCCAGATCAAGGAGCTGGTCGCGCGTGATGCGGCCGCCGGAGTTCTCCTCGATTCCCTGGAGCATCGGCAGGCGCCGCCAGGGCTTGGAGAAGTCCAGCTCCGTGCCATCGGGGAGGGTGAGGATATCGCCGCCGATCACCGTGTTGCAGATATGGCGGAACATGCGCTCGACAATATCCATCATGCCCTCAAGATTCGTGTAGGCCTCGTAGAGCTCTAGGAGAGTGAACTCCGGGTTGTGGTCCTTATCGACCCCCTCATTGCGGAACACCCGCCCGATCTCGTAGACCTTCTCGATCCCCCCGACAATCAGCCGCTTCAGGGGCAGCTCCAGCGAGATGCGCAGGTGCATGTCCAGCTTCTCGGCGTTGTGGCGCGTGTTGAAGGGCCGTGCCGCCGCTCCGGTCGCCTCGGTGACGAGAACCGGGGTCTCGACCTCAAGGTAGTCCACGCTGTCGAGAAACTCCCGGACGGCGCGGGTGACCTGCATGCGCTTTTTGAGGGTCTCGCGGGCGTCTTGGTTCACAAACAGATCGACATAGCGCTGGCGGTAGCGGATCTCGACATCCTTGAGGCCGCCTTGGACACGCTTCTCGCCGTTCTTGTAGTAGACCTTGGGGAACGGCGGCTGACGGAGCGCCTTGGAGATCAGCTCTAGGCTCGTCACCCGCACGGCCCAGTCGCCCTTTTGGGTCTGGAATACCTCGCCCTCAGCGCCGACAAAGTCGCCCAGGTCCACGAACTCCTTGATGTACTCCTGAATCTCCGTGGCATCGTCCTTGGAGACAAACACCTGGCCGTCGCCAGACTCGTCTTGCAGGCCCAGAAACGGCAGGCGCAGGCTACTCACGCGCCCGGCGACACTCACCATGGTTCCGGCAAGTGTCTCGTGATTGGCGCGAATCTGTGCTAGGGGGCAGGAGCGCTTCCAGACCTCGTGGGCAAACGGGTCGCGGCCCGCCGCCCGCAGGGCTTCCAGCTTGCGCAGGCGGTCGGGGTGGATGGCGCTCATGGCGCGCTCTTCGTCGGTAAGCTCGATCTCGTCGGGTGTGTCAGACATAATGACGACTATTGTACCGTGCCGGGTTTACTCCCAGTGGCCGCGGGTGAAGTCGGGGAAGGTGACCGGCAGGCTGCCCTGGCGCACGGAGTCCTCGGAGAGCGGGCCGGGGGCGCTCCAGGCGGCGGCATCGTAGACATCCATATCGGGAGCGAGGCCCTCACGGAGGCACTGGACCAGCCGGAAGTTCATCATGAAGTCCATGCCATCGTGGCCGCCCGTCTCCCGTGCCTTAGCGCCCCACTCCCGCCAGAGCGGCGGCTCGAACTCGTCCTTGAGCGTCTCCAGCGCGGCCCAGTCGCCGTGGTGCGGGTTCTTCGGATCGGCCTCCAGAAAGACCCCGGCGGGCCAGTCTCGAAACGTCCCCTTGCTGCCCTGAAGGAGCGTCCCCCGGCTGTAGGGCCGCGGCGTCACCACATCGTGCTGGAGCATGATCGTCCGGCCCTTCGCCGTCTGGATCAGGCTGGTGTTCATGTCGCCCGCTTTGTAGGTCTCAAGGCGCTTTGCATTGCCTTCGTCAATAATGGCATCGCGCGTCTCGCTCATGCTGGCCTCGCAGCTGCTCATCGAGACCAGCCGGACGAACCGATCGCCGCGGTGGATTCCCATGGCCTGCGCGACCGGGCCGAGACCGTGGGTTGGGTAGAAGTTGCCATCGCTGGTCTTGTGCGGCTCACGGCGCCAGAGGCCCTCGCTGTGGTCGGAGAGGAGCAGGTGGCGCAGGTCATGGATGTAGGCCGCCTCGCCGTGGGTGAGAGTTCCAAGCTTGCCGGTATGGGCGAGGTGGATCATCATCAGCTCGTTGTAGCCGTAGCAGCAGTTCTCCAGCTGGACACAGTGCCGGCGGGTGCGCTCGCTGGTCTCCACCAGCTCCCAGCACTCGTCGAGGGTCACCGCCGCGGGCACCTCGACCGCGGCATGGACCCCGGCTTCCATCGCCGCGACCGCGTAGGGGACATGCTGGAGCCAAGGCGTAGCGATATAGGCCAAGTCGATGGCATCCGGGTCGAGCACTTGGCGCACATCCCCGCCCACGACCATCCGGGGTGCGGGGCGCTCCTTCTTGACCACCGCCGCGACCGCTTTCTGGGCCGATTCCTCGCTGACATCGAAGACCGAGACGATCTCCACGCCCTGCACCGCAAGGAGCTCACCCAGCATCCCCCGGCCACGGCCCCCACAGCCAATCAGCGCAACGCGCACGGTCTCACGCGGGGCAAACGCCACACCGCGCATGGTTTGAATCGAAGACATGGGGGGATTTTACCAGAGCCCCCCCCCTAACCCCCGCCCGGCGGGGGGACAAAATTGATTTTTCCTTATTGTTCCCCCGTTTCACGGGGGTTAGAGGGTAAGCTAGTTCGCATGAGTGATTTTGCCTTTCCCCAGCGTGTCGCAGGGCTGCGTGCGCGCTTTGAGCTAGAAGCTGATAAGTTCCGGCGCATCGATGCGTTTGTGGTCTCCAATATTGAAAACGTGCGGTACTTGACAGGCTTCTCGGGGTCGAGTGGGCTGGTGGTGGTGACAAAGACCGATGCGCGATTCTTCACGGATGGCCGCTATGCCCAGCAGGCGGAGCGCGAGGTTCCGGGCTTTGAGCAGGTGATCCTGCCGCCCAGTAGTGTCTTGCTGGTCGCGGCGGGGGAGTGGCTCCGAGATACTGCGCCCGTTTTCTGTATCGGGTTTGAGGCGGACCACATTCCCTACAGTGCGTTCCTGACCCTGGACAAGACCCTCGACCCCGATGACCGGGCGCAGCAAGCGCTCTTTCCGCGCTCCGGCGATGTGGAGGCGCTTCGGGCGATCAAGGATGAGAGCGAGATCGCCAAGATTCGGGCGGCCTGCAAGCTTGCTGATGCGTGTTTTGAGCACCTGTGCGGCTTCATCAAGCCTGGCATGACCGAGGCGCGGGTGGCGTGGGAGCTGGAGTCGTTCTTCCGGCTGAATGGGGCGCAGAAGCTGAGCTTTGACCCAATTGTGGGCAGCGGTCCCAACGCGGCACTGATCCACGGGCGGGCGTCGGAGCGGGTGATTGGCTCGTCGGGCGGGCCGGAGTTCGTGCTGATGGACTTTGGCTGCGTGCTGGATGGCTACTGCTCGGATATCACCCGCACGGTCGTCGTGGGGGGGGAGCCGACGGAAAAAATGCGCCATATCTACGACTCGGTTCTGGCGGCGCAGCTCGCGGCACTGGCGGCGATCAAGCCCGGTGTCGAGGGCAAGAGTGTGGACACGCTGGCGCGCGAGCAGCTCAAGGCGGCGGGCTACGGCGAGATGCCGCACGGGCTGGGGCACGGGCTCGGACGCGTGGTCCACGACCTGCCATTGCCGACATTCTCGCCCAAGGCCACCGTGACTCTCTCCGAGGGGATGGTCGCGACAGTCGAGCCAGGGGTCTACATCGAGGGCTTTGGGGGCGTCCGGATCGAGGACGACGTGCTGGTGACCGCAGCGGGCTGTGAGCGCCTCACGGTCTCGTCCAAGGAGCTCCGAGTTCTTGGGAACTAATTACAAAGCTCAGTTGTAACGTGATTGGAAGATTTTCTAAAGACTGTTTGGAGGAAAGTAAGATGAGTGCAGCAGCAGCGGTTTCGTCCGCCGATTTTGAGGCCACGGTTCTAAAGTCCGAGGTCCCCGTCCTGGTTGATTTCTGGGCACCTTGGTGTGGTCCCTGTCGCCGGATCGCCCCGGAGCTCGATGCCGTGGCCGAGCAGCTGGGCGAGAAGGTCAAGATCGTTAAGCTCAATGTCGATGAGGAGCCGGAGCTTGCGGGCCAGTACGGGATCCAGAGCATCCCCGCGCTGCTGATCTTCAAGGGCGGCAAGCAGGTCGATGGCATGGTGGGCCTTGCCCCCCGCCAGGTGATCGCCGAGAAGCTCTCCGCGCACATCTAAACACAGACAGTGCCGACAAAAAGCCCGAGCGGTTCGTCCGCTTGGGCTTTTTGCGTTAAAAATCCATGAATGCACGCACGGTCTGGCGGCGATATAACAGAGCGTGCGAATCTTGATGGTAGAAGACGAAGCCCCGATCGCTTCCGTGGTGAAGCGGGGGCTGGAGCGTGCGGGCTACCAGATCGAGCTGGCCGAGGATGGCCTGAGCGGCTGGGAGCTTGCCAAAGAGGGGGGCTACGCGCTGATCCTCCTCGACCTGATGCTGCCGGGGCTCGATGGCCTGGAGCTCTGCCGTCGCCTACGGGCTCGCCGAGACCGAACGCCGATTCTCATGCTCACCGCGCGGGATGCCGTCCCGGAGCGGGTCAAGGGGCTGGAGTCCGGTGCCGATGACTACCTGCCCAAGCCGTTTGCCTTTGAGGAGCTCCTCGCGCGGGTGCGGGCGCTCCTGCGGCGTGAGGGGGTCAATAAGAGTAGCGTGATCTCCATCCGTGATCTTGAGATCGACACCACGACCCGGCGGGTACTACGGGCTGGGGAGGAGCTCTCGCTGACCCCGCGGGAGTACAGCCTCCTAGAGGCGCTTGCCAAGAACGAGGGGCGCGCCTTGACCCGTGAGATCGTGCTGGAGCGCATCTGGGGCGATGAAGGCAGAACCGGCTCGAATACGGTGGATGTCTACATCACCATGCTCCGCCGTAAGATCGACTCCGATGCCGAGATAAAGCTGATCCATACCGTCCATGGGGTGGGCTATGTCCTCCGCCGACCGGTGGAAGGCGAGGGAGAATCGTCATGAGTGTTCGTGTCCGCCTCGCGGTCTTAAATGTGCTGGTTTTTGCGATTGTGTTGGGAGCGCTTGGCGTGATGCTACGGGTTCAGGTCGCACAAACCCTCCGGGAAGGTGTCGACTGGCAGCTAAAACGTCGGGCACAGCGTTATGTTCCCCGTGACGGTAAGTACAGTCTGGTTGCCTTTGAGCGCTGGCGTCCGGGCCTCGCCAAGCATATTGGGGAGCGACGTGATGGAGAGCTCTTTCGCTATCCCTTCTATGACAGCCGTGGCAAAAACTACCTTCAGCCGGAGCTAAGTGCCTTCGACCCCGTTGCACTGGCACAGGCTCAGGCAACCCAGAAACCGGTCTATAGCTCGATCCCGGGGAGCCGGTGTTTCACCGTCGCGCTCCTCACCGACGAGACCAATGAAGCCGTCTACTATCAAGTTGCGGAGTCCGTGGCACCCATGAACGAGGAGCTGAACCGCCTGACACGGACGCTACTCACCCTGATTCCTCTGGCACTGCTGTTGGCGGGAACCTGCGGCGTGTTCTTGACGGGGCGTGCGCTCGCACCCGTTCGTCAGATAACGGATGCCGCGGCACGCATCGGTGTGGAGGACCTGTCGGAGCGGATGCGAGTGCCGGGGCCAGGTAAGGATGAGTTCGCACGACTGGCCCAGACCTTCAATGGGATGCTGGAGCGGCTGGAGGCGGCCTTTGAGCGACAGAAGCGCTTTGTCGCCGATGCCTCGCACGAGCTCAAGACCCCTCTGACCGTGATCAAGGCCAACTCCAGCCTGGCGCTGGCCGATCCCGATCTCCCCTCCGACTACCGTGAGACCCTGGTCGAGATCGACCGGGCCGCGGACCGGACAAGCCGCTTGGTGCAGGACCTCTTGCTCCTTGCCCGAACGGACCATGCCCAGCTACCGCTGAAGGAAAATGAGATCAGTGCGGCGATGCTCTTCTCTGCGGCGATCTCGGAGGCGCACAAGCTCTACCCCGACGGGGCGACCTTGCGCCAGGAAGTGAGCCAGGAGTGCTTCTGGGGCGACTCGCACCTGCTGCACCGCCTTCTCCTGAACCTACTAGACAATGCCCTCCGCCATACGTCGAAAGAGGGCACGGTCACCCTGTCTGCTCAGCCGAGTGGCTTCACGGTCACGGATACCGGCGAGGGAATTCCCGCCGAGCATCTAGCCCACCTTGGGGAGCGTTTCTACCGGGTCGATAGTGCCCGCGCCCGCACCGGCGGCGGCACGGGCCTTGGGCTTGCGATCAGCCGCGCGATTGTCGAGGCACACGGCGGGACTCTGGAGATTCAGAGCGAGGTCGGTAAGGGAACCACGGTTCGGGTCACCCTAGCCCCGCACGAGTAGGCGCTCCCCCGAGAGCTCCGTGCTGTCGGCGAGGCGCAGGCGAATCTCTAGTCGCGCGGTGTCCGTGATCTCTTCGGTTGGCTCTCCGGTCTCGGGGTCGGAGATGGCGATTAGGAGTGGTGTCGCATCGGGGGCCGTGGACTCCAGCAAGCCCGCCAGCCAGTGGACGATCACGGCCGCCTTGTGTGTCTGGCTTTCGTAGGTCGCGGTCGAGAGCAGGTCTTGGGCGGTGTCTAAGAGGTAGGGGAGAAGCTTTTCAGGGGGCATGGTGTTCTACAGAAAGAATACCTTGCTTTCCTGAAAGTTCAAGAACAGCTCGTGTCCGATCAGCACGTCTTGCCCAAGCAGGGCAGTGACCGAGGGCTCGCCTTGCAGGATCTCATCCCCGAGGCTACAGAGCACTCCTTGACCGATGGGTTTGCCCGACGGTAAGCAGACAGGTTCTTTCTTGAAATAGTAGCCAGCTTGCGCGAGGTCTGTACCTGTAATGCGCTTGATCTCCCACTGACTACTACGTTTTTCTATAAGCTCTTTGCGGACAAGTGATTTTGCAAGCACCGTATAGACCGATCCTGTATCAAAGACGACATTTGTTAAGTGGGCATCTAATCCTGGAATCTGGAGAGAGACACGCATGAAACTATCCTTGGAGCTATCTAACTTAAAGGGGAGTTCCACAGTAGACTCAAGAACCGGATAAGGAGTCTCTTTGGGAAAGAAGGAAATCGTCTTTTTCTTCCAAGAGATAAAGACATTGAACAGATGAAGACACCCCAGTCCGAGAATTCCACCGAGGCGATTTTCTTCCATATGTGAGCTAATAGCACTTTGGGAAAGGATCAATGCCATTGGTATGTCGTACCTGATCGCATCCGCATCCCGCTGAGCGATCGGCTCCGCGAAGGTGAGCTTTAAAGGTTGTGAGAGCGTGCCGTGCTTGAGAGACGCTTTCTCAGGGGCGGCGGGCTCTATTCCAACACGCTTGGCGAGCTGGCTGGTGACCACAAGCGTATAAGGGCATCCTGTATCGACGATAAAATTTAAGGCAGGACTGTCATTAATCCTGAGCTTTACCAGAATATGCTTGGTCTTCTTGTCGAGAGTGAAGGGAATCGTGAAAAATGGTACGGGATCACGAGTGAACATGGGGGTGCCTCACGTATCAAGGTGTCTGATACTGTACCCGAATTCACTTGGGATTCTGGTAAACTGGGAGGCATGGCAACTGTTACGACGGCCTCTGGCCTGCAATACGAAGATATCGTCGTTGGTGAGGGCGCATCGCCCGTGACGGGACGTGGCGTCTCGGTGCACTACACCGGCACCCTGCTCGATGGCAGCAAGTTCGACTCCTCGCGCGATCGGGGACAGCCGTTTACCTTCACGATTGGGGTGGGACAGGTGATCAAGGGCTGGGACGAAGGCGTGGCGGGCATGAAGGTCGGGGGGCGGCGGACGCTGACCATCCCGAGCGACCTGGCCTACGGCTCCCGTGGCGCCGGTGGGGTGATTCCGCCCAACGCGACCCTGATTTTCGATGTTGAACTGCTCGCGGTAAAATAGGCCTACATGCGACGACCCGTTTTTCTGGCTGCCCTTCTCTCGGCAGTGCCTTTTGTTGTTCTGAGTGGCTGTGGCGGCGGGGATAGCACCTCCGCCACGGTCGCGACCACCGCGCTCAAGCTGGATATTGGCTGGACGGCCCGTAGCCGCGGCGTGAGTGCACCGTCTTCGGCGCTCTCTGCGGTTGTCTCGCTGCGCCAGGGTGCGTTTGCGGCGATCAACCGCAACGACGATCCCGCGGCCTACACGCAGAGCTATGTCTCTCCCACCAAGGTCATCCCGGGGCCGAACCTGCTCACGGTGACCTTCTATTCGGGCAAGAATGGCTCGGGGGCGGTTGTGGGTACGGCGAGCAAGGCGATCAACCTCGCCGATGATGGCACGGGGGCGGGAGAGGTGCTGCTTGTCGGGAAGATCCAGAAAGTGGCCGTCACCAGCCCGACACGCCTCTTGGTCGGTCAGAGCGCGGATCTTGGGCTCTCGGCCACCGATGGCAATGGAGCAACCGTCGCGGTCTCCCCGGGCTCGACAACCTTCTCGCTTCTGAGCGGCGGCGAGAATGTCACCCTCACGCCCGATGGTAAGCTCACCGCAAAGGCCGTGGGCTTTGCCCGCGTTCAGGCAGCCCTGGATGGCAAGACAAGCGAGCCCTTCGAGATCGAGGTGCGCGCTCCGGGCACGGCGACTGCGGTGATCGCGGCGGGGCAGAGTGTCAAGCTGGGGCAGAGCAAGAAGCTGGAGTACAGCTTCACCGATGCCGACGGCAATCCGATCAGCTACGACCCCACCCAGCTGAGCTTTGAGGTAACCAGTGGGAGCGATGTGGCCAGTGTCAGCAGTAATGGCACGGTCACGGCGGCGAAACTCGGGCTCCTCAAGCTCAAAGCAAAGATTCCCGGCCTGGAGAGCGCGGTGACCACCGTGACCATCAGCCCGGCGGGGAGCTTTACGGTGACGATTCCTGAGCAACAAAATGTCAAGATTGGGGAAACTAAAAACCTCACGATCGACGTAAAAGATACGGCGGGGGCGGCGATCCCTGTGGGCACCGATGGTTTGAGTGTGACGGTGACCCGTGGCGGCGAGACGCTCACCGTGACCTCGGCGGGGGCAGCGACCGGAGTGGCGGCGGGCTATGCGGTGGTTCAGGCGAGTGTCGCCGGCACCACGAGCGCGTCGCAGGTCGTGCTGGTCGGGGATATCGTCACCAACCCCAGTGGCCTGAAGTACATCGAGAAGGTGGTGGGTACGGGAGTCACGCCGCAGAATGGTCAGACCGTCACGGTAAACTACACGGGCGCTCTGCTCAACGGCACGATCTTTGACTCGTCGCTTAACCCGGGGCGGACGCCATTTAGCTTTGGGATCGGTGCGGGCCAGGTGATCAAGGGCTTTGAAGAAGGTGCCTCTACGATGAAGGTCGGGGGGAAGCGCCTCCTGATCATTCCGTCGGACCTAGGCTATGGGGAGCGCGGCTCGGGCAGTAGCATCCCGCCCAATAGCACGCTTCTCTTTGATCTTGAATTACTTGAGGTGAGTTCGTAAAACTATGAATAGTCATCCTATTGTCAAACCTATCGTCATTGCACTCGGTGTCCTCGTGGCACTGTTTATCGTCGGTAAGTTCCTTGCTCCCAAGGATCCCCCGCCCGCCCCGGAGGCCACTCCGATTGCGCAGGCGTCGCCGGGGGCAGCCGGAGCCAAGGCAAGCGATGCAGACGGACCCAAGGCAAAGCTCGGCCCGAAAGCCGTCACCACGGCATCGGGCTTGAAGTACGAGGACCTGAAAGTCGGGACGGGAAAAGAGGCAAAGGACGGTCTGAGTGTCGAGGTTCACTACACCGGCTGGCTGACCAACGGCACCAAGTTCGATTCGTCGAAGGACCATGGCGACTCCTACAAGCTGACCCTGCCCGGGCAGGTGATCACGGGCTGGAACGAGGGCATCCCCGGCATGAAGGAAGGTGGCACCCGCAAGCTTGTCATCCCGGCCGCGCTGGGCTATGGCGATCAGGGCCAGGGGGAGATCCCGCCTGGTGCCACTCTCGTGTTTGAGATCGAGCTCCTCAAGGTGAACTAAGGCTATGCCCACGAGCACGAAGACTCCAGGACGGAAAAAGCGCGGCGGTGGTGGCTGTTGTGGCTGCCTGATTGTCCTGATTCTCTTGCTCGTGGGCCTGCTCTGGCTCGCACGGAAGTGGGCTCCCAATCATCTGAATCGCGGGCTGGCTTGGGGACGTAGCCAGGCGGTGACGCGCTACCCTGTTCTCAACCGCTGGCTCCCTGAGCCCCCGGGGAGCCGGCCTGTCTCGGTCTTTGAGCCGCCGGTTGCGCCGAGCGCGAGTCCGGCCCCGGAGGCAACGGCCGCCTCCCCTGTCCCTCCCTCACCCGCACCAACTCCGTCGCCCACCCCGACCGCAACCCTGGACGCGGGAGCGCCCACGGAACTCGTCGTGGGCACCGGGGCCGAGGCAAAGCTGGGCCAGACCGTGCAGGTCCGCTACGGTGCCGGCAAGCCCGCCGATGCGCCGGAGATGTTCATGATCGGGGCGAGCGAGGTCGATTCTGCTCTGGAGGCGGGGGTCAAGGGAATGAAGGTGGGCGGGAAGCGCCGCCTGGGTACGCTCGAAGTCGAGCTCGTTAAAGTGCTCTAAGCGCGCTGTCGATACGCCCGAGGATCGTTCCGACGTTTTTTTCGCAGTCGAAGCGCTGCTCGGCATCGCGGCGTGCGGCCGTGCCCATGGTCTGCACGTGCGCAGGGGCACTCATCAGAAACTCCATCCGCTCGATCAGGGCATCGCTGTCGTTGGGCGGGAGGAGATAGCCGGTCTCACCATCCCGGACAATATCGCCGATCCCTCCGACATTGCCCAGAAGCACGGGAAGCCCCGCTGCCATCGCCTCGATTCCTGCCAGCGAGTAGCAGTCGGCACGGGTGGGGAGCACAAACAGGTGGGCCTTCTGGTAGAGCGCGACCAGGGCGGGATCGTTGGGGCTGAGGTGGTTGTAGACATGCACGTTGGGATGCTGGGTGGGAACCTGGTCGCGTGTGACCAGATGGAGGTGCCAGTTCTTCTTGCGTGTCTTGTGGGCCCAGTCGAGGAGGAGATCGCCGCCTTTACGGACAAAGTCTCCACCCACAAAGAGGATATGCAGCGCACCGTCGAGGGTGCGCTCCGGCATGGCCCAGCGATTCAGATCAACTCCGGGTGGCACGACCTCCACCCGCGACGCATCCGCGCCGTAGTCCTCGATCATGCTCTGGGCGGCCCAGTGGGACCAGGGAAAGAGAAGACGTGCTTTTTGGTAGAAGTCGCAGCGGGCCTGCTCCTTCCAGCGCTCATAGGCTCCAATGCGGCTTTGGTGCTTGTTATAGAAGTCTCCCATGCCCGTGAGCTGGGAGGGAGTGCAGTCGATCGCAACAAAGTAGGGCTGGCGTGCGAGCAGGCTGCGGTGGTTGTACGTGACCGCAGGGGCACCGATTAACAGGCCGTCGAAGTGCTGGTGGCGGAGCCCGGCGCTGAGCGTGAGCTGGGAGCGTAGGCGTGCCTTGAGCCCACTCGGAAGAAAGGGGAGACGCTCGAGGAGCCCATCTTCACGGTACCAGTCAATGACAATCCACTCAGGGGTGAGGGGAGGAGCAAGCCGGGTGAGGCTCTCCCGCCAGTTTTGGTACTGTGTCTTGAGCCCAACTTCTGTTGAGAACACAAATCCGACCCTTGGGTGAGGAAGCATTGTTTGCACGAAAGACATCTTCAGGACAAGAATGGGCAAGAATCATGCCGGATATCGTTTCTCCGGTGATTCAGGAATGGTACAATGACCATCAAGTACGCTCTCACGAAGAGAGTTAGAGGTTAGAAAACTTGGCTGCGAACTTTATGTTGGATATTGTCACCCCTGAGAAAACCGTGCTCTCGGGGGAGGTCTCGTCTTTGCAGGTCCCCTCTGTTGAGGGAAGCCTGGGAATTCTGGCAGGACACGCGCCGCTTTTGGCTGAGCTGGGAGTCGGGGAGTGCGTCGTGCGCCTAGCCGATGGTACCACACGTCAGCTCGTTGTTGCGGGTGGGTTTCTGGATGTCTCCAAGACCAAGGTCTCCGTCTTGGCCAGCACGGCAGAGTTCGATGACGAGATCGATGTGAATCGCGCCGAGGCAGCACTGGTACGTGCTCGTGAGCTGATGAACTCCTCAGAGAATATCGACCGAAACGAGCTCATGGCAAGCATGCGCCGCGCTCAGGCAAGAATCCGCTTGGCTAAGGGCGGCAACGGTTAGGGCCAAATCGACGCAGAGTTTAGTACATAGAGTCTAGTATAGAGGAGTCACACACATGAACAATAAGATTTGGCGTCTGGTTTTTACGGCCCTCCTCGTTGGTCTTGCGGTTGGGGTGGGGTTGTATGCGTCCAATATCGTCTTCGACTTCCTCCTAGAGAAGAAGCTATTGTCCGAGGGCCAGCGCTGGGTCTACTGGCTGGTCTTTGGGCTCTCCAGCATCGTCTTTGGGTTTGCCCTGGGGCGGTTTGTCTTTCGCAAGATCGAGAGCCTGGGAGACCAGGTTCGTAAGATGTCGGCGCGGGATAAGATCGCCATTGGTGCCGGCCTCAGCATCGGGATCTTCATCTCCGCAGCGATCTCCGTGGTGATCTTCAGCGCGGTGAAGAATCCGCTGGTGGCGGTCGCGATCGTGCTGCTGGCGGGGGTGATCATCAGCTACCTCACGACCGCGGCGGCCTTCTCGATGAAAGAGGAGCTCCACTTCTACATGCCCCAGCCGGCCAAGGAAGAGGAGGACGATGCCATCCCGACTGCGGCGGCCTTTAAGATCCTCGACACCAATGTCATCATCGACGGTCGGGTGGCCGATATCGCGCGGGCGGGGTTTGTCGAAGGGACGATGTACATTCCCGGCTTTGTCCTCGATGAGCTTCAGCATATCGCCGACTCCGCCGATGGCCTCAAGCGGGCACGCGGCCGCCGTGGGCTGGACATCCTCAACCAGATGCAAAAAGAGCTCACGCTGGTGGTACGTACCTACGACCGCCTGGTTCCTGAGAAGGAAGAAGTGGACTCTCGGCTCGTCAAGCTCGCCAAGGTGCTCAATGGCTCGCTCATCACCAACGACTTCAACCTCAATAAAGTCGCGGAGCTCCAAGGGGTTCCGGTGATGAACATCAACGAGCTGGCCAATGCGCTCAAGCCCGTTGTCCTACCCGGTGAGGAGATGCGAGTCGCGGTGGTTCGTGAGGGCCGTGAGCAGAACCAGGG
Organism: Armatimonas rosea; assembly: GCF_014202505.1. Lineage (NCBI taxonomy): Bacteria > Bacillati > Armatimonadota > Armatimonadia > Armatimonadales > Armatimonadaceae > Armatimonas > Armatimonas rosea. The sequence continues at coordinate 336,813 of NZ_JACHGW010000004.1, read as the reverse complement.
AATCGGCTACCTCGACGATGGCACAATGATCGTGATCGAGGGCGGTCGGCGCGTGGTCGGCGAGACCGTCGAGGTCGTGGTGTCGTCGCTGTTACAGACCACTGCGGGCAAGATGATCTTCGCGCACATCAAGGACGAAGACGCGAGCTCGGACTTCGACCGCAACGTGCGCTCGTACACCCGCGGGCCGCGCACTCCGACTCGAACACACCGCTCGTAGAGGCGTTGTGAGGACTTCAGAGCCATGCGCAAACAGCCTCCTCTCACGGCCCTGATCCCCGCGGCGGGAAGAGGGGAGCGCTTTGGCAGTGAGCAAAACAAAGTTCTGAGCGAGCTCTTGGGACGCCCCATTCTCGGCTGGACCCTGGAGGCGTTTGCCCAGTGCGACGAGATCGGGCGGATTGTCTTGGTGGGCTCCGAGAGCGATACCGATGTGCTTTGGGCGCTGGGCGATCAGTACGGGGGAGGGAAGCTCCAAGCGGTCGTGCTCGGGGGCAGTACGCGCCAAGAGAGTGTTCGGCGCGGCCTGGATGCGGTCGGGACGGAGTTTGTCCTGATCCATGATGCGGCCCGCTGCTGTATCACCCCCGCTCTGCTCACCGAGGCGGCGGGGCTCACCCGGATCCACCAGGCCATGACCCTCGTTCGGCCCGTCACCGACACGCTCATGCGCCGGAGCGGCGAGCTCGTGGACCGTAGCGCCCTGGTTGCAGTAGAGACCCCACAAGGCTTCCAGACCGAGCTCCTCCGGCGGGCCCACCTTGCGGCACGCTCCGAGGGGTTTGTCGCTACCGACGATGCCAGCCTGCTACGGCGGATCGGGCGGACCGTGCATCTCATGGAGAGCACACTTCCCAACCCCAAGCTCACCTACCCGCAGGATGCCTTTGTTGCCGCTGCCCTGCTCCGTGAGCGCGGCGTGGTCCCCGACTAGCGGCGCTCCAGGCAGTAGAGGTGGCTACTGGTCCGCACATAGAACGCCCGCCCACAGGCCGCCGGTGAGGCGTGGGGGCCGGTCTCCAGCTCGTTTTGCGCCACCACGGTCAGCGCCCGTCCCGGCTTGATCACACGTGTCTTGCCACTCTCCCCAAAGAGATAAATCAGTCCTTCGGAAGAGACCGGGGACGCATAGAACCGCCCTCCGATCCGCTCCTTGTAGACCTCCTTGCCCGTTGTCGCCTCCAGACAGGTCAGGACCTCACTATCCGCGACAAAGTAGAGAAGGTCGTCGATTAGGAGGGGAGAGCTCAGGTTGGGGACGCCCTTGGTATAGCGCCAGAGCACGTCACGCTCGGTCGGGCCGCTGCCATCGTCGGGGAGGCGCACAGCCCAGAGCTCAGGGCGGTTGAAGCCCGTGTTGAGGAAGAGGAGACCCTTACCCGCGACCGGCCGGGAGGCATTGGAGAAGCCGGGATGGGGGATGCGCCAGAGCTCCTTCCCCGTCTGCGGCGCGTAGGCACAGAACGCGCGTGCCCCCACGCTCACCAGCTCCGTGTTACCCTTGCGACGAAGCAGATAGGGGGTCGAGAATGCCTTCTTCAGGTCGCCGTCGATCTCCCCAAATGGCGTGTTGCGGTCGGTCTTCCAGAGTGTCTTGCCTGTCTTGGTGTCTAGAGCGACTAGATACTGGATGTCCATGCCATCGTAGGTCAGGATGAGCTTATTCTCCAGCAGGAACGGGGACGAGCCAGGGCCTTGTCCGTGCTGGCAGTTTAGGTCGCGGCGGCTCCAGAGAACCGTGAAGCGACTGGTGTCGATACAGGCGGTGCCAAAGGTCCCAAAGTGGACGTAGACTCGGCCCTTCTCGATCACGGGCGAGGGCGAGGCGTAGGTGTTGTTCCCTCGCGGAAAACCCTGTGGTGCCGGGTTGCGAAAGATCAGCAGCTTTTGAAGGAGCTTGCCGGTCGCGCGGTCTAGACAGAGGGCAAACTGCTCTTTGCCATCGTCGGTGGCCGCGGTAAGCCAGACTTGGTTGTCCCAGACCACGGGCGACGACCAGCCTGTATCGGGGAGGGGAGTCTTCCAGCGGACGTTCTTTGTCTCGCTCCACTCGGTGGGCAGGCCGCGGGCAGTGCTAGAGCCATCGCCGTTTGGGCCGCGGAAATCGGGCCAGTTCTCGCCTTGGAGGTGCATGGTGCAGTATAACAGAAACATGGATCGTCGTAGTTTTACTCTTGGGCTCCTGGGGCTTGGCTTTTATAAACAGGAGCTTCCCCCGCTTCATGCGGCAGTTATCGCCGGACAGCTGGACGAGGTACGGCGCCTCTTGGCCCTGGATGGTGCACTGGTGGCGAGCCGCGACGAGAAGGGCAATACGGCGCTGCATCATGCTGCCTGGCACAACCAGCTGGAGATTGCCCAGGAGCTGATCGCACGAGGGGCGACGGTCGATGCCAAGCGCACGGAGGGGCGGGTGACTCCGCTCGAGTCCGCCAGCTACTTTGGGCACTTGGATATGGTTCGGCTTCTGGTGACGGCGGGCGCGGATGTCAATGCCAAGGTCTACGAGGGGCTGACTCCTTTGCACCAAGCCGTTCGCAATGGCCATGTGACCACCTGTCAGTTTCTGATGGAGAAGGGAGCCCGGCTCGATGCGGAGCGTGACAATGGCTACTCTCCGCTCCACACCGCCGCGGAGGCCAACCAAACCGAGACCGTCCTCTGGCTCCTCGCCTGTGGCGCAGATCCCACCCACCGTAGCAAAGACGGTAAGACACCACTCGCCGTGACGGGTAGTGACCGGGTGCGTGAGCTCCTCCAGCGCGCACTTATCACCCGTGCGGAGGTCGAGGCCAAGCTGAGTGCGCGCGAGCTTTCAATGCCCAACGCCGCACTGAGCGTGCGCCAGGAGCAGCTTGCCTACGAGAGTCATTTCGAGCGTGCCGCACTCGGCGGGGAGTGGGGCACGACCGCGCTTGGGGGGACCTGGCGAGATCTAGAGGTGGGAAAGACTCCCAAGGGCAACCGGCCGTTTCTGGGACCCTTTAGCAACCAGGAAGTCCGCCTGGCCGTGGGGGGGCTTCCTCCCCACAACACGCTTCGGCTCTCCTTCGAGCTCTTTGTCCTGGGGAGCTGGGATGGCAATGGGACCCCGCGCTATGGCCCGGATGTCTTCGATCTTTCGGTGCTCAACGGCCCGACTCTGCTCCACACGACCTTCTACAACCCGACGACCGAGCTCAAAGACGCGCCTTTGCAGGCCTACCCCGCCGACTATCCCCTCGGCAACAACAAGGGCTACACAGGGGCGAGCGAGCGTGCCTCCCTGGGGCTCTTTCCCGACGAGGGGGGGGCGTTTCGTGAGGCGGTCTACCGGCTGGCCTTTACCTTCACCCACCGCTCCGACTCGGTGTTGATTCGGTTCTCGGCGTCGGGGCTAGAAGGCCTTGACAACGAGAGCTGGGCGCTCTCCAACGTGCGGGTTACTGCGGTGACCGTGGGCACGGCCACGCCTGCGAAGCCGACCAAGCCCGTCAAGCCGAAAAAATAAAACGCCCCGGAGATTCCGGGGCGCTCTGGCTACTTGGCAGGAGCGTCGGTTGCGTCCTCTGCCTCGTCTTCGTCTTCATCGTCCTCATCGTCGTCGAGGTCATCGTCCTCGTCGTCCAGGAGATCGTCGTCCTCCTCGTCCTCGTCCTCCTCATCGGAGGGTTTGGTCGCGGCGGTCTCGCCGGGCTTGCCTTGGTGTGCCTGTGCCTTGGCGGCGTTGCGGCTCTCGAGGCGCTGGGCAGCGCGCTTCATCGCCTCTTTGGAGGGGGCCAGGATCATGATCATCTGGCGGCCTTCGATCAGCGGGTGGCGCTCCACCTGCCCGACACCGGCATCGGTTGCGGTCTTGGCGATCTTTGCCATGGCTTCCTGAGCAAACTCAGGGTGTGACATCCAGCGTGAGCGAAAGCGGAAGGTAATCTTGACCTTGTCGCCATCGCCGAGGAACTTGACACAGTTCCGAATCTTAATATCCAGATCGTGATCGTCGATGAAGCCCATCTTCGGAGAGATGGTAATGCCCTTCATGTCCGACTGACGCTGTTTCTGGCGGGCCTCACGCTCACGTTTGCCTTGCTCGTACTTGAACTTGCCGTAGTCCATGATGCGGCAAACGGGTGGGACAGCGGTCGGGGCGACCTCAATCAGGTCCATCCCTCGGCTGCGGGCGATATCCAGGGCTTCGCGCGGGGTCATGACCCCAAGCTGCTCGCCGTCCTCCCCCACCACTCGGATCTCTCGAACGCGGATGCGCTCATTGACGCGGGGGCCCATGTCCCGGTTGCGGTCGAAACCGCGGGCATCACGATGATGACTTATGCTAAACCTCCAGGTTGATTGACATTGTCGTGGTTAAGCCACGAAAAAGAGTCCCAAAGAAAAATGATCTGCTCATTGTATCTGCGCCGTTATACCCTGTCAAGAACTCCAGACCGGCAGCTCTCTTGCAAAGTGACAGGCAGCACCGGTTTCTGGGTCGAGGGCGGGGTCTTTTTCGGCGCAGAGGGGCTGGGCAAAGGGGCAGCGGGTGCGGAAACGACAGCCACTGGGGATATTGAGCGGCGAGGGCGGGTCGCCTTCGAGGGGGGCGCTCTCACGGCGCTTGGTCGGATCGGGGAGGGGGGCGGAGGCGAGCAGGGAGCGGGTGTAGGGGTGGCGCGGGTTGGTGTAGATCGCCTCGGCGGTCCCCAGCTCCACAATGCGCCCCAGATACATCACGGCGACTCGGTGAGCGATATGGCGGATCAGCGCAAGGTCGTGGCCGATAAAGATATAGGCGATTCCGCGCTCTTGCTGCAGGTCCATGAGCAGGTTCACCACTTGGGCGCGCACCGAGATATCCAGTGCGGAGACCGGCTCATCGAGGATAATCAGCTCCGGGTTGAGCGCGAGGGCGCGCGCGATCCCAATGCGCTGGCGCTGGCCACCCGAGAAGGCATGGGGGTAACGGCTGGCGATCCCCTCGGGGAGGCCCACGGACTTCAAGAGCGCCTCGACACGGGCTTTTTTATCGCCTTCGATCCCATGAATCTCCAGCGGCTCGCTCACGAGCTGGCCCACACTCAGCCGCGGCGAGAGGCTGGCATAGGGGTCCTGGAAGACCATCTGCACCCGACGGCGAAAGGCAAGCAGCTCCGGCCCACGCAGGCTCTGGACATCTTGACCGTCGAAGGTGACGGTTCCCCCCGTGATCGGCAAGAGCCGGAGCAGTGCGCGGCCCGTGGTGGACTTGCCACAGCCCGACTCCCCGACAATGCCGAGGGTCTCGCCCTTGGCTACGGAGAAGGAGACGCCATCGACCGCGCGGACGAGCTTCCCGCCACCTAGGGCAAACTGCACGGAGAGGTCACGGACGGTAAGCATCAGCGTCCCCCCTCTCCCACACGGTGGCAGCGCACCGCGTGGCCTGGCGAGAGGACAAGGGGTGCTTGCGGCTCCTGGCAACGCTCGACCGCCTGTCTGCAGCGCGGGCGAAAGGGGCAGCCACTGACCTCACTGGGGCGGCTGGGGGGCTGGCCAGGAATGAAGTTCAGGCGGTTTCCCGTCGCAAACTCGGGGAGGGACTCCATCAGAGCGCGGGTATAGGGGTGCTGTGGGCTGGCAAAGAGGGTTTGGACATCCGCCTGCTCCATCACCTGCCCGCCGTAGAGCACCGCTACCTGGTCACACACTTGGGCAACCACACCGAGATCGTGGGTGATAAAGAGAACCGCCATCCCCAGCTCTTTCTGGAGCTGTCGAATGAGGGTGAGGATCTGTGCCTGCACCGTGACATCCAGCGCGGTCGTGGGCTCGTCGGCGAGGAGTACATCGGGCTCCGATGCCAGGGCCATGGCGATCATCGCACGCTGGCGCATGCCGCCGGAGAGCTCGTGGGGGTACTGCGTGGCGCGGCGCTCGGCATCGGGGATCTGGACCCGGCGCAGGGCCTCGACCGCGGCGGCCTTGGCGGCAGCCTTGCTGACATTCTTGTGGAGCTGGACACTCTCGGCGATCTGATCCCCGACCGTGAAGACCGGGTTGAGGCTGGTCATGGGGTCCTGGAAGATCATCGCGATCCGTCCGCCCCGAATCTGGCGTAGCTCGCGCTCCGAGGCCGTGAGGAGATCCTTCCCCTCAAAGAGAATCCGACCGCCTGTGACGCGGCCCGGCTCTGGCACCAGGCGGAGCGCGGAGAGGGCGGTCATGGTCTTGCCAGAGCCCGACTCCCCGACAACTCCAAGGGTCTCGCCACGGCGGACTTCCAGCGATACGCCCCGCACGACAGGACCGGCGGGGAAGGAGACCTCAAGGTTCTCCAGGGCTAGGAGCGGTTCACTCACAGGGGGCAGTATATCAGAACTGAGCGAGGCGGAAGTAGGTCAGGATATAGACCGCGATAATAATTCGTAGCAGCCAGATGGTAAAGTTCTTCTTGCGCTTGGCGAGCGCGGGTGCCATGAGGACTGCCGGGATGCAGGAAGCGGACTTGACAACCACGAAGGTCAGGGGGTGGATATCGAAGGTCCAGGCCAGCAGATGGTTTGCCTCCGTGGCATAGCCCATCGTGACCCAGTAGAGGGTAGTAAACATATCCGCCATACAGATCAGCGCCAGGATGCTGGCCTCTTTCTCTGCGGCACGACGCATGACAAACTTACCCTGAAACCGAAGGCGCAGCGCTGCTCTTCGGTCCTGGAACGAGCCAAACGAGTTCACTTGAGTCACGGCGGGGATATCCTCTTGATTTTCCAATGTTAACGTACTCGATTATTTAAGGGCGGTGTAGCGCAAAGTACCGATACCCTGTTTGATCCACGATATTGCGCGCAGTCATTCCTGTCTCCGCGGAGATCCAGAGCGCTTCCTCAAGAGGCTGCGTCCCCGTCTCTAGCTCAGCCAGCGGGATGGAGCAGACAAGCTGACTGGACCCCGGCTGAGATAGATAGGGAGACCGCAAGGTTCGTGCCAGAAAGGTACCTTTTTCACTACGTAGGTGCAGAGCGTAGCGAACCCCAGGCGCGCTTGCCCCACGAAGGTTGAGCGTGACCTTGAGATTCTTCCCCACGAGCTGGGCATCCAGGCGGGTGAGATCGGTTGAGGGGTTAGCAAAACGGACAACATCATCGCCCTGGCCATCGCGGACACTTGCGGTGTGCATAGGGTCGATCCCTGCCTGGGTGAGCTGCCCAAAGATCTCACTGGTACGCAGAAACGAGTTGAGAAAGCGGTCACAGAGCTTGAGCTGAGAGTCGTACTCTTTTAAGGCGCGCTCCTTGGCCTTGAGGGCATCGTGGCTCAGGGTGACGGTCCGCCAGTGCGTGTCAGCGCTGGTAAAGCCGGCGGGGGGAACCAGGGGCAGGCTTGGGGAGTAGCCTTGGGGGAGGGGCCAGTCGCCCCGGTGGACAATGTAGTAGTGCATCAAAACCCGCTCGACCTTGCTCTTCTGGAGCGCGGCCTCGGTGAAGGTGGCGGCCAGGCTATGGTCCTGGTGGTCGTCGGCGGGATGTGTCACGAAGATATCCGTAGGGCGCGTCTTCTGGATTAGCTGGGTCAGGTCTGAGACCAGCGACTGCCCACAGTAGGCCTCTCCACGCACCGAGTCCTTCTGGGTAAACGGGGACTTGTAGGGCTTCTCGGGGGACCAGTTAGCCTCCCAGAGCGCACGGATACCACGGTCCGGGTAGCCCAGGAAGGTGACATCCTCCGGCCCCACGCCCAGGTGCTTCAGGGCAGCCAGTGCTTCTTTTTGCCGAAGATTACCCAGCTTCACGTAGTCTTTAGCCGCGGGCTGGAGGTTGCGGGTGACCAGAGCACAGGCTGCGGGAAAGGCATCGCCATTGGTGAGAAACACCACATGGACGGGGATGCCGTCGTGCCGTGCTTGGGCGATCACCCCACCAACACCCAGGGTCTCATCGTCGCAGTGGGGGGCGATCACCAGGAGGCGCTGCGCAGGGACAAGCGGCGGAAAGGCAGGCAGGGGCTCGGAGGTCATCGCCGAGGCGCTACGGTGGAGATTGGCGTAGAACAGGAGCGCAAACAGAGCACCCAGGAGGGGGGGGGAGACAAAGGCAACCAGGGTGTAGCGCTTCCAGCGCGGCCAGCGTTTAATGGTCTCTAGGAACTCGTTTCCGCTGATTTTTCGCAACGTTGCTCACGCCCTCCTAAAAGTAACCCTGGGGAAAGGAAAGAAACGGAGTGAGTGGGATTCGAACCCACGAGACCTTTGACAGCCTACACGATTTCCAATCGTGCTCCTTCGACCAACTCGGACACCACTCCAGAACAAGATCGATTCTACCGCCTTTTGTAGATTTTGCCAAGATGCCGGATACTGGAGCCATGCGAATCTTTCTCGCCGCCGGGATTGCGGCCCTGACATTGGCTCTCGCCCCTCGCGTGCAGGCTCAGACCGGGCTCCCGGACCGTCCGACGGCACGGTTTTTCTCGGGGAGTGGCAATGTCGCTTTTCTGGCGGGTGGCCTGCTTGCCAGCGACCGCCGCGAGGGGGTGCGGGCGCTGGTGACCAGCACGGTTGTCGTGACCGGGCTTAAGTACTCGACCCGCGAGCGTCGCCCGGATGGCTCAACCCACGATAGCTTTCCCAGTGGCCACGCCAGTGCCGCCTTCACGATTGCTGGGATGGCCGCCGCACGTGCGCACTCTGGCACGGAGGCCGCGCTCTGGTATCTCGGGGCGGGCCTGATCGCCGACAGCCGGGTGACTTTGAAGCGCCACTACCCCCACGATGTCGTGGTCGGGGGGCTCCTGGGGCTCTTGGTGGCGCGCAGTCCCGCTCTGCGGCTCCGCTTCTAGCAGAGCTCGATCACGAGGCGCTGGAGAACCGCTTGTGGGTTATCGCCGCCGGGGAGGGAGCCCTTTAGCGCAAGGTCCGCATTGAGGAGCTTCTCCAGGCGCTCCTCCAGCTCGGGGAGCGTGAAGTTGCGTGCCTGCCCGATATACTTGTCCGCCATCCACGCTGTCCGTGGGTTAGCCAAGATCGACGCAGCACCATCCGCAGGGAGCAGGGCGGCGACCTGTGGGCTCACGGGCTGGGCGTTGCGGCCCGCCATCTTTTTCTCGCCGAGGAACCGGAACTGCATCACGAGCCGGATCTGGCGCGCCAGGAGCACCAGCGTGCGGGGAGCGACCGAGTCTGGGCGGCTACTGCCCCGAAAGAGCGTGTTGACGTGCTGGAGCGCTTCTTTGGGCTTGCGCATCCCCACCGCATCGCAGAGCTTGAAGATCACATCGTCGGGGCCGCGCGAGAGAGTCGCCTCCACATCCGCAGCGGTGATCTTAGCGTTGGTGCCCGCATGGAGCGCCGCCTTCTCCAGCTCCGTCCCAATATGGCGTACATCGTCGGCGGGGAGCTGGGAGAGAAGCGCGAGCGCCTCGCTATCCAGGGTCTTGCCAAGGCGCCGCGCTTCCTGAATCAGGTGCCCCCGTAGGTCCTCCACCTTGGGCAGGGCGAAGTCGCGCACCTCGCCCAGCTTTTTCACCGCGTTGGCAAGCTCCGTGCTCACCGCCGAGCCGCGCTTGGTCTTGCCGTCCTCAATAATGGGGGAGCCGGTATGGAGCACTAGCAGGCCCTGAGGGGGGATGCGGTCCAGCCCTGCGGCGAGCCGTTTCTGCTCCTCGGTATCGAGCTGCTGGGTATCGCGGAGCAGCACGACCTTCTTGCCATTGCCAAACGGGACGGTTCCCACGGCTCCGAGGACTTGCTCCGCGCTGGCATGGGAGCCGTCTAGGGTCTCGGCATCGAAGTCTGCAAAGTCCGGGTCGGCCTGCTTGAGGTACTCGAGCGCCTCCGCTTGCTTGCGTTCAGCCTCCAGACCGGTGAGCAGGATGACGCGCGAGGGGCCATCGGGGCGCTCGCTCTCTCGGGCTTTGGGCTTGGCGGGTGTCCGTGCCATGGGCTAGTGTTTTCTCTCTTTCAAGGCGGCCTGGAGGGCCTGGAGCGCCTTCTCGGCAGCGGTGAGCTCGCTCTCACTGGGGAACTGCTTGGCAAAGAGCACCCGCTCACTCAGGCGTGCGAGGGGCTCGTAGTGCTCGTGGATGGCGGCTCCCAGGGTGGTGTGGACCAGCTCCAGGTGCTCAGCGACTGTCATCGTGCTCTTGCGGGGGGCACCGCTTCGGGTGAGCTCCCGCAGGGCCTTGCGGTAGACCGCCAGGAGCTGCTGCGTGGCGCGTGTCTCGGGCGAGATGGTCTTGCGCTCCGGGAGGACACCGCGGCGGCGCAGGAGCTCGGCGGCACCCACTCCCACCAGCCCCACCAGCGCGATCCCCGCGAGCGCGATGGGGCCGATGGGGAGCTTGCGTATCTGGCTCTTGGGCAGGGGCGGGGTCGCCACGGGTGTCGAGGTCGCCTCTGTCGTGAGGGCGGTGGCATCGAAGGGGACCCAGCCGTAGCCCACGAAGAACACCTCACACCAGGCGTGGCGGTTGCGCTCGCGCAGGTTGAAGGCATTGGGGTGGTCGGGGTCGATCTCGCCGGCATTGAAGCCCGTGACGATCCGAGCCGGAATCCCTGCGGCGCGGCAGAGCAAGGTCACGGCCGTGGCGTAGAGATCGCAGTAGCCGACCTTCGACTCATTGAGGAACCACTCCGCGGGGTTGCGGCCGGGGGGACAGGGCCGCGCCTCCAGCGAGTAGGTACAGCGGTCCGAGACAAAGCGCCGGATCGCCTCGGCACGGTCGTAGGGTTTCTTGGCCTTGCCGAGTGCCTCGCTCGCTAGCTCATCGAGCTTACCAGGGTCGGGCTCGGCGAGGTAGCGCTCTCGGATCGCGGTGGGGTAGTCCGTGGACGCGCTATTCAGGTCCTCAGGGGTGGCGGTGGAGACATCGGCCTCCAGCTCATAGGGAGTGGGCGGTGGTGCAAAGTCCAGCCGGTTGCCCGAGAGACCCACGGTGCCGTCCACGCGCCGCGCGAGCTGGGGCTGGTTCGTTTGCACGACGCGTGGCTCCGCGAGATGGATCATCGGGCGCAGGCCCGCCACGGGCTCGACCGTGGCCTTGACACGCTCCGTCTTCTTGCGCTCGCCTTCCAAGACCGCGCTGAGGTTAAAGGTGTTGCGCTCCGCGCTCTTGCGTGTGGGGGAGAGGATGCGCGGCACCTCCATGTCGTTGCCAAACGGGGTCCACTCATTGCCCACACAGACCGCAAAGGTGCGGGTGCGCCAGTACGACGGCTTAGGTGCCGTAACATGGTAGAGCAAGGTGTCGTCGTCGCTGACCGGTCCCAAGCCCACCACAAACTGCCGTGGATTGTCGAAGGCGAGGCGGAACTTTCCCGCCTGGGTGCGCCGGGGATCGGGCTTGACCTTGAGCCGCTCTAAGATATTGGAGAGCGACATATTGCGCCCAAGCATCTGAAGCGGGACAGCCACGACAATGCCCAGCCCGAAGGTCGCGAGCCAGAGCACGAGGGCGGTCCGTGCCTGGAACCATAGGAGCCGTCCCTGCATCGCCAGCTCTCGTCCCTTGGGGCCGGCCTGCGCCAAGGTGTGCTGGTGGATCATCAAAAAGAGCGCACAGAGCAAGTAGATCGCAAAGCTGATGATGGTCTGGATATTGATATTGAGGGTCGCCGAGAGCCCGATCATGGCGATCGACCAGACACAGGCAAAGAGGATCGCGGTATCTGTGAGCCAGAAAAAGGTTGCCACTGTCGCGGTGAAGGTGAGGGCCAGGATCATGCTCATGTCGCCGGACGCTAGCAGAAACTCCAGCGGGAGGGAGCGGCCAAAGCGGGCGACAATAAACTGGACCACGAAAAACAAGACGATCAGCCCGATGGCACCGGGAAGCAAGGCCTTGTCGGCTCCGTCCCGCTGGCGTGCACGGTGGGCGAGTGTCGCGCCGATCACGCTGAGGGCCATGAGGAAAAAGCTATAGCCGGAGCTGATGAGCGGGAGGGCAAGGGCGACAATCGCGGCGTTTTGCGCAACCAGAGCGACCAGCACCAGGGCAAGCGAAGCCTTGGCGGGATTAGTGTGTGTCGCGGAGGAGCTGCTCAAGGTGTTTACCTCCTTCTTCCCAGGGGGAGTGGTGTTTCTCGACAATCTTGAGGAGCCGGGAGGGAAAGCCCGGAGGAGGGGCGCTGGTGGCTCCAAAGCTGCTGGGGCTGAGATAGTAGACCTCGATCGTGTCGCCTAGCGCGAGACGGCTGGAGATCCAGGCGGAGAGCGCGGGGTCGAACTGGGCGGTGAGGATCGCGATTCGGCTCCCCGGCGCGAGGGTCTTGCTGCTTAGAAGCGCCGCCAGCGTCGTCTCCGAGGTCGCTTGGAGCCGGGCGAGGAGGTCGAAGAGCTGGAAGCGCGCCGCCTCAGGGGCGTTGCTGCGCGCCGCTAGGACCGTGCTTCCTTGCTGGGTGTGGAGTGCGACCCCACCGCCCCGTGCGACCGTCCTATCCGCCAGGGTCGCGGCGATCTTGACAGCATACTCCAGGGTAGACTCCCGGCCCGTCCCGACATGGGTGTCTCTCTGAAGGTCAATCGCAAGGACTAGGTCTTGCTCAAAGGCGCGCTCAAACTCCACCACCGCGAGGCGGCCCGTGCGCGCCGAGGTCCGCCAGTGCACCCGTCGGAGCGAGTCACCTGGGTGGTACTCCCGCACCCCGTGGAACTCCAGGCCCTCTCCCCGCTGCGCCTTGCCATCGCGCTCACGGATCCCAAAGCGTCCCTCGCCGCCGGACTGACCACGGCGCATCGGGATCGGGGTGGGGTGGACCACGATCTCCGTGGGTTGGGCGAGGTCTGCCGAGAAGGTGAACAGCCCCAGAGGGTCGGTGGTCTCGACACGGGCAGGGCCCAGAGAGTGGATTCCCCGTAGGAGCGGCTCGACCCGGTAGGTGAGTGTGCCTTGTGTCCCATCCCACTGCTCGGGCTTGCGGGAGGCGCTGGCTTCGAGGTGCCGTAGGGTTGCGGGGAGAACCTCGTCGATCTCCATCGCGGTTGCTGGGAAGTGCCCGCCCGCCTGAATCTCCAGGGTCACCGTGAACGACTTGCCTTCGACTGCGGTGGGGACATGGCGGCGCTGGGCGGTGTAGTGGACGGGGGAGAGCGCGACTAGCCCGTAGGCAATGGGCTGGATCAGGGCCGCCATGACCGCCATAAAGTAGAGGTACTGAACATCGAGCAGGAGCGCGACCGTGAACAAGAAGATAAAGGCAACCGTGATTACAAAGGCTTTGATACTACTCGTACTGGTCTTACGTCCCACAGTTCTCATTGTACCTGTATCGTGCTCCAATCCTCAAAGAGTTGGTAAAGACCGTAACGAAATCTTAGCCAAGCGCGTTTTAGGAAGAATGGAGAGTGCTCTGGCGGTGGGACTGGTGGCTGGCCTGTGCCTTGCGGCGCTACGACTCGGGCGCACCCCGTGGCTTCGTCGGCGTGCCACGCTCCTGGCCCCCCTCGCTCTGCTAGTTGCCGTGGGCCACAGTGTCTTTCTGAGCGACCGGCTCGTCTGGGCGGCATGGGTGCCTTGGAGCGGCGTGGTCTTTCTCGTGCTGGCCACGCCGCTCCCGCTGGTGCTTCTCTTTCTGACCCTGCTGTGGCCGCGGCTCACGGGGAGCGTGCCACAGCGCCTGCGCCTTGCCGCCCCCCTGCTGGCGCTCACGCTCTGGCTCTCCCTCGGGAGCTTCTGGGGGACACCGCCCGAGACCAGCGCTGCGCCCCCTCTGGCAGATGGGGTGGTGCGCCAGACCTCGGAGGTCTCGTGCTCGGCGGCGAGTGCAGCGACTCTGCTCCAGGTTGCCCAGCTCCCAGCCACCGAGACCGAGCTCGCCGCGCTCTGCCTGACCCGCCGTGCGGGGACACCGCTGCTGGGGGTGTACCGCGGCCTGCGCCACAAGGCCGCAGGGACACCATGGCGGGTTGGTGTCCTCTCTCACGCCCCTCTCGCCCAGCTCCGGGCTGCGACCCAGACAGGCCCCGTGCTGATCTCGGTCGGGCTGGACCGCTGGCAGCGCGGCTACGATCCCCGCTATGTCACGGAGTGGGGCTGGACTCCGGGCAAGCGCCACGCGGTTGTCGTCTTTGGCTTTCTTCCCGGCGGCAAACTCGATATCGGCGATCCGTCGGTGGGGCGGGAGACGTGGAGCGTAGAGTCGCTTGCGGTCCTCTGGAACGGCGAGGGGATTCAGCTCCTCCCCCGCTAGAGATCTGTGAGTTCCTCGTGGGGCAGCTCCCGTAGTATCTCCGCGATCTCCGCATCGATTTCCTCGGTTACCTCCTCCTCAACGGGCTCCCGTGGAGCAGGGAGGGTCAGGAGTGCACGCCAGAGCTCTCTCTGTAGTACCTCGTCAACCTCATCGAGCCAGCGCTCACAGAGGAGCTCGAGTACTGTATCGGGACTCTTGAAAAAGAGTCTCCGGGCATACTCGCGGATCAGATAGGGGGTTTTTTCTCGCCGTAGCGCCGCAAAACACGCCGCGACGGCCTCGGGGGTACGGAGCTGGTGGAGAGTGTCAAAGAGCGTGTCGCGGATTGCGGCGTGGGGCTCCGTGGTGAGCTGGGCATTGAGCCGCTCGAAAGACCACTTCTGATAGAACGTGCCCAGAGCCCGGACGAGATAAAACCAATAATCGATAGAAATGTTGTAGGCGTCGTCGAGCACGGGCGGGGTGCGAGGCCGGTCCGCACGTGCCTCGCGATCAAAGAGAGTGTAGAGCAGCTCCCTGACCTCTTCGTCTTGCCATGTCATCACGGCGGGGATGAGGTAGCGAAAGAGCTCGCGCCGTGTCTGCGTCGTAAGCTGGTCAAGGAGCACCTGGCGGCCCTCGGTGCCGCGCCCCGACAGCGTCTTGATGAACAGCTCGCAGAGCCCCACCCAAGGTTCGTCGTCGAGCCATGCCACGAGCTCCGCGGTCGGGATTGTCCGGAGAGAGTTGTCGAGCATCTGCCGGATCTGGGGGTAGGTGCCGGGAAAACGAGAGGCATTGATACTCTCGTAGAGCACGCGTAGTACGCGACGGTCTTTCCAGTGGTTGAGGGCATGGATAAGCTGGAAGCGAACCGCCTCCGTGGGCTCCTGGGGGAGGGCCTGGAGAAAAACCTCTTGGGTCGCTGCGGTACGCCGGGTGAGGAGCGCCTTGACGAGGCTGATGCGGACGTGCATGGAGGGTTCTTGGCGGAGTGCAGGGACAAAGAGGGCCAGCTCTGCATCTCCCCCCAAGCGGGCCAGGAGCCCGATGAGCTCCTGACGTACCAAGGGCTCCGTCTCGGTCTGCCAGAGCGCGTGCAGAGTGGGGAGCAGCTGTGCGCCCGCTCGTTGCCCCGCCTGGTAGAGCGCCAGGGCTCGCTTATGGCCGATGGTCTCGTGACGAAGCGTCTCAAGGAGGGTCTCGATGGCGGCGCTCTGCTCGGATGAGCCGGCGGTCTGGTTCTGCGCTGCAGCCTGCCTGACGAGAAGATCGTCGGCCCACTCCAAGAGCTTCTGGAGCTCCTGCTGGGCCTCGGGTGTTCCGAGCTGTGCAAGGGCCTGAGCCGCAGCAACCTGCACCAACCCCGACGCATCATCGGTGGAGAGCCGAGCGAGTGCGCTGTGTGAGACGCTCCCTCCCAGCTGGCCGAGCCGCGTTGCCAGCGCCGCCCGCACCCAGCCCTCTTTCTCATGGGGAAGCCAGGCCAAGAGCGCCCCTGCATCGTCCGTTTGGCGAACCAGCTCCCGCCGGTCTTGCCAGCGTGGTGTCGCTTTGAGTTGTTCCAAGAGTCCCACCGCAACCACCCCTTTCGTCGGTGCGTTTAGGATACCAGGAGAAGGTTAATGCGACGATCTGGTGCGATTGGGATTCCCAATGGGGATTTGTTTGTTTCTGCTTGTCTCATTGCGGTGAGCATGGCGTTTTGCACGCCGATTCTCTTTCACAAGGCGCTGTACAGCTTGCCACCGCTCCGGGGTGCGTTGACCTATGGCTGGCTCACCCTGCCTGCCGTTCTTGCCTACCTCCTAGAACGCCGGACCTGGCTCCCGCAGTGGCTACGCGATTGTGCGGGCTCCTTCCTGCTCCTTGCGGCGCTTCCCGCTACCGTTGCGTTCGTGATCGCTCTACGGAAACTATTTGCCCTTATCACCCCTCCAATGTAGCTCTTTTGCCTTAGAGAAAAAATTTCTTCGTGTGGATTGAATGTAAAGTCTCGTTGAGAGGATCAAAAGTGCCGTGGGGAGAACCTCTCCACACGCAGAGAGCAGGTTTCCAGACGATGAGAGCTTCTCTCAACCACTTGAGAGGATCAAAATAATGCCTGAAGAGCTTCAAACAAAACAACTACGCGACGATGCCGCGCGCATCATCACTGTCTGGCGCGGTAACCCCGACCTCAAGGTCAAGAACCTAACACTCGCCGAGCTAGAAGCCGACGATACCGCGCTTGCCGCCGACGAGGCCGAGCTAAGCGCCCTCCGCGACCAGCTCACCACCGTTCTCAACCGGCGCAACGACAGGCGCAAGACGCTTCGTAAGAAAGTGGTCGCTGGTCGGGCGGGGATCAAGGGCTACTTCGGCTCCGACTCCAGCGAGTACGAGCGCGCCGGAGGCACCCGAGACTCCGAGCGCAAGTAGCGCTCACGGACTGAACCCACCCGCCTCGAACCCACCCGTCTCTCCGTTCGTTCCTCACTCCGAGGCACCCTCCCTTGCCGCAAGGGAGGGTGGATGCGAGCAGTGCGAGTAGCCGGGTGGGTTCTAAGATATGACATTGAGCATCTGTGTTTTTATGTCTTCACGGACACCAGCTGGGATGAGATTCGAGCCGATGCGGATGCCTTCGTTTCGATTCTGGGAGGCGAGGAGAATCCCAAGACGGTGACACTCATTCCCTGGCCCAAATACGCCTGGTTTCCCAGTGACGAAGCGGATGCGCTCAGAGGAATCGAATAGGTACAATACTCCCATGAAGAAGAATGCACCGGTGAACCGCCTGAACGGTTCCCTTCCCAAAGTTGGGATTCGTCCCACCATCGACGGCCGCTACGGCGGGGTTCGTGAGAGCCTGGAAGACCAGACCATGGGCATGGCGCAGCGCACGGCGGAGCTAATTGTCGCCAATATCAAGCACGCGTGTGGCCTGCCCGTTGAGGTGGTGATCGCCGACACGTGTATCGGGGGGGCGGCGGAGGCGGCGGCGTGTGGTGAGAAGTTTGCGCGCGAGGGGGTTGGCGTCGTGCTGACCGTGACCCCGTGCTGGTGCTACGGCGCCGAGACCATGAGCCTGGATGCGAGCATTCCGACAGCGGTCTGGGGCTTCAATGGCACCGAGCGGCCCGGCGCGGTCTATCTTGCGGCGGTGCTGGCAGGGCACACGCAGAAGGGGATTCCGGCGTTTGGCATCTACGGCCACGAAGTCCAAGACAGCGACGACACGAGCATCCCCGCCGATGTCTCCGAGAAGATCCTGCGCTTTGTCAAGGCGGGCCTCGCGGTGGCGTCGATGAAGAACACCAGCTATCTCGCAATGGGCGGTGTCTCCATGGGGATCGCGGGCTCGATCGTGGACTGCGACTTCTTCGAGAGCTTCCTGGGAATGCGCCCTGAGTTTGTGGACATGACCGAGTTCGTGCGCCGCATCGACAAGGGGATCTTTGACCACGACGAGTTCGAGCGGGCGCTTGCCTGGGTGAAGACCCACTGCCCTGAGGGCGCGGACACCAACCCGCCCCACAAGCAGCGCACCCGCGAGCAGAAGGACGCGGACTGGGCGACCAGTATCAAGCTGGCGCTCATCACCCGCGACCTCATGGTGGGCAACCCGAAGCTGGCAGAGCTGGGCTATATCGAGGAGTCGCGGGGGCACAATGCCAGTGTCGGCGGGTTCCAGGGCCAGCGCCAGTGGACCGACCACTTCCCCAATGGGGACTTCCATGAAGCGATCCTTAACACGAGCTTCGACTGGAACGGCATCCGCCAGCCCTACATCGTCGCCACCGAGAACGATGCCATGAACGGCGCGTCGATGCTCTGGGGCCATCTCTTAACCCAGGGTGAGGCGCAGCTCTTCGCCGATGTGCGCACCTACTGGTCCCCCGACGCCGTCCAGCGCGTCTCCGGGCACACGCTCACGGGCAAGGCGGCAGGCGGGCTGCTGCACCTCATCAACTCCGGCCCGGCGGCGCTGGACTGGACCGGCCACGGCCTCAAGCCCTGGTACGAGATCGAGGACGACGAGGCCAAGCAGGCGCTGGCCGCAACTAAGTGGTGCGCATCGGTGGTGGAGTACTTCCCCGGCGGGGGCTGGAGCACGGACTTCACGACCCTGGGCGATATCCCCTGCACGATGTTCCGCCTGAACCTGGTGCGCGGCCTCGGCCCGGTGCTCCAGATCGCCGAAGGCTGGACGGTCTCCCTCCCCGACACGGTCCACGACATCCTCGATGCCCGCACGAACCCGACCTGGCCGACCACCTGGTTTGCCCCGAACCTGACCGGAGTCGGGCCGTTTGTGGATGTCTACTCCGTGATGAACGCCTGGGGGGCCAACCACGGCGCGATCTCCCGTGGGCATATCGGGGCCGATCTCATCACCCTGGCGTCGATGCTCCGTATCCCCGTGGACATGCACAATGTGTCGGATGCCAGCGTCTTCCGTCCCTCGTCGTGGACCCGCTTCGGTGCCCTAGAGCCCCAATCCGCCGACTACCGCGCCTGCGCCACCTACGGCCCGCTCTATCGGTAGGAGTAGGAACCGTAAAAAACGCCCCGTGCCCCGCACGGGGCGTTTCCGTTTTTGAGACAGCACGTGGAGTGCGTGGCGCATGGGGAGTACATTTCATAATTTCCACGTTCGCACCACCGAGGTCGCGTGGGTTCGCGGGGCGATAGAGGCGACCGCCAGTATCGCGTGGGTCTCGGCGGAACCCCAGAACGGCTGGGTCTCGGTCTATCCCTATCGCTGCGAGGCAAGAGTCATCGCCGAGCAGACACGGCTCCCCGTGCTGTATCTCAGCGAGTACGACGGTGACATTGCCCAGTACGAGCTCTTTGAGAACGGCCTGCTGGTCGATACGTTCGATTCCGCACCCGATTATTGGGTGGGCTCCGACAGCGGCTCTGATGATCCTATTCGCTACAAAACACTCGAAGAGCTGGCTGCCCTGGCGGGGAATCCCGATGCGCTTCTGCCGTACTGCCTCCCCGGAACCCGGCGCGAGGATATCGTCACCGCGCTGGGGAAGACAAAACGAGACTGCTGGATTGCCACAGGCGAGGCGACAGGCAAGCCCTTTGACGAGGAAGCATTTCTCGCCGGACAAAAGAAACGTGAGCCGCGCTTGGCGTATCTGTTTCAAAGGGTTGCAGAGCTAGAAGCGGAGTTTGCCACTCCCATTCCTCCAAGTCCCGTCCCACCGAAACCGTACCTCGATCAACTTGACTCCACCCTCATCCTCGGAGAACTGGAGGGACTTTTGGGGCTAAATGGGCGTTTGCTCTACAGTGGGACGGAGCGCCAGGTCTGGGAGGAGGGGTTTTCACTTGAGTTTATCGGGGAGAACTTGTTGACCCAAGCGGAGAAAAATAACTTCTTGCACCAGTCGATCCCCAATATGTGCGTGGTGCCTCACTTAGGGCGACCACTGGAGCGCCACCTCGATGCGAAGCTAGCGGCGATGCGACTGTGGCTGTCTCTGGGGGCAAGTCCCAATGAGGACGATGCGCGGGGTGACCCCTTTTCCATACCGCTCTTGATGGAGGCAGTACGCGGGAACTGTCCCGAGGCCGTCGAAATCCTCCTGGATGCGGGAGCCAGCCCCCATGTCTCCTACACCACTAAGGTTTACCAAAAGGGCTACGTGACTCTTACGCCCGTAGCCCTCGCCGAGCAAGTCGAACGCAAGGACGAGATTCTGGCGTTGCTTGCTCGGTTTGGTGCTTGAGGTAAAATTGCTTCAGATATTGCCTGTTGAGTTTGTCTTGGAAGGACCACCTGTTTCTTACCAGAGCCACAATCGGGAGAGACTTCGAGAGTGGCAAGAACGGGTTCAGGCAGCCGCTCGGGAAGTTTGGCAGGGGGAGCCGGTTTCCATTCCCGTACAGGTAACAATTGTGTGTTTTTGGGAGACGATCCTGTACGGCTTGATGGTGACAATCTGATGAAATCGGTGTTACTAATCAGCTACGACGACACTCTCGCCGAGCTGGCGCGGGAGCTTGCCGCTGAGGGGTTTTCCGTGCAGTGTCGCCCTTCCATCGCAGAGCTTCCTGCATTTATCGCCACTTCAACACGTATTGATTTGATTGCCCGACGTCCTGACAAATGCGTTGTTGTTGCACTGCGCACCCATGCCGAATTTTCGCGAGATCGTGAGCTTATTGAGCTTGCAAAAAGAATCGATGCCGAACAAGGATGGCAGCTTCAGCTTGTGGTCTACGATGCGGTAATGTCAGAAAAGTTCGAGAATCCTGAGCCGCCTCATTGGACAATCGAGGAGATTCAGAAGCGCTGGATGCAATTGAAACATCGACAGGGCCAGCCGTGCAGTGAGCAGGAAGTTGCCGACGTACTCCAGCTTGCGGAAGCTATTCTCTGCACCCTCGATCCGACACTGCGTGAAGGGAGTGCCTCGTGGCGATTGCGACAGTCATTTACAGACGGCTGGCTCTCCCAAGAACAGCTGGGGGTCATTTTGCGTGCCCTTGAGGAGCGACGTGGAATTCTCGATCTCACGAAGCTGCTCGGTTGGAGAGAGCTTCTCTCTGCACTGGAGCCGCTCGTACAAAGCGTTATCGCTGCCAATGCATCTACATCGCCAGTAGCTGCACTTGCAGGGAAACCTCTCGTTGCTGCCGAACCCTAGTTCATGGCTGAAGAGAAGAAGGCGGGCCACGCTGCCCACACGCAAGACGCGCAGGAGCGGGGCCTCCCCGGGACGATGCTGCGTCCGATTAAAGTGACAATGATGGGGGCGGGCTCCGGCTTCACCCCACGACTGACAAGCGATATCCTCAACATTCCCGGCAACCAGGGTGGGACGATTGCGCTGGTGGATACCGACGAGAGCCGGCTCAAGACCATGGTCGCCCTGCTGACCCGCTTGGTGCACGAGAAGGGGCTCGCGCAGAAGTGGATGATTATTGGCTCCACCAACCGCCGTGAGATGCTCCCTGGCTCGGACTACCTGACCAACTGTATCGAGGTGAGCGGCCTGGGCTGTGTCCGCCACGACAACGATATCCCCGCCAAGTACGGGGTCAACCAGTGCATCGGGGATACGATTGGACCGGGTGGGCTCTTCAAGTCCCTCCGGACGATCCCTGTCTGGCTGGACGTGCTGCGGGATGCCGAGGAGCTGTGCCCCGACGTGATCGTGCTCAACTACACCAACCCCATGAGCATGATGTGCCTTGCGGCCGCACGGGTCTCGACTCTGCCCATTGTCGGGCTGTGCCACTCGGTGCAGGGGACGAGCCACCTGCTGGCGGGCTACGCGGGAGTGCCCTACGCGGAGATGGACTGGGAGTGCGCGGGCATCAACCACCTGGCCTGGTTCACCCGGCTCAACCACCACGGCAAGAGCCTCTACGACACCGTGCTCTATGAGAAGTTCCGTCAGGAGCTGGAGCTGACGGTCGCGGAGGGCCTGCCCGACAACCCGGAGAACCTGGTCTATGGCCCCAAGGACCTGCCCAGCCACCATAAAGATGTCGTCCGAAAAGACATGTGTGTCCACTTTGGTGCCTTTATCACCGAGTCGTCGGGGCACCTCTCGGAGTACCTGCCCTACTACCGTAAGCGCAAGGACCTGCTCCATAAGTACTCGCGGTTCGGCTACGACGGTGGCACGAGCTTCTACGCCGACAACTGGCCGACCTGGCGCGCCAACGCCGACTCCGAGCGGGAGGCGATGGTCCGCGGCGAGAAACCCGTGGGCTGGGAGCGCTCCTGGGAGTACGCGAGCTGGATTATCGAGGCCCGTGAGAAAGACACCCCGTTTCGCATCCATGGCAATGTCCCCAACACCGGCGGGCTGATCGAGAACCTCCCACACGATGGCATTGTCGAGGTCTCGTGCATGGTCGACCGCAACGGGATCAACCCGACCCGCTACGGCAAGCTCCCCAGCCAGATGGCCGGCGTCTGCCAGATGAACATGGCCATGTACGAGCTCGGGGCGCAAGCGGCGATCGAGAAGAGCATTGAGAAAGCGATCCATGCGCTCTATCTCGACCCGCTCACCATGGCTTGCTGCTCACCCGCCGAGATTAAGGCCATGGCGCTGGAGATGTTCGAGGCCGAGAAGGACTTCCTCCCCGGCTTTCACTAGCGCCAGAACTTACGGTCCAGTGTCCGGTACTGCACCGCCTCGGCGATATGGGCAACCCCAATGGTCTCCGAGGCGGCAAGGTCGGCGATGGTGCGGGCAACTTTCAGGATGCGGTCGTAGGCGCGCGCCGACAGCTGCATCGCGGTAATCGCCGAGCTTAAAAGAGATTTTGCCTCAGGCTCCATCGTGCAGTGGCGCTGGAGCTGGCGCGAGGACATGTGGGCGTTGCAGAACGTGCTGGGGGAAGGTGACGCAGTGGCCAGCGGGACTTTTTCTCCCGGGAGCTCATGGCCGTCCAAGACCGTGTGAAGCTCACGCAGAAATCGTCGCCGCTGTAGCTCTCGTGCCCGCTCCACACGCCCCCGAATTGCAGTGGAGCTCTCGCCCGCGGGTGGGGCGGTGAGCTCGTCGTGGTGGAGGCGTGGGACTTCCAGGTGGATATCGATTCTGTCGAGCAGTGGTCCCGAGACCCGCGCGAGGTACTTGGCGACCGCCTGTTGAGAGCAGGAGCACGCCCGAACCGGATCGCCGTAGAAGCCACAAGGGCAGGGGTTCATGGCCGCCACCAGGGTGAAGCGCGCGGGGTAGGTCAGCGATGCGGCGGCCCGGGCGATGGTCACGTGGCCGTCTTCGAGTGGCTGGCGCATCACCTCAAGCACATCGCGGTTGAACTCGGGGAGCTCATCGAGAAAGAGAACCCCGAAGTGTGCCAGGGAGACCTCACCGGGACGAGGGATCGAGCCGCCCCCCGTGAGTCCCGCGTTGGAGATCGTGTGGTGCGGCGAGCGAAACGGGCGCTCCGTGACCAGGGCCGCGCCGCTGGCAAGGTGCCCCGAGACCGAGTAGAGCTTCGTGACCTCCAGCGCCTCCTCGACCGAGAGCGTCGGCAGGATGGTCGGGAGCCGTCGCGCCAGCATGGTCTTTCCCGCGCCCGGAGAGCCGATCAGCAGGAGATTGTGCCCGCCCGCCGCCGCGACCTCCAGCGCCCGCTTGACCTGCGCTTGGCCCTTGACATCGGAGAAGTCCACATCGCTGCTGCCCCGGTGCGCCAGGATCTTCTGCGGGTCCTCCCGCACGGGAACAAAGAACTCGGGCTCGTTGAGGATCTCCAGCACCTGGGCCAGCGATGTCACCCCATACACATCGACCTCGCCCACAATCGCAGCCTCACGGGTGTTGGCCTCGGGGACAATCAGCCGCCGCCGTCCGCTCTGCCGTGCCCAGAGCGCCAGGGGGAGAATCCCCGAGACCGGGCGCACCGCACCATCGAGGCCCAGCTCCCCGATAAAGACGGTCTCGGCAAGCTGCTCCGGGGCGAGCTGCTCGGTGGCGACTAGCAGGCCGACAGCGATAGGAAGGTCGAAGGCGGGCCCGGCTTTTCGGATATCGGCGGGGGCGAGGTTAACGATGATGCGTTTCTCGTAGGGGAAGCGCAGGCCGCTGTTGCGAATCGCCGCCCGGACGCGCTCTCGGCTCTCCTGCACCGCCGCATCGGGGAGCCCCACGATCGTAAAGCTCGGAACGGTCCCTGAGACATTGACCTCTGCCCGGACGCCGTAGGCGTCCACCCCAAAAATCGCTGCGGATTCTACCACTGCTAACATTTTCTCTGTCACCTTTTTGTCGGATTTGCGTCTGTAGAACGGGTGAACATGGCTGAATCTGACAAAACCGAGAAACTTTTTTTTGACGCTCCTACAAAGGGGCTGATTCTTCTAGCAGGCGGCTTCGCGGTGCTGGTAGTGGGGCTGAGTGTCCGGGCGTGGCTCTCGCTCCCCAAGTCTCCCCGGCGGGTCGCGGTAACAACTCGACCTCGCCCCACGCCAACCCCCATCCCCGAGGACGCCTTACTCCTCTTTGAGGACCGTGACCTTCGGCGGGTCAGCTGGCAGCTTAGCCACGCAAGTCCCGACTCCACCGAGCTCTTAGCGCCATCGGGGGCGATCTTTGAGCAGAAGCTCCTGAACCTGAGCGAGGGCCTCAGCCCCCGTACGATCTTGGAGCGCCTCGACGAGCGCCTCTCTGGCTGGGGGCAGGAGTACCAGCGGGTTCGGCTGGAGAGTGTCGAGCGCGGCGGGCTGAAGATGACCCGGCTGGAGTACGCGCTCAACCTGCCCGGAAAGCCCACCCAGCGCACGGTGGTGGTCGCGGGGCGGGTTCGTCTTAACGGAGAGAAACGGGTGGTGTCCTGGACCCTGGCGGCCCCGGAGCTCACCTTTGAGCGCGACCGGGATGTCCTCGACAGGGCAGGGATCAAGCTGTAGGGCAGGCCGGGGATTGAAATCCCCGGCAGCAAATTAGGAGCGTCCCGAGGACGCGCTGGGTGCCTAGCGCTTCCCGCGCCCACGGGGCGCTCCTTGCCTTCTGCCGGGGATTTCAATCCCCGGCCTGCGTGGTTTGATAGGGCGCGGAAATTATTTGGGTGTGTCTCCCAACAAAACCCGCCCCGTCTGCGACTCTAACAGTGAGAATGCGCACCAATAGCTCCCACCGTCGCCTCACCCACCTCTATGATACGCACAGCGAGCGGGTCTATCGCTTCTGCCTGCGCCTCTGCGGAGGCTGCCAGGAAGATGCGGAAGACCTCACGCAGGAGGTATTTCTCGCTGCACTGGAGAGCCTTCCCCGGTTTGCGGGGCGCTCGACCCACCAGACCTGGCTCTTCCGTATCGCCGTGTTTCGCTCCCGTGCCCTTCGCCAGCGCCGCGAGCGTCTTCCCCTTGCGCCACTCACCGACCTTCCGCTTGTCGGGAGTGAGTCTCAGATACTCGTTCGTCTGACACTTGCGAGCGCTCTCGTGTGTCTGAGTGAGGCGCAGCGTGAGGCGTTCTTGCTGGTCAAGGCGGAGGGGCTTACCCATAAAGAGGCGGCCAAGGTTCTACAGTTGCCTATCGGGACTGTCCAGAGCCAAGTCTATGAGGCGGTCGGAAAACTACGGACCATTCTCTCTGAGGAGGCTTTTCATGGATAATTCTGAGCTGGAGCAGCAGGCCCAGCAGCTCTACGCCGATGCAAAACCCGCCCCGGCACTCCGTGACCGCACGCTAAAGGCTCTGCCACCACCGAGTGGCCGACCACCCTATCGGCTCCTCTTGGCACTCGCTGGGACGGCGGCAGTTGTCGGGATCGTGGCGGGCATTGTCTTGGTGCCGCATCCTGCCTCGGCGCTGGCTCCTGTGGAAAAGGCTCTGCGAAGAGTCAATACCGCGTCATGGGACAGCACGCTACGGGCCTGGGACGAGAAAAAAGACACACAGAGGATGGTCTCGCACCATACCCTTCGGATCAATCCTCCCGCAATCCGCATCGAGACAACGGTAGATAGTGCAGGGGTGAACGAGGGAGTCTTTGTCTGGACCCCGGAGGGCTCTTGGTGCTACGACTCCAAGCAGGATGCCTATCTGATCTTCGAGGGCTCGACGAGTGCAGCCCCCGCCGAGGTCTTGCGTATGCGGAAGGCAAACCAAAAGAGAATCCTCGACCCGGTCACGAACACCCAAGGACTCACCTGGACCCGGCAACCGCGTGTCCGACAGGGCAGGCCGACCTTGCAGTTCTCCGCTCAGAGTCATCGAAGCATCTCGCTCTATACGGGCAAGGGGGGCACGGTTCGTCGTAACGACACGGTCTTTCTCTGGGCCGACCCGAAAACCCACTTGCTGATCCGTGAAGAGCGAGAGTACCACTGGTGGAAGACAGGGATGCTGCAGGTCTCCGCCAACTTTCGCTACGACCAGCCCATTCCGCCGGGGACCTTCGCGCCGCGTCCGCCCGCAGGAGCCCGCTGTTTTGTGAGCGCCGATCTTAGTAAGGCTCCCACTTCCCTTCCTGAGTCCGAGCTGCCCGCCCTGCGGGCAGCAATTGCCCGCATTGAGAGAGCCTGGGCACAGCGAGATTCCGCGGCGCTGGCGGCGGAGTTTGACTTTGCCTACCTGCCCACCCTCTACGCCAATCCTGGTAGCTCCTACTCCCTGCACCCGTTTGCGGAGCAGCAAAAGAGCTACTGGCAGAAGCGCCTGCAAGCGCTCTCCAAGAGGTTCCCCACGACCGATATCCAGCACTGGGAGCTTACCTCCGCCAAGCGAGTCGGGGCGCTCTCGACCTCTGCCGCGCCGCTACTCTACCGTCCCGTTGGGGAGCCGGAGTGGATCAAGGCCGAGGTCGAGGCACGTACCGCAGGCGGAATGCACGTCCATCGGCTCTTTTTCCGCACCCTCCCCGACGGGACGCCACGCCTCTTTTTTGTACAGCTCGCCGAGGTTCAGGAAGGTTTCCCCGACCCACCAGGGGTGTTTGGAAAATGACGCGTGCCGGGGGCTAAAGTCCCCGGCAGCAGGTTGGGAGCGTCCCGTGGGCGCGGAGAACTCAGCGTTTCGCGCGTCCTCGGGACGCTCCCTTAACCGTAGGCGGGTAATTTACTGCCCGACGCTTATTCCCATCCGCGAATGATCTTCTGACACATCATCCACGACAAGCTCAAAAGGTATGGGAGTTCGAAGCGCACCCGTCCAACCTTGCTCTCGTGCCTGACGCACATAGCCAGCGAGCTCACGAGGAGTGATGGAGTGGAGACGGTACTCAGGCGGAGGATCACAGTAGCCACAAGGGCAAAAATGGTATTCCTTTAAACCGGGCCAGAGGATCTTGAGGGGCTGGGAGCGCTTACGTTCGCCACGCCAGAGGGTATACGCCTGCTGGCACCAGTAGTGTTGCATCGGTGGATAAATCTCAGGCGTTACCAAGCCAACATAAAGCTCTCCGTCAAAGACAAACCGACGGAGGGGGAGTCGTGCTTTTGTCTTCTTGACAACCGGGCGACGGGGAATCTGGTGGCGTTTTGGGGTCTTATCGGGCATGATCGTCTACGACCCAGTCAAACGGGGCATGAGTGCGAAGCTCACCTGTCCAACCTGCCTGACGCGCTTGACGAACACAGACTACGAGCTCACGAGGAAGGATGTCACGGTGTGGGAGCGCAATTTCGGGCGGAATCTTATCCATATCGCAGAGCCAATAATCATAGCGTGGCATCGTCCAGATAATCCGTAGTGGCTGGTTGGCCTTATTGTCGCCTCGCCAGAGTAGAAAGGCTTGGTGGTAGCGATAGTTGCCCAGAGCAATTGCGGACACAACGCCAACATAGGGCTCGCCATCGAAGACAAAACGACGAAGAAACCGAGGGGTTCTTCGCACCTTCAACACGGGGCGGCGGGCGGACTTAAAGCGCTTCGGCGATCTATCAGGCATGGCTGATAACAGTATCGGCTGTGCGGCCCCAAGCGCTCAAGGGACGATACGCTGTGTTTTCCCGCGCCCCCGGGGCGCTCCCTAATCTGTGCCGGGGATTTCAATCCCCGAGCACCCCCGGTATAATATCCCATGCGAGCTTCTCTTCTCTTCGCCGCAGCCCTCGTGTGCGCGGCACCCGCCTTTGCTCAGACAAAGGTCTTCACCTTCGACGAGGCCCTCGGGGGGGCGGGGGTGAGCCTCTCGGCGACTCCGCAGGGGGCGGTGACCTGGGCGAGCGGGAGTGTCTACAAGCTCTCCAAAGACGGAGTGGACCGCTATATCGACGCCCGAACCGGCAAGGAAGTGCCAAAACCCAAGGACAGTACCGTGGAGGACACCTCTCGGGTAACAGTAGCAGGCCGGCGCGGGCGACGGGCCGTGGGGACAGGGCTGACCAGCCCCGATGGGCGCTACACGGCTTTTGTCAAGAACAACAACCTCTATGTCAAGGATAGCCAGGGCGGCGACGACAAGCAGCTCACCAAGGACGGCTCCGCGACCATCTTAAACGGCATCTTGGACTGGGTCTACGACGAAGAGGTCTACGGGCGGGGGAGTCGCTACGCCATTCGCTGGAGCCCCGATAGCAAGCATGTCGCCTTCCTGCGCCTCGATGAGTCCGGGGTGAAGAAGTACCGGATTCAGGACCACACCAAGCGCCAGCAAGACGCCACCGAGGACTGGGACTACCCGCTCCCCGGCGATCCCAACCCGACCGCAAAGCTAGGAATCGTCTCGGTGGACGGCGGCGAGCCGGTCTTTGTGGACACGCGCCCCTTTGTCGCTGAGGACCTGCTGATCGTCCGCTTTGCCTTCACCCCCGATGGCAAGCGCCTCTACTACCAGCTCCAGAACCGAATCCAGAGCCAGCTCGAGCTCCGTAGCGCCGATGCCCTCACCGGCAACGACTCCCGCACGCTGATCTCCGAGAAAAGCGCCCAGTGGATCGATGTCACCGACGATCCCACGTGGCTCGCCGATGGCACCTTCCTCTGGACCAGCGACCGCGATGGCTTCCGGCACCTCTACCGCTACAAGCAAGACGGGACGCTGGTCGCGCAGGTCACCAAGGGCGCGTATGACATGAAGGGAGTCACGCGACTCGATGAGGCCAAGGGGCTGGTGTACTTCCAAGGCAATGGGGTCGATGTCTCCGGGAGCCACCTCTACCGAGCGCCGCTCGATGGAAAGACCCCGCCGCAGTGCCTGACTCAGGGTATGGGGACCCACGCGGTCAGCTTCTCCCCAACCGAGGAGTTCTACTTCGATACCTACTCGACCGCCGAGAATCCCGGTATGGTGCGCCTCTGCGACGGCAAGACAGGGGCGGTTCTCAAGACGGTGATCAAGTACGACCCCCCGACCGCGGGTGCGCAGTACCGGCTCGGGACGGGCAAGTTTGTGACGATCAAGGCGCGCGATGGCTATGTCCTGGAGGGCACCCTGCTCCTGCCGCCCGGCTACGATCCCAAGAAGCGCTACCCGGTCTACATGCCGGTCTACGCCGGACCGAGTGCCCCAACGGCGCGCAATAGCTACGGAAGTGTCAATGGGAGTGTTCGCGACCAGTTCCTCGCCCAAAACGGGATCATTGTCTTCAAGTGCGACAACCGGACCGCCAACCCGCGCGGCACCGCGGCGCAGAAGTGCAGCTACAAGCAGTTTGGTGTACGCGAGCTGCAAGATATCGAGGACGCGCTGACCTACCTGGTGGACCAGGGCTATGCCGACAAGGACAGGCTCTCCATCGAGGGCTGGAGCTTTGGGGGCTTTATGACCGCCTACGCCCTAACCCACTCGAAGATGTTCAAGTGCGGGATCGCGGGCGCACCGCCCACCGACTGGGCTCTCTACGACACGATCTACACCGAGCGCTACATGTCCACCCCACAGCTCAACCCCGATGGCTACCGCGCCGCCTCGTGTCTGGAGGGCGCGGCCAACTGCCACGGAAAACTGCTGCTGGTGCACGGGATGATGGACGACAATGTCCACCTACAGAACTCGGTGCAGCTGATCTACCAGCTCCAGAAGGCCGGGAAGGACTTTGAGATGATGTACTATCCGTCGCCCACCAGCCGCCATGGGATTGGAGACTTTGCCCAGAGCCGCCACTCCCGCCGCCTGATGCTGAGCTTCCTACTGAAAAATCTGTAGCTCCCCCAGCGCAAACAGCACCACCACAACCGCTGCCCAGCCCGCATAGATAAGCTGTCGGGGTGGGGTAGCGGTTTTTTGTGCCGCCGCCTGCCAATGGTCAAGGACGCGCCGGTAGAGCTGCTCACTGGCACGGGCCGAGTGCGCGATGGTAAAGGTTTGTTGCGCATGGGCACGTCCCTTAGCGGCAAGCTCTGCGGCCTCAGCGGGGCTATCAAGAAGCCGCTGGAGGCTCTGGGCGAGTGCATCGACATCGCCGCAGGGAACCAGGAGCCCCGTCTGGCCGTGGGTGATAATCTCCCGAACCCCGCCGCCGTCGGTTGCGATCACCGGAAGCCCGGCCAGCATTCCCTCAACAACGACCTGTCCAAAGGGCTCCGGTGTCGTACTGGCATGGACCAGGATATCGAGCTGGAGTAGCTGCTGTGGGATATCGGGCTGGAAGCCCAAGAACGAGACATGGCTCTCAATCCCGAGCTCACCGACAAGGTGCTTCAGCCGCTCGAGCTCTTCGTCCTCCCCGAAAAGCGGGGCACCAATGATCCGAAAGTGTGCTTGTGTGCCGCGGCTCAGGAGCTGTGCTGCGGCGCGAATCAGAATCTCTTGCCCCTTCCACGACGCGATCCTCCCGACTAGTCCCACCTGTGGGCGCTCGTTTTGAGCACGTGGCTCTTGACAGCACGCGCAAAACTCGGGCGTGAAGCCACTATAGACGACCTCCGAGGGCTTCGTCGAGGGCAGCTGAAGGGTCTCCAGTGTCGCGTGGGAGTTGGCCACGACGCAGACGGGAAGCCACTGGGCAAACAGGCGAACTAGGGCCGTCGCCGGCTTCGGGAGATAGCTCGACTCGATCCGATCGCGGACATGCCAGATCACAGGGAGGCGTGCCTGCAGCCCTGCCAGTGCGCCGTAGAAGTCGGACTTCAGGGAGTTGGTATAGATTAGTTCGATCGAGTTTTGCCGGGCAAACGTGGCAACCGTCTGCGCATAGTGCCAGAACAGAGGGACATTGCCGAGTGCTTTTACCCAGCCTTTATAGGTTAGCTCGTCTTTCCGGACCTGATGAATCTTCTCCGTGAGTAAGACAACATGAGTCTCAATCCGCTGGGCACGAAGACGGGCGACCAGCGGTCCTTCTTCTGCCAAAACGACGACGGGCTCGACGAGTGATCGATCTAAGTTACTGATAAGCCGGAGTAGTGCGATCTCTCCGCCACTTAGTTGTGCTGTATGATCCAGATACAGGACACGTACGGGCTTTTTCTTGGTTTTCATAGCCTGTCCCATGATAACTTTTTATTTAGTTAGTTTAATTTAGTATGTATGATGCATTTTGATAGTGACATGGAACTGGATCTGATGGACGAGTATCTATACAGAATGTTTACTGGTGTGTAAAAATACACACTCTCAAAACTGTTTTTGAGGTCAAGATAGAGTGTTGTTCTATTTGCTGAGGCCTACTTTGGGGGCTTATATGAAGAGGGGAGACAAAAAAATAACAGTAGCTGAGACGACTCAGCTACTGTTACGGCGCGATAATTAAAGAGTGGGAGGCGCTATCCGAGCACTTTTTCCAGGAGGGCGCGGTTGGGGTGGGTCCAGCTCCAGAGCCGCCCGACACCTTCTTTCGGGCCGACCTTGGGGCTCCAGCCGAGCTCTTCACGGACTCGGGTGCAGTCGGCGATAAACACTTTTTGGTCGCCGGGGCGCCACTGTGCCTCGGCGGGGCGGATGGGATGGCCCGCGAGCTCTTCGAGGTAGCTCAGGAGCTCACGCAGGGACATCGTGTTGGCGAGGCCACCGCCCGCGTTGTAGACCTTCCCCGCGGCGACATCGATCTTGGCGATCGCGGCCTGGTAGAGGTCGATGAGATCGTCCACCCAGAGCACATCACGCACCTGCTTGCCATCGCCGTAGAGCGTGATGGGCTTGCCCAGGATAGTTGCGATCGTGAACCAGGCGACCCAGCCTTGGTCCTCGATCCCGAACTGGTGGGTGCCGTAGATACAGCTCTGGCGGAAGACCACGGTCTTGAGGCCGTAGATGCGGGCGTAGTCCCGGACATACTGGTCGCCGGTGCCCTTGGAGCAGCCGTAGGGGGAGTGGAAGTCTAGCGGGGTCTCCTCGACCATCCCCTCGGGGATATCGCGGTAGGCATAGCGGCCGTCTTTTTCGATAATGACGATCTGCTCCATCCCGCCGTAGACCTTGTTGGTCGACGAGTAGAGAAAGGCGGCGGTGGGGCAGTGCTGGCGGGTGGCCTCCAGGAGGTTGAAGGTCCCGAGCGCGTTGGCCTCAAAGTCCATGCGGGGGTTGGTCACCGAGGTTGTCACCGCGACTTGGCCGGCAAGGTGGAGCACCACGTCTGCGTCCGTGTGCGCGGCGAAGACCCGCATCATGTCGTTTTCATTGCGGATATCGCCAAAGACAAACGTGAACTTGCCCGGAAGCTGGCGAAGCTCATCGAGGTTCTCCGCGTTGCCGCGCCGGGAGAGGTTGTCGATTCCCACCACCTCGGCACCCTGTGCGAGAAACCGTCGCGCCGCATGGCCACCGATAAATCCGGCGACTCCTGTAATAATTACCTTCATCGTGTCACTTTCTCATACACCGCCTGTGTCTGGCTCCCGCAGCGCTCCCAGGTGAAGCGTGCGGCCTGCGCGACCGCTTGAACCCGCAGGGCTTCCAGGCGGGAAGTGTCCTTCAGGAGCGAGTCGACCGCAGCGGCCAGGGCAGCATGATCATGGGGGCCGACTGTCACCCCCGCACTCCCGACCACTTCCGGGAGCGAGGCGACATTACTGGTGACCGCGGGGGTCCCGCAGGCCATGGCTTCCAGAGGCGGCCAGCCAAATCCTTCCCAAATTGAAGGAAAAACAAACAAGTCCGCCGCGCGGTAGTGTGCCGCCAGCCGGGCATCGTCGTAGATCTTCCCCGCTTGGATCAGCCGCGAGCGCACTCCCAGGCTATCCACCAGCGCCTCTTCGTCGTCGTAGAACGGCGCTCCCACCCGGAGCAAGTAGGTATTGGGATCGAGGGCGTGCAGTAGCTTCACCAGCGCGGGATTGTTTTTATAGCGCCCCGTGGTTCCGACATGCATCAGCACCCGGGCATCGGCAGGAATCTTGTACTCCGCGAGCACCCCAGTGCGCTCCTGCTCCCGGGTCTGACCATTCGGCGGGGTGGCGGTGAAGCGCGGGTTGACCCCGTAGTAGACCACGTGGATCTTCTCGGCGGGGATCTTGGTGTACTCCAGCAGGTTCGCCTTGGTAGACTCCGAGATCGCCAGCACGGCGCGGGCGCGCTCGAGATTCGCGATTATCTTGGGGAAGTTACGGCGGGCGTTGGGGGTGACCGGGATATCGATCTTGCCCCGGCTGGCCAGAAGGGGGATGATGTCGTGGCAGGTGATCAGGGTGCGCTCGGGCGTGAGCGAGTCGATCAAGTGCGCGTGGCTATGGTCTAAGATGTGGAACAGATCGCCCTTTGCCTGCTTGGCGACAAGCGGATAGCGCACCAGCCGCCCCAGCCGCTCCGCAGTCTGCACCCCCAGGTTGCCCGGTAGTAGCTTGGCGATGGGCTCGACATGGTGACAGGTGAGGGACTCATACTGCCAGCCAGGGGTGTTGAGGTTGAGGAGGGCTTGTGTCAGCTCTTGCGCATAGCGCTTCATGCTGACCGAGTGGTATTCCACCAGATTGGGGACCAGAACGGCTTTCAAAGCAGGGGTAGGATACCAGATATTAACTTTTCCGGCAAGCAAGCCGGAATCGGAGTGCGGGGGAAATACGGTAAAGTAGCACCATGACTACACCGAGTACCCCCCGGCTCAATGCCCATGTCCACCTTCCCCCCAACTTCTCCGCCTTTGCCAGTGTCGCGCAGGCGGTGGCTCTTGCCGAGGCGGAGGGCCTCTCCGTGCTGGGTGCAAGCAACTACTACGACTGGAGTGTCTACGCCGAGTTTGCACGCCTGGCGGGCGAGAAGGGGATCACGCCCCTCTTTGGCCTGGAGGTGATCTGCCTCGTCCCGCAGCTGCAGGCGGCGGGCGTGAAGATCAACGACCCTGGCAACCCGGGCAAGTTCTATCTCTGTGGGAAGGGAATCACGCAGCTTGCGCCGCTCTCTTCCAAGGCAGAGGCGCTACTCTCGGTGATTCGCACCAGCGACTCGGAGCGCATGGCGGCGATGGTGGACCGACTGGCCGAGCTCTTGGAGGTCCCGCTAGACGCGACTCAGATTCGCGAGGCGATCGCGGCGCGGCACGGCTGCCCCGTGGAGACAGTCTTTCTCCAGGAGCGCCATGTCGCCCAGGCGTTTGAGGCGGCGCTCCAGGGCCGCGACGGTGCCTTGGACCAGAATGCGATCCGCTCGCAGCTCATGAAGGCAGGCAAGCCGGGCTATGTCCCCGAGACCTTTGTGGGCTTTGACCATGCCTACCAGCTCATCCTCGCGCTAGGGGGAATCCCGACCTACCCGACCCTCGCCGATGGAGCCAGCCCGATCTGTCCGTTTGAGGAGCTGGACTGCCTGATCCCGGAGCTTGTCGCCCGGGGGATCTATGCGGCGGAGCTCATTCCCACCCGCAACTCGCCCGAGGTGCTGCGCCGCTATGTCACAGCGCTCCGCGGCGCGGGGATTGTGGTCACGGCGGGGACCGAGCACAACACCCCCGAGCTCTCCCCGCTGGTTCCCACCTGCTTGAACGGGGTTCCCATCCCCGACGACCTAGAGGCGATCTTCCTCGAGGGAGTTGCGGTGATTGTCGCCCACCAGCACCGGAGCACGCAGGGCAAGCCCGGCTACGTCCTCGCCGATGGCATGCTGTGCCCTGGCTACGCCACCCCCGCCGAGCGGATCGCGGCGTTTGCGAGCGAGGGCCGGGCACTGCTGGGCCTCGGCTAAAACGAATCCTAAAAAATTCCATTGACAAATTTCGCGTCTTGTGTAAACTTGTGTTTGCTAGAGGCGATACACTACTGTCAAAGGAGGAAGAGACCATGTCTCGTGTGATTCATTTTGAGCTCCCGGCGGAGAACCCGGAGCGGGCGATGGCGTTTTACAGCCAGGTATTTGGCTGGCAGTTTCAGAAATGGGAAGGTCCGATGGACTACTGGCTGGTAACCACCGGCCCAGCGGAGGCATTTGGAATCAACGGAGGGCTAGCCGCCCAGCAGCCGGAGATGCCAAAGGCCCCGATTAATGTGATCGACGTGGTGGCAATCGACGATGCCATTGCGGCGGTCAAGGCGGCCGGGGGCACCATTACGATGGAGAAGCACGAGATCCCCGGTGTGGGCTGGCTGGCCTACTTCACCGACACGGAGGGGATTGTCTCGGGGCTGATGCAGCCGCTCCAAGGCCAGGAGGCCACCGGTGCTTGAGCACTATTCGACGGGGCTGGAGCTGGCCTATTTTGAGCTCGGGGAGGCGTTCAAGGGGCTCGCCGATGCCCATGTCTGGAAGCGGCCTGCAGAGGGGATTCTCTCGGTGGGGGAGCTGGCGGGGCATATCGCCAACGGGGAGGCCAGTCGGTTTGCCGGCGAGGGCGTGCTGACCAGCCCGCTGATCGACCCGCGCTTCTGGTACTACCCGCGCACCCTGGCGACACCGCCCTCGGAGGAGCAGCGCGCGCTGACCGCCGCGGAGGTCTACGCGGAGCTGGTTCGGGTTCATACGGAGGCAGTGGAGCACCTCAAGGCACGCAACCTGGACCTGGCGAGTGCGGCTCCCGAAAACTCGCCGGGACGAACCTACGCCGAGGTCCTTGGGTACATGGTCTTCCATGTGGCCTATCACACAGGGCAGATCTACACGGTCCGGCACCTCCTGGGCGAGGAGACCCCCGACAACTGAGCCAAGGAAAATGCCGCTGCGGTGGTGAATCGTGGCGGCATGACTATAGACGAACTTGAGGAGCGCCTGTCAGAGCCGACGCCGGCGGTGGTGGCGGCGCTGGATGCCCTCGACGGTGACTTTCTGATTCTTGGGGCGGCGGGGAAGATGGGGCCGACCCTGGCACGAATGGCCAAGCGTGCGGTGGGCAAGAAGCGCCGCGTGATCGCCGTGAGCCGCTTCTCCGACCCCGCCACACGCGCCGCGCTTGAGCTAGCTGAGGTGGAGACTATCGGCGCGGACCTGCTGGATGTCGATGCCCTGCTCGCGCTCCCCGATGTGGAGAACATTGTCTTCATGGCGGGGATGAAGTTCGGCGCAACCGGCAACGAGCCCCTGACCTGGGCGATGAATAGCTTCCTGCCCGGTCTGGTCTGCCAGCGCTTCACCACGAGCCGGATCGCCGCGTTCTCGACCGGCAATGTCTATCCCCTGACCCCGCTCCACCAGGGTGGCAGTGTCGAGGCCGACGCGCCGGGGCCGGTGGGGGAGTACGCCCAGAGTTGCCTGGGCCGCGAGCGGATTTTTGAGTACTTTGCCAATACCTACGAGACCCCGGTCTCCCTCCTACGCCTCAACTACGCGGTCGAGCTGCGCTACGGTGTCCTGTGCGATCTCGCCCGCAAGGTCTGGGAGGGGACTCCGATCTCCGTGGCGATGGCCGCCGTCAATGTGGTCTGGCAGGGCGATGCTAATGCGTGGGCGCTCCAGAGCCTCGCCCACGCATCATCGCCTGCGGCCATCTTCAACCTCGCTGGCCCGGAGCAGCTCTCCGTGCGCCGGCTTGCCACCCAGCTCGGGAAGCTCCTCGGGAAAGAGCCGCACTTCGAGGGAGAGGAAGCGCCGCTGGCCCTGCTCTCCAACGGCCAGAAAGCCCACCGCGTCTTTGGCTACCCGACCGTCCCTATCGAGCAGGTTCTCGAGTGGACCGCGGCGTGGATCAAGAACGGCGGCCCCACTCTAGGCAAGCCCACGAAATTCGAGGTGCGCGATGGAAAGTTTTGAGAACCCCCTAGCCCCCGCCGAGCGGGGGGACAAAGCAGAATCTAATTCCTTTTCTCCCCCCCGCCCGGCGGGGGCAGGGGGGGGAAGAAAGGCCGGGGAGCTCTTGCGTGGCCTCGCCATTCCCGCACAGCCGCTGGCGCTGACCGCAAACCGCAAGCTCGACGAGCGTCGGCAGCGGGCGCTGACACGCTACTACCTGGCGGCGGGAGCCGGGGGGCTTGCGGTCGGGGT